>PNAZ01000129.1:0-20021 GCA_003169655.1 Chloroflexota bacterium
CGCAAGACGGCCTCGGTCCTGCTCCTGTTCTCGTTCGGTACACCGCTCATGCCCGTCGATCGCCACGTCGAGCGGGTCGGCTGGCGGGTGGGCCTCATCCCGGCCAAGGCGAACGCCGACGAGGCGCACGAGTACTACCTGGCGATGCTCGAGCCCGACCAGATGTACNNGTCAACCTGATCACCCACGGCCGCCAGATCTGCCACGCGCGCAAGCCCGAATGCGGTCGCTGCCCCCTCGCGGCGCGCTGTCGCTACGTCGACCGCAAGGCACCGTAGACGCTCGGCTGACGACCTAGTCCGTTCGGGGCGTTTCGGACAGCGAAATGGCGCTGCTATCCTCGGCCGATGATGAGTGGCAGCCCGAATGGACTCCCGGTCGCGCCCCGGATCCTCGTCGTCGACGACGATCCGAACCTCCTCGTGGTGCTCGCCGATCAGCTCCGCGCCGACGGCTTCGAGGTGTCCACGGCGCGCGACGGGACCGAGGCGCTGCGCCGGCTCGAGCACGCCTGGCCGGACCTGCTCGTGATCGACATGATGATGCCCCGGATGGACGGCCTGACCCTCGCCCGCGAGGTGAAGGACCGGGCCGACCTGCCGATCATCGTCCTGACCGCGATCGACACCGGCGACAACAAGGCCGACCTGCTCGAGGAGGTCGCCGAGGACTACGTCACCAAGCCGTACCACTATCCCGAGCTGCGGGCCCGGATCAACCGGGTCCTCAAGCGCCTCGGTGACAAGGTCCCCCGCCAGAGCCTGGTCCTCGGCCCGAATCTGGTCCTCGAGCTCCATCGGCGCGAGGCGGTGGTGGCCGGCCATCCGGTCGCCCTGACGCCGACCGAGTCGCGCCTGCTCTACGCGCTGGCCGCCAACCTCGGCAACACGGTCACCACCGAGACCCTGCTCGCCCGGGGCTGGGCCGAGACCGAGGACGCCGACCCATCGTATGTCTGGGTGACCATGCGCCGGCTGCGCCAGAAGGTGGAGCCAGACCCGAACCGCCCAACCCACCTGCTGACGGTGCGTGGCGTGGGCTATCGCCTCGTCTCGCTGGAGGCGGGCGGCTTCGAATGACCGTGCCCCGGCAGTCCGGCGGGGAGCCGGCCGCGCCGGCCGCGCCGGAGGCCGGCGGCCCGCCGGCCGCCATCGACGAGGTCGGCCCGTTTCACGACCGGACCATTCCGGCCCCGACGTTCGGCGCCGGGATCGGTTTCCGGACCCGGCTGACCTTTGCCCTGATCGCGGCCGCGGTCATCCCGTTGGCGGTCTTCGGCCTGCTGCTCGTCCTGGCCGAGCGGCTGCCCGATCCGGTCGCCACGCTGCCCCGCCTGCTGCTCCTGTTCGTGGCCCTGGTCGCGCTGATCGCGGTCCTCGTCGCCTACCTCCTGGCGGCCGACCTGACTGCGCCGCTGCGGGCGATCGCGGCGGCCGTCGACCGGGTCTCGGCCGGCGACCTGTCGACCCCGATCAACGTGGGCGGCGACGACGAGCTGTCGCGCCTGGCCGAGAGCCACAACCGGCTCGCCGGGGCACTCGAGCGGCGCAACCGCGAGCTGGTCCGGATTCTCGCCGCGATCGAGCACGCCTCGCCGCGCGACGGCGTGGAGTTCCTCGTCGGCCGCGCCTCCGAGGACGCCCGGGTGGCCTTCGGGATGATCGACGCCGTCATCCTGCTCACCGATCCCGGCATGATCGCTGAAGAGGAGTCGGTGCCCGGCGAACCACGCCCGATTCGGGCCGAGCTGCGCGCCGGCGAGGAACGGCTGGGACTGATCATCGGCCACCTGCCCGCTACCCGGGCCTGGGAGCCCGCCGACCAGAACCTGCTCGAGCTGTTCGGGGCCGAGATCGGGGTCGCCATCCGCAACGCCCAGCTCTTCCAGCGGGTCGGCGCCCAGAATGCCCAGCTGCTCGAGCTCGACGCGGCCAAGGACGACTTCCTGCGCGGCGTCAGCCATAACCTCCAGACACCGTTGACCAGCATCCGGGCCTTCGCCGAGCAGCTCGGCGAGGAGCGCGACGACCGCCGCCTGTCGATCATCACCGAGCAGGCCGAACGCCTGTCCCGGATGGTCCGCCAGCTGCTGACCGTCACCCGGCTCGAGTCGGGCGCCCTCCGACCGCAGGCCGAGGTGATCGGCCTGGCCCCTCGCGTCCGGCGGGCGTGGGAGGCGCTGGCGACCAGCGACGTGCCCTTCTCGATCGACGACAAGTCGGGCGGCTGGCTGGCGGTGGCCGATGCCGATCAGCTCGACCAGGTCCTGTGGGCCCTCCTCGACAACGCCGTCAAGTACGGCCAGCGCAAGCCGATCAGCGTCGAGATCGCGGTCGACGAGCCGCGCAACCGGCTGAACCTGACGATCATCGATCACGGGCCGGGCATCTCGGAGCAGGATCGGCCACGGCTCTTCGAGCGGTTCGCGCGGGGCAGCGGGGCGAACGCCGAGGATGGCAGCGGCCTGGGCCTGTACGTCTCGCGTGAGCTGTGCCGGGCGATGAACGGCGACCTGATCGTGGAGCCGCACCGGCCCGCAGCCGGCGCAGTCTTCACGGTAGCCCTGCCCGGCGAGGCCCCGCTCGAAAGCTGAGGCCCGGGGCGTGTGGCATCCTCAGCACATGGCCCGCCTCAAGGTTGCGCTCGTCCAGCTCGACGCAGGGTCGGATCCGGAGGCCAACGTCCGGGCCGCGATCCGCCTCGCCGACCGGGCGGCCGCCGACGGGGCACGCCTTGTGGCCCTGCCCGAATACCTCCAGTACCGCGGTTCCGACGACGGCTACCGAGCCTCGGCGCAGCCGATCCCGGGGCCCTTCAGCGATGCGTTCGCCGAGGTGGCCCGGGCCCGCAAGGCCTGGATCCTGGCCGGCAGCCTGGCCGAGAGCGGGCCTGAGAACCGGCCCTACAACACGAGCCTCCTGATCGACCCGACCGGGGCGATCGCGGCGAGATACCGCAAGATCCACCTGTTCGACGTCGACATCGCAGACGGGCCGTCCGATCGCGAGTCGGAGCGAGTGACCGCCGGCGATCGAGCGGTCGTGGCCGACCTCGACGGCACCCGGATCGGCCTGTCGATCTGCTACGACCTGCGGTTCCCGGAGCTGTACCGAGCCCTGGCGATCGCCGGGGCCGAGGTCCTGGCCGTGCCGGCCAGCTTCCTGGAGCGGACGGGTCGCGATCATTGGGAGCCGCTCCTCCGCGCGCGGGCGATCGAGAACGGTGCCTACGTGATCGCGCCGGCCCAGGTCGGCAGCCCAGCCGGTGTGGCGGCCCACGGCCGCTCGATGGTGATCGACCCGTGGGGCACGGTCATCGCCCAGGCCATCGACCAGGTCGGGATCGTCCACGCCGAGCTGGACCTCGAGCGGGTGGCGTCGATCAGGCGCCAGATCCCGGTCCTCGCCAACCGCCGCCCTGAAGCCGTCGCCCGGGTCCAGCGCGAGTAGGCCCGGTGCGCCCACGTTTGACGCAACTGGTCGGGGCGGCTAGATTGCGCAGCAACCGAATAGCTCTATCAAGAGTGGCGGAGGGACCGGCCCGTTGATGCCACGACAACCTACCGGCGTACAGCCGGCAAGGTGCCAATTCCGGGCAGGCTTGCCTGCACGATAGGGAACCGTCCAGACCCTTCCGTGCAGGAGGGGTCTTCTCGTTTCTGCCGGTCCGGATCGTCACCCGATCAACGCGTCCCTGCGGGACGTGACCAGAAGCGAGGCAACGAAGTGACGACGGAACTTCTTGGGGAACGGCTGGCGCCGAGTGGCGACCTGCCCGCCGGGCACGCCCCCGAGCGGATCCTGGGCCTGCGCTGCCGGGCGTGCGGGCGGGCCGAGCCGCTCGGCCCGAGCTACGTCTGCGCCAGCTGTTTCGGGCCGCTGGAGGTCGCCTACGACCTCGAAGTGGTCGGAGCCATCCTGAGCCGGTCGGTGATCGGGGCGCGGCCGGCCGGGATCTGGCGCTACCTCGAGCTCCTTCCGGTTGATGCCCAGCCCGCCCGCGGGCTGCCGGTCGGCTCGAGCCCGCTCGTGCCGGCGGCGAGGCTCGGAGCGGCAATCGGGATCGACCACCTCCTGATCAAGGACGACAGCCGCAACCCGACCCTGTCGTTCAAGGACCGGGCCGTGGCGATTGCCGTGGCGAAGGCCCTCGACTTCGGGATGGAGGCGCTGGCCTGTGCCTCGACCGGCAACCTGGCCGGCGCGACCGCCGCGGCCGCAGCCGTCGCGGGACTGCCGGCCTATGTCTTCGTGCCGGCCGACCTCGAGCCGGCCAAGATCGACCATGCCCTGGCGTACGGCGCCACGGTGGTCCCGATCCAGGGAACCTACGACGACGTGAACCGGCTGTGCCTCGAGATCGCCGACGAGCGAGGCTGGGGCTTCGTCAACATCAACCTCCGGCCGTTCTATGCCGAGGGCAGCAAGACCCTCGCCTTCGAGATCGCCGAGGCCCTCGGCTGGCGGCTGCCCGATGTGATCGTTGCCCCGATCGCGTCCGGGGCGATGTTCACCCGGATTGCCCGCGGCTTCGAGGAGCTCGTGACCGTCGGCCTCGTCGAGCGAACCCCGGTCCGTTTCGTGGGCGCGCAGGCCGCCGGCTGCGGCCCGGTGGCCACGGCGTTCGTCAATGGCAGCGACGACATTGAGCCCGTTCGCAGGCCGGACACGATCGTCCGCTCGCTGGCCATCGGCAACCCGGCCGACGGCCGGCAGGCCGTCGAGCTGGCCCGGGCGAGCGGCGGCTCGGTCGAGGCGATCGCCGACGAGGCGACGGCCGAGGCGATCCGGCGCGCGGCCCGGCTGGAGGGGATCTACCCCGAGACCGCCGGCGGAGTGACGATCGCGGCCGCCGAGGCGGCCCGCCGCAGCGGCGTGATCCGCCCCGGCGACGAGGTCGTGGCACTGGTCACGGGCAACGGCCTGAAGACGCCGGACGCCTTCCGCCACGGCCTCGAGCAGCGAGCCGCGGAGCCGGGCGTGCCCGGCCTGGCCCCGGCGATCCCGGCCAGCTACCGTGCGTTCGAGGCCTGGCTCGACCGATGAGCACGGTCCGGATTCCCCCCGTCCTGCGAACCTCGACCGGCGGCCAGAAGCTCGTCGAGGTCGACGGCGGTACCGTTGGCGCGGTGCTGACGACCCTGGTGGCCAGCCATCCGGGCCTCGAGGCCCAGATCTTTGCCGAAGACGGCGCGTTAAACCGGTTCATGAACGTCTTCGTCAATGACACCGACATCCGCCACCTGGGGACGCTCGATACCCCCGTCGGCGACCGGGATTCGATCGTCCTCCTGCCGGCGATGGCCGGCGGCTGTGCGATCGACGCAGGCCCTTGGCAGCCCCGGCAGTGACCGCCACCGCGACCGCGCGCCAGCGCTTCGCGGCGCGCTTGGCGGAGCGCCCGTTGCTGGCCGATGGCGGCATGGGCACGCTCCTCTACAGTCGCGGGATTCCCCAGCAAGCCTGCCTCGAGGAACTCGTCGTGCGCCGGCCGGACCTCGTGGGAGCCGCCCATCGGGAATACCTCGTCGCCGGTGCTGAGCTGATCGAGACCCTCACCTTTGGCGCAAACCGTCTGCGGCTCGAGTCGGCCGGCCTGGAGATCAGCGTCGGGCTGCTCAATCGCCGGGCCGCCACGCTGGCGCGGGAAGCACGTGACGTGGCCGGGCGCGAGGCGCTCGTCGGCGGCTCGATCGGGCCCCTCGAGTCGGCCGGGCGGGGCGCGGGCCGCCACCCGGAGGCGGTCAGCCGGGATGCGTTTCGTGAACAGCTGGACGGTCTCCTCGAGGGCGGCATCGACGTCGTCGTCCTGGAGACCTTCGTCGACCTGGACGAGCTGCTCATCGCGGTCGAGGTCGCCCGCAACGCGTCCGACCTGCCGATCATCGCCTCGCTCACCTTCGGCGAGGATCTGACCCTCCCGAACGGCACCCGGCCGGAGGTGGCGGCCCGGGTTGTCGCGGCAGCCGGAGCGGATGTCGTCGGCGTGAATTGTGGTGCCGGGCCACAGGGCTGCATCGACGCGCTGGAGCAGATGGCCGCCGTCCTGGCGGGGAGGTCGGCAAGCTCGGTCATGCCCAACGCCGGCCTGCCGCAACGCCTGGCCGACCGATTCGTGTACGCGGCCGCGCCCGAATACCTGGCCGCGATGACCGCCCGGATGCTCGGCGCCGGGGCCCGCATCGTGGGCGGGTGTTGCGGCACGACACCGGCCCACATCGCCGCGATGCGGGCCACGCTCGAGGTCGCGAAGCCTGCACCGGCCGCCGAGGTTCGACGGGCCATTGCGACCTCCGTCCGGGAGGCACCGGACGTTGGTCGGCCGGCGACCACGTCCGAGCTGCCGCCGACCCGCCTGGCGGAGACCCTCGCCGGCGGGCGGTTTGCGATCTCGGTCGAGATCGACCCGCCCCGCAGCATCCGGATCGAGCGGACGATCGAGGCCGCCCGATTACTGCGCGATGCCGGCGTAGACCTGGTCAACGTGTCCGATTCGGCGATGGCCCGGGTCCGGATGAGCGCCCTGGCCGTGGCCTTCGGCATCCAGCACGACCTGGACGTCGAATGCCTGGTCCACACCACCACCCGCGATCGGAACCTGATGGCGCTCGAATCCGAGCTGCTCGGTGCCCACGCCCTGGGTGTCCGGAACATCCTGGCGCTGACCGGTGATCCGCCCCGGATCGGCGACTATCCCACCGGCAGCGGGGTTTGGGACGTCGACTCGATCGGCCTGATCGAGATCCTGGCCCGGCTGAACCGGGGAGAGGACGGAGCCGGATCAGCGATCGGCCAGGCGGCCGGATTCACGATCGCCTGTGCGCTGGATCCGACCGCCGCCGACGGCGCGGCCGAGTGGGATCGCCTCGAGCGCAAGGTGGCCGCCGGTGCCCATCTCGTGATGACCCAGCCGCTCTATTCGGGGCAGCAGGTCGAGGTCATGCTGGCGGAGGCACGCCGCCGGTTCGGCCCGCGTGGATTCCCGGTCCCCGTCCTGCTCGGCGTGCTGCCGCTCGTGTCGGCGCGCCATGCCGATTTCCTGCACAACGAGGTGCCCGGGATCACGATCCCGGACCAGGCCCGGGCGGCGATGCATGCCGCCGGCGAGCGGGGCTCCGACCTCGGGATCGAGATGGCCAACCAGCTCCTGACAGACGTCGAGGGAGGGGTCGACGGGACCTACATCATGCCCAGCTTCGGCCGTTACGAGCAGTGTGCCGAGCTGGTCCGCCGAATCCGCGCGCGGCATCCGGCCGAATCCGTCGGCGTCCGATGACGATCGAGCTGATGGGTACGGCGCGAGAGGCGCGCCTGGCCCGCCTGCCGGGACTTCTGGAACAACGGATCCTGGTCCTTGACGGGGCGATGGGCACGATGCTCCAGGAGCAGCATCTGAGCGAAAGCGCCTGGCGTGGGGAGCGCTTCCGCGACCACCCCAGGGACGTGCGCGGCGACAGCGACCTGCTGTGCCTCACCCAGCCGGACGTGGTGAGCACGATCCACGCGGCCTATCTCGCCGCCGGCGCAGACATCATCACGACGAACTCGTTCACGGCGACGATCATCGCCCAGGCGGATTACGGCCTCGATCTCGAGACCGTCGCCGACATGAACCGGGCCGCCGCGCACCTGGCCCGGGCGGCCGCGGACGTGGCCGAACGGGCCGAGCCAGGCCGGCCGCGCTACGTGGCCGGAGCCCTGGGCCCAACGAACCGGACCGCTTCGATCTCGCCCGATGTCTCCGATCCGGCGGCGCGCAACGTGACCTTCGAGGAGCTTGAGGCCGCCTACCGCGCTTCGGCCCGGGCGCTGGTCGAAGGCGGGGCCGACCTGCTCCTGATCGAGACGATCTTCGACACGCTCAACGCAAAGGCGGCGATCTTCGGGGTCGAGGCCCTGTTCGAGGAGCTTGGCTTTCGCCTGCCGCTGATCATCTCGGGGACGATTGTCGACGCCTCGGGGCGGACCCTGTCGGGGCATACCGTCGAGGCGTTCTGGCATAGCGTGCGCCATGCCCAACCGCTGATCGTGGGGCTCAACTGCGCCCTCGGGCCGCGCCAGCTGCGAGAGCATCTCGACGTCCTGTCGCGGGTCGCGGACCGCCCGGTCTCGGCCTACCCCAATGCGGGCCTGCCCAACGAGCTGGGCGGCTACGACGAGACGCCCGAGGCGATGGCGGCCGCGCTCCACGACTGGGCGGTGGACGGCCTCCTGAATGTCGCCGGGGGTTGCTGCGGGACGACGCCGCGTCACATCGCGGCGATCGCGGCGGCCGTCGCCGGGATCCCGCCCCGGCCGGTGCCGACGATCTCCACGGCGACCCGGCTGGCCGGCCTCGAGGCCGTCCTCATCCCGCCGCCGGGCAATGCCTTCGTCAATGTTGGCGAGCGGACCAACGTGACGGGTTCGCGCAAGTTCGCCCGGCTGATTGCCGAGGGCCGCGAGGACGAGGCCGTGGCGATCGCCCGCGAGCAGGTCGTCAACGGGGCCCAGGTGATCGACGTGAACATGGACGAGGCGATGCTCGACGGGGTCGCGGCGATGACCCGTTTCCTGCGCCGGATCGCGACCGAGCCGGACATCGCCCGTGTCCCGGTCATGGTCGACAGCTCGCGCTGGAGCGTGCTGGAGGCCGGCCTTCGCCAGCTCGGCGGCAAGGGAATCGTCAATTCCATCTCGCTCAAGGAGGGTGAGGCTGAATTCCTGAGCCACGCGCGACTCTGCCGGCGGTACGGGGCCGCGGTCGTCGTGATGGCCTTCGACGAGCAGGGTCAGGGCGATTCGGTGGAGCGGCGCATCGCCATCCTCACCCGGGCCTATCGACTGCTGGTCGACGTCGTCGGCTTCGACCCGAGCGACATCATCCTCGACGCGAACATCTTCGCGATCGCCACGGGAATCGAGGAGCACAACCGCTACGCCCTGTCGTTCATCGAAGCGGTGCGCCGCCTGAAAGAGGAGCTGCCCGGGACGAGGACGTCGGGCGGCGTCTCGAACGTGTCCTTCGCCTTCCGGGGCAACGATCGCGTCAGGGAGGCAATTCACTCGGTCTTCCTCTATCACGCCATCCAGGCCGGGCTGGACATGGCGATCGTCAACGCCGGCGTCCTGCCCGTCTACGACGAGATCGACCCGGAGCTTCGTGAGCGGGTGGAGGACGTCGTCCTCGATCGCCGCCCGGACGCAACGGAGCGGCTCCTGCAGATCGCGATCCGGTACGCCGGCGGGGCCGGGATGACCCCGATCGCGGAGGACCTGTCGTGGCGGGATCAGCCGGTCGAGGAGCGCCTGACCCACGCCCTGGTCAAGGGCATCGACACCTGGATCGTGGAGGACACCGAAGCGGCCCGCCTTCGGGTGAGCCGGCCGCTCGAGGTCATCGAGGGCCCGCTGATGGCCGGGATGCAGGTGGTCGGCGACCTGTTCGGGGCGGGCAAGATGTTCCTGCCCCAGGTGGTCAAGAGCGCTCGGGTGATGAAGAAGGCCGTGGCCCACCTGGTGCCGTACCTGGAGGCGGACCAGTCGGGCGCCCGCCGGCGGGCCGGCACGATCGTGATGGCGACGGTCAAGGGCGACGTCCACGACATCGGCAAGAGCATCGTCGGGGTGGTCCTGGGCTGCAACGACTACGAGGTGGTCGACCTCGGCGTCATGGTCCCGGCCGCCCGAATCCTCGAGACCGCGCGGGAGCTCAAGGCCGATTTCATCGGCCTGTCGGGGCTGATCACGCCATCGCTCGACGAGATGATCCACGTTTCGTCCGAGATGGAACGCGAGGGCTTCACGATCCCCCTGCTGATCGGCGGTGCGACGACCTCGCGGGTCCACACGGCGGTCAAGATCGCGCCGGCCTACTCAGGTCCGGTCATCCACGTGCTTGACGCATCGCGGGCCGTCGGCGTGGCCGGCGCGCTGGTTGATCCGGCCCGACGGAGCGGATTCGTCGAGGAGGTCGCCGCCGAGTACGAGACCGTTCGCCAGGAGCGCAGCGCCCGGCAGGCCCGCGAGCACCGGCTGACCCTCGCCGAGGCGCAGGCCAACCACTTCCGGATCGCCTGGTCGGACGAGCCAGCGCCGCCCCGGCCGTCGTTCCTGGGCGTTCGGACATTCGAGCGCTACCCGCTCGGCGAGCTGGTCGACCTGATCGACTGGACGCCCTTCTTTGCGACCTGGGAGCTGCGCGGCGCGTACCCCGCGATCCTCCAGGATCCGCGCCTGGGCGCGACCGCCCGGGACCTCCACGACGAGGCCCTGAAGCTGCTTCGCCAAATCGTCGACGAGAACCTACTCCGCGCGGACGCAGTCGTTGGCTTCTGGCCGGCCAACGCCGATGGCGACGACATCGTGCTGTGGACCGACGACGAGCGGCGGACCGAGCTGGCCCGCTGGCACACCCTGCGCCAGCAGATGGCCAAGACCGATGGGCGGCCAAACCTTGCCCTGGCCGATTTCACGGCGCCGATCAGTACCGGCGTGGCCGACTACGTGGGCGCGTTCGCGGTGACGACCGGCCACGGCATCGACGAGCTGGTCGCCAGGTTTGCGGCGGCTCATGACGACTACGCCTCGATCATGGCCCGGGCGCTCGCGGATCGCCTGGCGGAAGCGTTCGCCGAGCGGCTCCACGAGCGCGTCCGGCGCGAGCTGTGGGGCTATTCCGATGAGCACCTCACGAACGCCGAGCTGATCGCCGAGCGCTACCAGGGCATCCGCCCGGCACCGGGCTACCCGGCCTGCCCGGACCACACCGAGAAGCGGACGCTGTTCGCCCTCCTCGAGGCCGAGGAACGAGCCGGGATCCGGCTGACCGAGTCCTACGCGATGCTGCCCGGGTCGTCGGTCGCGGGCTACTACTTCTGGCACCCCAACAGCGCCTACTTCGGCGTCGGGCGGATCGGTCGAGACCAGCTCGAGAACTACGCCCGACGGGCCGGGCTGCCGCTCGCCGAGGCCGAACGCTGGCTGGCCCCGAACCTCGCCGACGAGTAGGACGTGAGCCGGGAGCCGGGCATCGCGCCAGCGACCATGATCAGGGCAGGGGGCGCCAGGCCCGGCCGAGGATGAACGCGAGGCCGACGCACAGGACGCTGAAGCCGACGAAGCCAAAGCCGATCTCGAGCACCTCGTGCTTGGTGATCAGGTTCGTGGGCAGGCCCTGGAAGACGCCCTCGAGCTGCTCCGCGCTCTCAGCCGGGTAGTACGTCCCGCCGGTCAGGCTGGCGACCTGCTTGAGCGCCTCTTCGTCGATCCCCCGCCCGCCCGGATTGTTCGGGTTGCCGAACCCGCCACCGAAGCCGCCACCCTGCCCGCCGCCGGGCTCGCGGCCGACCAGGTTCGGGGCGCAGGTCGGATCCTGCGCGCCGCCGTTGGCCGTGCCAAAGCCGATCGTGTAGACCCGCAGGCCACGGTTGGCCGCCTCCTGCGCCGCCGCACTCGGCAGTGGGCCGGCGTTGCTCGAGCCGTCGGTCAGCAGGACGATGATCTCGGGCGCGTAATCGCCCTTCGGGACGGGCGCCGGCTCGACCCCGGGCGAGGTGTCGGATGTGCTCTTGGGCACGTTCGGATCGATCTCGGCAATCGCATCGATGGCGGCCAGGATCCCGCTCCCAACCGCAGTCCGACGACCGGTCTGCAGGCTTTGCAGGGCGTCGAACAGGAGCTGGCGATCTGTCGTTGGCGCCTGGACGATCTCGGCAAAGCCGGAGAAGGCGACGATCCCGATCTGGGTCGACGAGCCCTGGCTCGAGATGAAGTTGGCCGCGGCCGTCTCCGCCGCAGCGATCCGGCTGGGCGCGACGTCGGTCGAGCACATGCTGCCCGAGACGTCGATCGCCAGGACGATCGTCGCCTCATTGGTCGGCACGCTGGCGACCACCACCGGCCGGGCGACCGCCACCGCCAACCCGGCCAGGGCCACTGCGAACAGGGCGAACGGCAGGTGGCGGCGGAGGAACGACGAGCTGGGCAGCGCCTCGCGGACCAGGATCAGGCTGGAGTAACGGACGGCCTCGGGACGCCGCCGACGCCGGCCGAGGACGTACAGCGCGACCAGGATCGGGACCAGCACCAGGAGCAGGAGGAAGCCCGGCCACAGTAACTCCATCAGGGCCGCCTTCCCAGGTTGCTCACGGCAGGCGGCCCAGCCAGGCCAGCGAGGCGAGCCCGCCCAGCACGAGCAGAAGCGTCCCACCGCCGGCAAAGAGGGCCGTCACCTCGATCATCTGGGGCTTGACGACCAGCCGGCTGGCCAGGTTGGCGTAGACCTGGGTCAGCGACTGGGCGTCGTCGGCCGAGAAGTACGTCCCGCCGGTCAGCTGGGCAACCTGCTGGAGAGCCGCCTCGTCGAGCTGGGTGTGGACCTTGAAGCCACCAACCGTGAGCGTGGTCCCGGCGGCGGTCCCGATGCCGATCGTGTCGATCCGCACGCCCCGGTTGGCGGCGGCCTGGGCGGCCGTCGCCGGATCCGGCGGCTGGGTGTTCTCGCCGTCGGTCAGCAGGATGATCAGGGCCGAGCTGTCGGAGCCGGGCGGCACCGGTGCCGGCGAAGTCGAGGGCGCCGGCGTCCGGCTGCTGTAGTAGTCGATCGGGGGCGGGTTCTCGGCGGCCTCGATCGCGCTCAGCGCGGCCCCGATGCCCTGCCCCAGCGACGTCCCCCGCTCCGGCTGGAGGCGGTTGATCGCGGACAGCACGGCGCCCTGGTCGTCGGTCGGCGCCTGGACCGACAGGCCGGCATCGCTGAAGGCCACCACGCCGATCACGACGCCCGGCGGCTGGGCCTGGACGAACGCCGTGGTGGCCGCCTTCGCGGCGGCCATCCGGGTTGGCTTGAGGTCGTCGGCGGCCATGCTCTCCGACACGTCGAAGGCCAGGATCACCGTGCCCTCCTCCTGGGGCAGCACGACGGTTGCCTGGGGCCGGGCGAGGGCGACGAGGAGGATGGCCAGGCCGGCGACGAACAGGACACCGGGAATGTTGGCGCGCAGCCGAACCGCCCGGCGCACTGCTGGGCGATCGGGCCCCGGGCCACGCCCAAGGCCGACGTCGATCATCGTCCGACGGCGGTTCGTTTCGATCGCCCAGTAGATCAGCAGCCCGACCGGCAGCAGGATGAGCGCGGCGAGGAGCTGGGGCCAGATGAATGACATGGCTAGGCCGTCCGTCGGCGACGGCGGAGCATCGCCATCCGGATGATCGCCCGGACCAGGTCGTCGTCGGTCGACAGCACGGCGGCCTCGACGCCGGCCCGCCGGAACGCCTCGCCGATCGCCTGCTCGCGGGCCCGGGCGGCATCCTGGAAGCGGCGCCGGAACTCGGCATTGCCGGTGTCCACGTAGAGCTGCTCGCCGGTCTCGGCGTCCTCCATGATGATCGCGCCGACGTTCGGCAGGTCCGTCTCGCGGGGGTCGATCAAGCGTACCGCCAGCACCTCGTGGCGGCGCTGGAGCAACTCGAGCGAGCGGTCCCAGCCGGGCTCGCTGATGAAGTCCGAGACGATCACGACCAGCGAACGACGCTTGATCACCTGGTTGGCCGTATCGAGGAGCGGCTTCAGGTTGGTCGGCGGCGCCCCGCTCAGGCGGGGCTGGGCCAGGAGGTCCTGGATCAGGCGGAGGACCTGGTCCCGGCCACCGCGGGCGGGCACGGCGTGCTCCACCTGGCCGCCATAGAAGATCGCGCCGACCCGGTTGCCGCGCCGGGTCAGGAGCCGGGCGAGAGTGGTCACGAAGTCGATCAGCACCGTCCGCTTCTGGCGGTCGGTCTCGACGGTGCCGAAGTCGACCGATGGGCTCAGGTCAAGCAGGAACCAGGCCGTGATCTCGCGATCCTCGTGGTATTCGCGTACGTACGGCGTGTCCATCCGGGCCGTGACGTTCCAATCGATGTAGCGGACGTCGTCACCGGGCTGGTATTCGCGCAGCGCGGCCAGGTCCAGCCCGTTGCCGTGGAACAGGCTCCGATAGTCGCCCTGGAGCAGGCCATCCAGCCGGCGGATGACCTGCCAATCGAGGCGCTGGAGGATGCGCTCAGGCGCTGATGTGGCCGTTGGACAACTCCCGGAGTGGTACGACCGGCACCGGCACCCGGCCGAGGACCGTCGAGAGGATGGCGTCGCTGGTGACGTTGTCGGAGAGGGCCTCGAACGAAAGGACGAGGCGGTGGCGAATCACGTCACGGGCCATGTCGATCACGTCCTGGGGCAAGGCGTACTCGCGGCCGCGGACGAAGGCCAGGGCACGAGCGGTGAGGATCAGGTTGATCGAGGCCCGCGGGCTCGCGCCATACGTGATGTAGCGGGCGATCTCGGGCATCCCGTGAGCGCCGGGCGCCCGGGTTGCGGTCGCCAGCCGGACTGCGTACTGGTTGAGGGCCGGGTCGACGTAGACCTGGTCGACCCGCCGCTGGAGGGCGAGCAGGTCGGCCGTGGAGAGGACCGTCTGGACCGCCTCGGGCGGTGCCGTCTGCCGCTCCACGATCACGAACTCCTCGGTCGGGCTGGGATAGCCGATCAGGACCTTGAGCATGAACCGGTCGACCTGGGCCTCGGGCAGGGCGTACGTGCCTTCGGTCTCGATCGGGTTCTGGGTGGCCATGACCAGGAACGGATCGGGCACCTTGTGGGTCTCGTGGCCGATCGTCACCTGGCGCTCCTGCATCACCTCGAGCAGCGCGCTCTGGACCTTGGCCGGTGCCCGGTTGATCTCGTCCGCCAGCAGCAGGTTCGTGAACACCGGACCGAGCGAGGTGCTGAAGTCGCCCGTCTTCTGGTTGTAGATCCGGGTGCCGACGAGATCGGCCGGCACCAGGTCGGGCGTGAACTGGATCCGTTTGAAGTCGCCCCCGATCGCATCGGCCAGGGTCTTGATCGCCATCGTCTTGGCCAGCCCGGGCACCCCTTCGACCAGGAGGTGGCCGCGGGCCAGCAACGCCACGACCATTGCCTCGAGCAGATGATCCTGGCCGACGATGACCTTCTTGACTTCGTAAAGCAGGCGCTCCATTGCCTCGTTGGGTTTCGTCCCGGCGGCTTCGCGAAGGGCTGTCATCCGGTCTCCTTCTCCTCGTTCAGTACTGGGGCAGGCCGGCGGCTCCGCCAGCGACATCGATCGGCACGGCCAGTCCGATCCCGATGAACACGTCCTGGTCGGGGTTGACCAGGCCGGTCACGATCCCGATCACCTGGCCGTTTCGGTTGAGCAATGGTCCCCCTGAATTGCCCGGGTTGATCGCGGCATCGACCTGGATCAATCCGTGCAGGACCTGGCTGCTGTTGGGCTCCTGGAACGACCGGCCCAGCCCGGAGACGACGCCGGCGCTGAGCGAGTCGACCAGGCCGAAGGGATGGCCGACGACGTACGCCTCGCTGCCGACCTGGACGGAGTTGGGGTTGCCGAGCGTGGCCGGGACGACGTTGGCCGACAGGATGCTGGGCTGGACGACGGCGATGTCGTGGTCCGGCTCGCGGACCGAGACCGTGCCGGTCGCTGTCGTCCCGTCGGCAAACGTGATCTTGATCGTGTTGGCCCCGGTGACGACATGCAGCGCCGTCAGGATGTCCCCGGCAGCGTCCACCACCACTCCGCTGCCCAGGCCCGTATCGGCCTTGCCCTGGGCATTGACGCCGGTCGTCTGGATCGTGACGAGCGAGGGGGCCACGTCGGCGTAGACGAGCTCCGAGAACGCGGGCGGCGGCGTCTCTGAGGCGAGCGCCTGGTCGACGCCCTGCTGGATGTCGGTCTCGGTCAAGGGCCGCGGCCCGGGAAAGAGGGCGCTGTACAGGGCGATTGCCAGGAAGGCTGCGACGATCCCGGCGACGAACGCGCTCGACCGCTTGGCGCGTGTCCTCGGGTCCGGAGGACGAGCCGATGCGTCGATCTGATCGGTCATGAGGCGGAGCAAGCTCCCGTCCGTCTGGTCAGTCGCGCCGGGGCTCGGCCGGCTGGCCGTAGAGGCTGCTCCAAGTATCGTCCGACCGCCTGACAAGAGCCTGACAGGCCGCTCAAGCCCCGGCGGCGGCGGCTCGACCGACCATACCGCCGCTGGGGGCGGAAATTGGCAAGACCTGCAGGTCGTGACGGTCGACGAGGCCCTAATAGACTTCGTCGTGGGATCCCAGGTTCACGAGGAATGCCTCGTCGCCTTCCCAGCGGAACAGGACGCGTAGGTCGTCGTCAACGCTGAACGCCCAGTAATCAGCCAGATCGCCTTTGAGCTTGTGAAGCCGCAGGAGCGGATCGTTAGGGTCGAGGGCAAATCGGCGCAGGACGGCCCGGAGCATGGACGCCTGGGGTTCTCGGAGCTTCTTGGCCTTGCGCAGGAAGCGGCTCGACGCCGACAGGCGCACCTCAGGCCTTGAGCTCGTCGATCAGGTGCTCGATGTCGTCAAAGGTTCGCGCATCGCCCGCCGCGTACTCAGCCTCAGCCTCACGGACCTCGGTGAGAAAGACGGCCCGGCGAAGGGTCCTGAGTTCGGCCTGGTCGTGCTCATAGCGATCCGGGCTGACGAGATAGGCCGCGCGCCGCGATCGCTGGAGCACGACCGTGGGCTCCTCGCTGGCCTGGACGTCGGCAAGGACATCGGCTGTGTGCTGGCGCAGTTCGCTGATCGCAATGGTCTTCATACATTGTAGAGTACGTTCCAACGTACAAATGTCAACCGACCGAAGATCGATGACGTTCGAGATCGTCCTCGGCCGGCAGTCCTACGAGCGCCTCGCCGAGAAGACCCCTGGCGCTACCGGTCGGCCGGCTTCGAGGCTGACCTGACCGTCGACGAGGACTGGCTCGTCGAGAACTACTACGTCTGGCGGGCGGTCGCTCGAGCCTGACGGCCGGAGGCAACATTCGTCTCGGCGAGCCCGAATCCAGCTCCTCCTGACACGTTCTTTGAACCATCCTGACGGCAATCCCGCCAATACAGTGATCGCCGGCCTGCACCGGTGATCGAACGGACGAAGGTGAGGGGATCCGTGACGAATCCGGAGCTGGTGCGATTGGCACGGGATGGGGATCGAGACGCGTTCGACCTCCTCATGACCGCGGTCATTGACCACCTGTACCGGATCGCGCGCCTGATCCTTCGAGACTTCGACAGCGCGGAGGACGCCGTACAGGAGGCGCTCGTCCACTGCTGGCGTGATCTCCCCACGCTCCGGGATCCGGACCGCTTCGATGCCTGGTTGAACCGGCTGCTCTTGCACTCGGTCACCGACGAGGCTCGCAACCGGCGCCGCTCCGGGGCGAACATCCGGATCCTTCAGATCGAACCCTCCCAGCCGGACGGCGCAGGTGCGCTCGCCGACCGGGACGAACTGGCTCGCGTCTTCAACCGACTATCGCTCGAGCATCGAACGATCGTCGTCCTCCATCACTACCTCGGGTTAACCGTGGACGAGGCCGCCACGACGATCGGGATCCCGATCGGCACGGCCAAGTCCCGGCTGCACTACGCGACCGAGGCGTTGCGCGCCGCACTCGAGGCGGACGCGCGCAGCGGCTCGGTCGGAAAGGTTCTCGCATGACTAGCCGACCCGATCCAGACCCCCTGATCGCGGCCTGGCTCCACGACGAAGCCCCGGAACGTGCGCCGGAGCACTTGCTCACGGCGTCGCGGAACCGGATCGAATCGACCAATCAGCGCCGTGCCTGGTGGCCGGCGTGGAGGCTGCAACACATGAACAACCGCTTCCGCCTGGGCGGCGCAGTGGCGGCGATTGCCGTCATCGTCGTGCTCGGCCTGGTCCTCATCCAAAAACCCGGAGGTAGTGGCGGGCCGCTCCCGAGCGCCAGCCCGAACCCCAGCCCAAGCCCGGCGCTGAGCTCGACGCCATCCTCGTCACCAGCGGTCATCAGCCCTGGCCAGATCTGCTCGGCGACTGCCTGCCTGACTGGCACGCTCGAAGCTGGTGCGTACTCGTTCGCTGGCGGCTTGATCCCTGCCGCGACGGTCACCCCGGCAGATCTCACCTTCACCGTTCCGGCTGGGTGGACGACCGACTCCGGGTACGTCAGCAAGAATGCCCTCACCATGCAGAAGGACCTGGCCCACCTCGGTCCGAACGAAGTGTTCTTCGCGACGTTCCCGATCACCAACGTCTTCAGCGACGCCTGCCATGGGACCAACACGATGGTCAGCGCCGGGACGACCATCGATCAGCTGACGAATCTGCTGGTGGCCGAGAAGGGCGGTCGAGTTGCCTCTGCCCCGACGAACGTCACCTTTGCAGGCTTCCCGGCCAAACGGATCAAGTTCTCGGTGCCCGCCGCTGTTGGTGTGGAATCGTGCGACGCCGGAGTCGGACTGCTCCACCTCTGGCCGGATCCGGACGGGACGTCGAACGGCGGCATTTGCTGCAGTGCCGTCGGGTCGACCGATGTGGTGTACGTCCTGCATATCGCCGGCGAGCAGTTTGTCGTCATGACCCGCCAGGCGGCGGGTGCCTCTGCGGCCGACCTGGCCGAGCTCAACGCCATCGTCGCCTCGATCCAGATCGCCACATCGCCAGCGAGTCCTGCGCCATCTGGCGCATCGTCGGTCCCATCCGGCGCATCGCCATCGGGCGCGTCGCCGTCCCCCTGACTGGCTGATGGCGGGCCGTCGGGCGATCCCGACGGCCCGCCTAGGCTCCTCGGCATCGCACTCCCCCTTGGCATCGCACGCCAGACGGCCCGTGAACGCCCCTTGACGTCTCTCCGGCTATACGTATACTCCCACGTATAGTTAGCCCAGATCGACGGGAGTTACGATGTCCAGGTGCCGAACAAGACGATCTACGTGTCCGACGGGGACCTTCCGATCTACGACCGCGCCCAGGCAATCGCCGGGGGCAATCTCTCCGCGGCGATCGCCAAGGCGCTCCGGCGCTACGTGGATGTGGAGGATGGACGCCGCGAGGGATTTGACGAGATCACCGTTCGGGTCGGTCCCAAGGCCCGCCGCAAGGTCCGCTTCACCGGCGTCCTGCTCGGAACGTTCGGCAACAACTCAACCGCAATCCACGTCTATCGAAGCCGCTCGGGCAAGTTCGTCATTCACACCCAGCGGACGGGCGACTACACCGCGCGCGACGCAGACGGCAAGCCTGCAGGTTGGCGGAGCTGGCTCGGCCTTGGTGATTACACCTGGGCCGGCTCGACCGGCGAGTCCACACTCGAAGTCGTGGACACGGTCGAAGAGCTTCGCGCGAAAATTCCACCCGAGCTCTTCGACCTGGTCGCAGCCACAGCCAAGCAGCCGGCGGTCGAAGACCTCGACATCTAGCCACGACCATCGGAGCGGGCGGCGAATCCCGGTCGCCGGCTTCGGTACCCGGCCATCCCCTGACAGCAGAGCAAGGAAGTACCGCACTGCCATTCGCACGTTGGCCTTCGATGTGGCGCGCGCGGACACGCTGACAGTCGCCGGGCTCAATGGCCTCAATGGCATGGGTGCGGACCTGTCGAACGTGACCGTGGCATAGGGAGACAGGAACCATGGACGAGAAGAACCCAGCGATCGAGGTCCGTGGATTGCGGAAGTCCTATACGGCGGTGCAGGTGCTCAAGGGTGTGGATTTCGATGTGGCGCGCGGAAGCATCTTCGCGCTGCTCGGCTCCAACGGCGCGGGCAAGACCACAATCGTGAGGATCCTCAGCACCCTGCTCAAGCCGGATGGCGGCACGGCGCGCGTCGACGGATTCGACGTCCTGTCACAGCCGGCGCGGGTTCGCGAGTCGATCAGCCTGACCGGCCAATTCGCGGCGGTGGACGAGATCCTCACCGGCCGGGAGAACCTGGTCATGATCGCCGAACTACGGCACGTGAAGGGCCCGGGCACGGTGGCCGACGAACTGCTCGAGCGCTTCGGCCTCGCCGAGGCGGGCGGGCGCCGGGTGTCGACCTACTCAGGCGGCATGCGCCGTCGCCTCGACATCGCCATGAGCCTGATCGGCGACCCGCGGATCATCTTCCTCGACGAGCCGACCAACGGCCTCGACCCGGAGGGCCGCATCGAGGTGTGGCAGGTGGTCCAGGGCCTCGCGGAC
>PNAZ01000129.1:20063-20502 GCA_003169655.1 Chloroflexota bacterium
CCGCCCGCGAAAGTCGAATACGTAGAGCGGCAGCCCACTCTGGAGGAGATCTTCCTGGCGATCGTCGGAAGGGACAAGAAGGAATAACGATGAACACCCATTTCTTCAGCGACACGAGCGTGATGACCGGGCGCTCCCTGCGGCACATCACGCGCAGCCTGGACACGATCATCACGGTGACGATCATGCCGATCGCCATCATGCTGCTGTTCGTCTACGTGTTCGGCGGCGCCATCAACGCCGGCACCGACAACTACGTGAACTACATGCTGCCCGGCATCCTGCTGATCGCGATCGCCAGCGGCATCTCGTATACCGCCTACCGCCTGTTCATCGACCTGCAGAGCGGCATCTTCGAGCGGTTCCACTCGATGCCGATCGCTCGCTCGTCCGTGCTCTGGGGCCACGTTCTGACTTCGCTGGTGTCGAACGCGATCTC
>PNAZ01000011.1 GCA_003169655.1 Chloroflexota bacterium
TCTGCACCCCGGGCATGATCATGGCCGCCTCCGACCTGCTCGCCAGCAACCCCGATCCGACCGATGACGAGATCCGCCACGGGATCGAGGGCAACCTGTGCCGCTGCACCGGCTACCAGAACATCGTCGCCGCGATCCGCGAAGCGGCGTCCACCATCCGCGCTGGGGCCGCTGCCCCCGCCGGCGCGCACGACTGACAGGGAGGCCACGATGACCACCGATGTCCTGGGCGCCTCGGTCAAGCGGGTCGAAGATCCCCGCTTCATCACCGGCAAGGGCCGCTACCTCGACGACATCAAGCTCGCCGGGATGACCTACATGAGCATCCTGCGCAGCCCGTATGCGCACGCCAACATTCGCTCGATCGATACCTCGGCGGCCAAGGCGATGCCCGGCGTCGTCCTGGTCCTGACCGGCGCCGACGTCCCCTACAACCCGCTGCCGATGGCCTGGCCGGCCGGCGGTTCGTCGGGCGTCGTGAACAACATCAACATGCCCCGGGTCCTGGCGACCGACAGCGTCAAGTGGACCGGCGAGGGCGTGGCCGCGGTGATCGCCGAGACGGCCGCCCAGGCGGTCGACGCGCTCGAGGCGATCGTCGTCGAATGGGAGCCGCTGCCGGTCGTGGTCGATGCCGAGAAGGCCACCGAGGCCGGTGCGCCGCAGCTCCACGAGAACGCGCCGAACAACGTCGTCTTCAACTGGACGGTCGGCGACAAGGCAGGCACCGACGCCGCGGTTGATTCGGCTGAAGTCGTGGTCCGCCAGCGGATCGTGAACCAGCGGCTCATCCCCAATCCGATGGAGGTCCGCGGTGACATCGGCCTGTATAACCCGGGCACGGAGGAGTACACGGTCTGGATGTCGAGCCAGACCCCGCACATCCAGCGGCTCCTGCTGACCGCCTTCGTGACCGGAATCCCTGAGCACAAGGTCCGCTGCATTGCGCCGGACGTCGGTGGCGCGTTCGGGACGAAGATCTTCTGCTACGCCGACATGGCCCTGGTCATGCTCGCCTCGAGGCTCACCGGCGGCCGCCCGGTGAAATGGGTCGAGACCCGGCGGGAGAACTACCAGAGCACGACTCACGGCCGCGACCACATCACCTACCTGGAGATCGCGGGTACCCGCGACGGTGAGATCACCGGCCTCCGGGTGAAGACCTATGCCAACCTCGGCGGCCGGCTGTCGACCATCGGACCGGGCGTCCCCACGACCCTCTATGCCCGGGTCCTGTCCGGCTGCTACAAGATCCCCAATGTCTATTGCGAGGTCACCGGGGTCTACACGAACACGACCTTCGTGGACGCCTACCGCGGTGCCGGGCGCCCCGAGGCGACCTACGTCATCGAGCGGGCGATGGACCTCTTCGCCGACGAGATCGGGATGGATCCGGCCGAGATCCGGCGGCGCAACTTCATCGCGCCGGACAAGTTTCCCTACGACAATCCGTCAGGCCTGGGCACGGCGGTCAACGGCGAGAAGATCTACATCGACTCGGGCAACTACGAGCCAGCCATGGATATGGCCCTCAAGACGGTGGGCTACGGCTCCCTCGACAAGGCCAAGACCGACGCCCGCTCCCGGGGCAAGTACCTCGGCCTCGGCCTGTCGACCTACATCGAGGTGTGCGGTGTCGCCCCCTCGAAGTGGATCGGTGCGGTCGGCGAGGGCTGGGGTGCGGCGATGTGGGAGTCGGCCAACCTGAAGATCCACCTGACCGGCAAGGTCGTCCTGACGATGGGAACCCAGCCCCAGGGCCAGGGCCACGAGACGACCTTCTCGCAGATCATCGCTTCGGAGCTGGGCCTGCCGATGGAGGACATCATCGTTCAGCACTCGGACACCCAGGGCACGCCGTTCGGCTACGGCTCGTACGGTAGCCGGACTGCCACGGTCGGCGGCGAGGCGGCAGTCAAGGCCGCTGGCAAGATCCGCGAGAAGGCCCGCCACTACGCCGCGCACATGCTCGAGGCCTCCGTCGACGACATCGAAGTCGAGGGCAACGAGTACCGGGTCAAGGGCTCGCCCGAGAAGAAGAAGACGCTCCAGGAGATCGCCTTCGCGCTCGACCTGGGGTTCAGCCTGCCGGAGGGCATGGAGCCGTACCTGGACGAGACCGTCTACCACGACACCACGAACTGCACCTGGCCGTTCGGCACCCACATCGCAGTGGTCGAGATCGACGAGGAGACCGGCAAGGTCGACCTCGTCCGCTACGTGGCGGTCGACGATGTCGGCAAGAAGATCAACCCGATGATCGTCGATGGCCAGCTCCACGGCGGGATCGCCCAGGGCGTCGGCCAGGCACTCTGGGAGGGTGCCGTGTATGGCGACGACGGCCAGCTCCTGTCGGGCTCGATGCTCGACTACGCGGTGCCTCGAGCCTCATGGTTCCCGAACTTCGAGCTGGGCGAGACGGTCACCCCGTCGCCGGTCAACCCACTCGGGGTCAAGGGTGTCGGGGAGGCCGGCGCGATCGCCAGCACCGCCGCGGTGGCCAACGCCGTGATGGATGCCCTCAGCCCATTCGGCATCCGCCATATCGACATGCCGTTTACCGCGCCGAAGGTGTGGCGTGCGATGCACGACAAGGAGGCCCGCTCGTGATCCCGGCTGCCTTCGACTATGCCCGACCGGCCAGCCTCGACGAGGCGCTCACCCTCCTCGCCCGGGGCGCCGGTTCGGCCAAGGTCCTGGCCGGTGGCCAGAGCCTCCTGCCACTCATGCGCCTGCGCCTGGCCAGTCCCGCCAAGCTGATCGACATCGGCCGGATCGCCGAGCTGCGGGCGATCCGCGACCTGGGCGGTGGGGCGACCGGGATCGGCGCCCTGGCCACCTACCGCGACGTCCTCGACTCGAAGCTCGCCACCCACAACCACCCGATCCTGGCCGGCGCGATCCCGGGGATCGGCGACGTCCAGGTCCGCAACCGGGGCACCCTCGGCGGGGCGATCGCCCACGCCGATCCAGCTTCGGACATGCCCGCGATCCTGCTCGCCCTCGATGCCTCGATCGTCATCCGCTCGGGCAGCGGCGAGCGGGTCGTGGGCATCGATGGCTTCTTCCAGGGCGCGTTCGCGACGGATCTAGCCGAGGACGAGATCCTGACCGAGATCCGCCTGCCGGCGACGCCGGCCGGGGCCGGGATGGCCTATTGCTCGATCGAGCAGCCCGCGTCGGGCTACTCGATGGTCGGCGTGGCGGCCGTCGTCGGCCGCTCCGACGGCTCGATCAGCTCGGCCCGGGTCGCGATCACCGGCGTGGCCGACGTCGCCTACCGGGCGACCGCCGTCGAGAAGGCGTTGATCGGCAGCGACGCTGGCTCCGCCGCGATCGACGCGGCCGCGGCCCATGCCACCGATGGCCAGGAGGTCAGCTCGGACTTCAACGCCAATGCCGAGTACCGGGCGGCGATGGCCGTCGTCCACACCAGCCGGGCAATCGAAGCGGCGTTTGCCGCGGCCGGCTGACCGGCGAACGGGTGCGGATCGAACAGCTCGTTCCGGGTGACCGGCCGGACCCCGACCTGGTGGGCGCCATCCTGACCGGCGATCTGCAGGTCGCGGGCGAGCGCTGGCCGAAGGGCCGCCGGTTGAGCGCGACGGACCTGGCCACCCTCTCGACGGCCGACCCGGCAACGGTGATCGGCCACCGGGAACGGGGCCGGGCCAGCCTGACCGTGCTCGTGTCCGACGGCGGCGACGTCCACGAGGACGACGCGGCGCTGCGACTGGCGGCAGCAGTTGCCGGCGGCGGACTGACCCGCCGCGGTCCGGCCGAGAGCCGGGTCGACCTGCTTGCCGCGGCCGGTGGCGTCGTCCATGTCCGGATCGGGCTGCTCGAGCGGTTGAATCGGATCGACCTGATCGAGGTCTTCAGCCTGTTCGATGGCCAGGTGGTCGCCGCCGGTGAGCTGGTCGCCAGCGCCAAGATCGCGCCCCACCTGATCCCGGCGGCTGTCCTCGAGCGGGCCGAGGCGCGAGCCGGCCAGCGGGGCATCGTCGGCGTTGCCCCGTTCGTCGTCCGGCGGGTCGCCGTCGTGGTCAAGGAGTCGCTCCACGCGCCTGCCCGGGAACGCTTCGAGGCGAGCGTCCGGGCCAAGGTCGAGTCGCTCGGCTCGCGGCTGGTTGGCTTCGAGTACGTCGAGGATCGGCTCGATTCGGTCGCCCGGGCACTCCAGGCGGGTGGCGCGATGGCCGACCTGATCCTGACCGCCGGCTCCGCCTCGACCGATCCGTCCGACCCATTCTTCGTGGCGATCGATCGCCTCGGTGGGCGGGTCGTCCGCCACGGCGTGCCGGCCCACCCCGGCTCGATGCTCTGGCTGGCGCGCCTGGGCCGGGTCGACATCCTTGGCCTGCCGACTTGTGGGGCCTACTCGAAGGCCACCGCCGCCGACCTGATCCTGCCCCGCCTGCTGACCGGCGAACGGGTCTCGCGCGGCCTCGTGGCCGGTATCGGCCATGGTGGCGTCCTGACCCGCTCGATGCGCTTCCGCTTCCCGGCCTACGCCCGTGAACTCGATGCCCCCGACGGCTGATCGGGTGCGGCGGTAGATTCCAGCGATGAGCGACGCCCCGCCGACCGTCCGTCCCGAGCGCCCCGAGCGCCCCGAGCGATCCGCCGCGACCGCCTCGGTCGAGGCGATCCAGGCTTCGTTCCGGGCCCGCGACTACATCGCCGACCGGTCGGTCGCCACGGCCGTCTTCCTGGCCCTCGAGCTGGAGCGCCCGTTGCTCCTTGAGGGCGAGGCCGGGGTCGGCAAGACCGAACTGGCCAAGGTCCTGGCGGCCACCCTCGGCGCGCCGCTGATCCGCCTGCAGTGCTACGAGGGGCTCGACGTTACGAGCGCCGTCTACGAGTGGAACTACCCGCGCCAGATGCTCGAGATCCGGCTCCTCGAGGCGCGCGGCGAGGCCGACCGCGCGACGGCCCACGATATCTTCGGACCGGACTTCCTGATCCGCCGACCACTCCTCCAGGCGCTCGAGGCCACGGGCGGGGTCGCCCCGGTCCTGCTTATCGACGAGATCGACCGGGCGGACGAGGAGTTCGAGGCCTACCTGCTCGAGATCCTGTCCGACTTCCAGGTGACGGTGCCCGAGATCGGCACGATCCGGGCCGAGCTGACGCCCCGGGTGATCCTGACCAGCAACCGGACCCGGGAGGTGCACGACGCCCTGAAGCGACGCTGCCTGTACCACTGGATCGACTATCCCAGCTTCGAGCGCGAGCTCGAGATCGTGCTGACCCGGGTGCCGGCGGCGCCCGAGCGACTGGCCCGCCAGATCGTGGCCTTCGTCCATCGCCTGCGCGAGGCCGACCTGACCAAGGTCCCCGGCGTGGCCGAGACGCTCGACTGGGCGTCGGCGCTGCTCGCCCTGGGGGCCGCCGAGCTGCTGCCGGCCGTGGTCGACGACACCCTCGGGGTGGTCCTCAAGTACGAGGAGGACGTCCGCGGCGTGCGCGGCGAGACGGCCCGCCAGATGCTCGAGGAGCTCGCCCCCGGCGCCTAGCCGCGGCGAGCAGCGCGCCGATGACCGGCCCTCGAATCCAGCCTGGAGCGCCCGCCTGGGTCGTCCCCCTCGCGGCGCCCGGCCTGCCCCGGCATTCGGCCGTCGATGGCCGGCGCTTCCTGGGCCGGACCGTCCGATTTGCGCGTGAGCTGCGCCTGGCCGGGCTGGCCACCGACCTCGGCGCGGCGATCGACTTCAACCGGGCGCTGGGCGTGATCGCGATCGGTGACCGCGAGCAGGTCCGGGCCGCCGGCGAGGCGCTGTTCGTCCGCCGGCGCGATGAGATCGAGATCTACAACGCGGTCTTCGAGCGGTTCTGGAGGGCGCGCCGGACTCGCCTCCCGAACCAGGACGGACCGCTGCCGGCCCAGCCCCCGCGCGAGGAGGCCTCGTCCGAGGACGAGGACAAGGGCGTCGGCGACGAGGCCTTCAGCCAGGAGATCCGGGAGTCCACGCCGGAGGGCTCGCCGCGCTCGATTGACGACGGCGAAGATGTCGACGATGCGGACGCCGCCGAAGGCCTGGCGGTGTCCGAGCTGGCCTATGGCCATGGCGCGGTGAACCGCCACCAGCAGTTCGACCGGATGAGCGCCGCCGAGCTGCGCGATGCCGAGCGCCTGATCGACCTGCTCCTGCCCAACCTCGAGCGGCGCCGGACCCGGCGCAGCGAGCTCCATCACCATGGCCGGACCGTGGCCCCGCGGGTCATGTTCCGGCGCAGCCTGGCGACCGGCGGCGACGTGCTCGATTGGGTCTGGCGGCGGCCGGTCCGGCGGCCGCGTCAGCTCATCGTGATCTGCGACATCTCGGGCTCGATGGAGCGCCACGCCCGGGTCCTGCTCCGGTTCAGCCAGGCGCTGGCCGCCTCGGCCGTCCGAACCGAGGCGTTCGTCTTCGGGACGCGCCTGACCCGGGTCACCCGGCTGCTCCGCGACCGGGACCGCGACCGGGCGCTCAGCCGGGTGTCGCTGACCGTCAGCGACTGGTCGGGCGGGACCCGGATCGGCGAGTCGTTCCGGACCTTCAACCTGCACTGGGCCAGGCGGGTCCTGCGCAGCAGCGCCGTGGTGGTGGTCGTCAGCGATGGCTGGGATCGGGGCGATCCCGAGCTGGTGGCGACCGAGACGGCTCGCCTCCAGCGAAGCTGCCATCGCCTGATCTGGCTCAACCCCCTGGCCAGCGCGCCCGGCTACCAGCCGCTCGCGGCCGGGATGTCGGCCGCCCTGCCGTACATCGACGACTTCGTCCCGGCGGGCACGATCGCCAGCCTCCAGCGGCTGGGTGTGCTCCTGTCCGATTCGTCGACCCGGCGGGAGGCCGACCGTCGCGCCCGCGGCCGTCCGGGTCCCGCCCCGACCGGCCTCGCTCGAACCGGGTCGCGCCGGAGCGAGGCAGGTGCGCCGCGACCGGCCCGGATTGTCAGCCTGCGGCCCGAGGTCCGCCGGATGGCCACCGTCGCATCGACCGACGCCAACCTGGCCAGCACCGCCCGGCCCCTCGACGGTCCGGGCTAGGATTCGAGGACTGACATGCGCGAGCTGATCGATACCGTCGATGCCTGGCAGGCCGAGGGCCTGGACTTCGGGCGGGCGGTGGTCGTCCGGACCTTCGGATCGGCCCCGCGGCCGGCAGGTGCCGTCCTGCTCGCCGCGGCCGACGGCCGGCTCGCCGGCTCGGTCAGCGGCGGCTGCGTCGAGGGTGCCGCGTTCGAGCAGATCTCGAGTGCCCGGCTCGCCGATCGGGCCAGGGTGATCCGCTACGGGATCAGCGACGAGCAGGCCTGGGACGTCGGGCTAGCCTGTGGCGGCACCATCGACGTCCTGGTCGAGCCGCGCCTCCGGCCGGAGATCGTGGGCGCCGCCCGATCGGCCGGAGTGTGCGTGGCGATCCCCCTGCCGGCCGACGCGCCGGCGGCCGAGTTCGGGCCGGCGACGCCGGGCGATGGCGAGCTGCCGCCGGCCGTGGTCCTGGTCGCCGAGGATGGCACGCTGACCGGCTCGCTCGGCTCGACCGCGGCCGATGCGGCGCTCCGGACCGCGGCCCTCAACGCGCTCGACCGGGGTGAGTCGGGCACGGTCGAG
Source organism: Chloroflexota bacterium (assembly GCA_003169655.1). Taxonomy (GTDB): domain Bacteria; phylum Chloroflexota; class Limnocylindria; order Limnocylindrales; family CSP1-4; genus Palsa-1033. Next base: position 7,601 of record PNAZ01000011.1, read on the forward strand.
ATTACCGGCCGGCAGGTCTTCCTGGAGGCGTATCCGATCCGGCCACGCCTGGTGGTGGTCGGCGCGGTGGAGGTGGCCCGCTTCCTCGTGGGCTTCGCCCGGGAGCTCGGCTACGAGACGATCGTCGTCGATGGCCGGGCTTCGTTCGCCACCCCGGCCCGCTTCCCGGACGTCGACCAGCTGATCGTCGGCTGGCCCGACGAGGTCGCCGAGCAGATCGGCCTCGGGCCGCGCGACGCGGTGGCGGTCCTGACCCACGACGTGAAGTTCGACGAGCCGGCGATCGTCGAGGCGCTCCACCGCGGCTGCCGCTACGTGGGGGCGGTCGGTTCGCGCAAGACCCAGGGCGATCGACGGGCCCGGCTCAAGGAGGCCGGCCTGAGTGACGCCGAGCTCGATCGCCTGCGCGGGCCGGTGGGCCTCGACCTCGGCGGCCGGGCGCCGGCCGAGATGGCCCTGGCGATCATCGCCGAGGTCGTCGCCGAGCGGCGCGGCGGGAGCGGCCGGCCATTGCGCGAGCGCGCCCAGGCGTGAGAGACCGGGTACGGGCCCGCTTCGTGCCGGCCTCCTCGGTGCCGAGCCGTCCCGCCGCCGAAACGCCGATCCGTGCCGACGCCGTGGACGCGCGGCCGTGAGGGTCAACCCGGCGCCCGTCGATGACTGATCCGGCCCGGACCGCGGCAGTGGTCCTTGCCGCCGGCGCAGGATCGCGGTTCGGTAGCGACAAGCTGCTGGCCGAGCTCGGCGGCCGGCCGTTGATCGACCACGTCCTGGCCCTCGCGGCCGGCTCCGGGCTCGCGCAAACCCTCGTCGTTGTCGGTCCCGGGGCGACCGGCATCGAGGCGATCGGGACGACCCATGGAGCACGGATTGTGCTCAATCCGCGGCCCGAGCGCGGGCTGTCCAGCTCGGTCCGGACGGGCCTGGAGGTCTTGGCGGCGGACCCCGCTGAGCGCATTGACGCGGCCCTGATCCTGCTCGGCGACCAGCCCCTGACCAATCCGGCGACGGTCGCTGCCCTGCTCGCCGCCGACCTGCCGGCGGGCCGCTCGATCGTCGTCCCGCGCTACCGGGGCGGGGGAGGGGCGAACCCTGCCCTGCTCCTCCGATCGGCCTGGCCGCTGGCCGCCGACCTGCGGGGCGACCGTGGTTTCGGGCCGCTGATCAGGGACCATCCCGAGCTTGTCGTCGAGGTCGAGCTGCCCGGCAACAACCCAGACGTGGACACGACCGCCGACCTTGCCCGGATCGTCGAAGCCGCCTGGTCCAAGCGGGTCGAGGCAAACCGGGCCCAGGTCGAGCGGATCCGGGAGGTGCCCGACGGGGGCGACTTCTACGCCCCGGTCCGGTCGCTCTTCCGGGCCGATCCGACCCGGACCGACGATCCCGTCCTGGCGGTCCTCCTCGAGCAGGTTCAAGCGGGCGACCGCTGGCTCGATGTCGGTGCCGGTGCGGGCCGGTTCGCATTGCCGATCGCCCGCGCCCTGGACCCCTCGGACGGCGAGGTCGTTGCCCTGGACCCCTCGCCCTCGATGCTCGCCTCGCTGGGCGAGATTGCCCGCGAATACAAGATCCGCAACGTCCGGACGCTCGAGGGCCGCTGGCCGCCGGCGGACCCTCGCGACGCCCGTGCCGCCCAGGCGGATGTCGTTCTGATCGCGCACGTCGGCTACGACATCGCGGCGATCGGGCCATTCGTGGATGCGCTCGAAGCCGCCGCCCGGCGGACCTGCCTAGCGGTCCTCATGGACCGGGTGCCGGCTTCGGCCGCGGACCCGTTCTGGCCGCCGGTCCATGGCGAGGCCCGCGAGTCGCTGCCCGCACTGCCCGAGTTCCTCGAGCTCCTGCGGGCGCGAGGCCGCCCAGTCCGCGTCCGGATCGTCCCCAACGAGGGCCGCCGGTTCGATTCGCGGGCGTCGCTCGCGGGCTTCGTCCGGCGCCAGCTGTGGATCGATCCGGTCGGGGCCAAGGAAGCCCGGTTCCAGGCCGCCCTCGATACGCTGGCGGTTGACGAGAACGGTGGATGGACGATCGACGGGCGTGGGCCGGCCGAGATCGGGATCGTTACGTGGAGTCCGTAGCGGCAGTCGAGCCGGGGCGGACGCTCGCCGCGCCGGATGGAGGGAGCATCATGTCCATCCCGCCCGAGGCCCTCGTGGCGGGCTATCCGGCGCCGATGATCGAGCTTGCGGAAGCGCTCAGGATCATCGTCCGGCGAGCGGTCCCGGAAGCGATCGAGGCGGTCCGGCCGGGCTGGCGCCTGATCGGCTACGACGTGCCAATCGGCCGGCGGACCTCCTTCTTCGCGTGGATCATGCCCGAGCCGCACCACGTCCATCTCGGCTTCCCGAAAGGGGTCCTGCTGGCCGATCCCGGCGGCTACCTCGGTGGTGTCGGCGAGACCAAGCGAGCGCGCTGGTTGACCGTGGCCGCCGGCGAGGCGATCCCGGTAGCACTCTTCGCCGATTTCGTGCGCGAAGCCGCCCGGGTCGCCGGCCTGTCAGGCTCCGAGCAGGGGGCAATCCTGCTCGACCGGGAGGCTCGCTCCGCGTCGATCGACACATCGCTTTCGAAATCGACATCTCGTTGACGGGTGAAGGACCCCGGCCTATCCTCGAGGCCTCGACCCTTGCGCCAGAGCCCGGTCCACGCGGCCGCCGACCCGATCGCCGAGTCGCCCGGGAGCTCGCCCTGAGTCGCCGGCAAGACGGCGCGTGCTTCCCCAGCCGAAGTGTGCCGCCGAGCGATGACGCGAAGGAGGACGGATGATTCCGGCTCAGTTCGACTACGTCCGGCCGGCGGCCCTCCACGAGGCCCTGCAGATCCTCGTCGATCGCCAGGGCGACGCGAAGATCCTGTCCGGCGGTTACAGCCTCCTGCCCCTGCTCAAGCTCCGGCTGGCATCGCCGGCCCTCCTCGTCGACATCCGGGACATCGACGGCCTCGACGATATCGTCGAGACGACCAACGGACTGCGGATCGGCGGCCGGGCCACCCATCGCCAGATCCACGAGAACCCGGTCGTGATCGCCGGCTACCCGCTGCTGGTGGACGCCGCCGGCGGGATCGGCGACCCCCAGGTTCGCAACTGGGGCACGATCGGCGGCTCGTGCGCCCATGCCGATCCGTCCTCGGACTGGCCGGCGGTCCTGATCGCCACGAACGCCTCGATCGTCCTCCACAGCGTCTCGGGCAGTCGGACCGTCCCGGCCCGGGGCTTCTTCCTGGATACCTTCCAGACGGCGATCGAGCCGACCGAGCTGCTGACCGAGGTGATCATCCCGCGCGCCCCCCGGCCATCCGGTGCGGCATATGCCAAGCTCGAGCGACGGGCCGGCGACTTCGCCACGGTCGGCGTGGCGGCCCAGCTGTCGCTGGGCGCCGATGGCCGGATCTCGGCGGCCGGGATCGGCCTGACCGCGGTCGCCGAGGCGCCCTTCGCGGCGACCGGGGCAGAGGCGGCGCTGGTCGGCCACGAGCCGAACGAAGCCACGTTCCAGGCGGCCGGGATTGCCGCGGCCGCCGAATCGCGGCCGGGAACCGATTCGCATGGCCCGATCGAATACAAACGTGCGATGGTCAAGGAAATGGTCGTCCGAGCGCTGCGTTCGGCGGCTACCCGCGCGCAGGCCCAGCGGTAGGAGCGAAGAGATGACCACCCAGCACATCGAGCTCACGGTCAATGGCGAGGCTCGCGAAGCCGACGTCGAGCCCCGCCTCCTGCTCGTCCACCTCCTGCGCGACGTCTTCCTGATGACCGGCACCCACATCGGCTGCGACACGAGCAACTGCGGGGCGTGCACCGTCCTGGTCGACGGCGAGAGCGCCAAGTCGTGCACGATGCTGGCCGTCAGCGCCGAGGGCCGCTCGATCAAGACGATCGAGGGGATGGCCGATGGGGCCAACCTCCATGCCCTCCAGCAGGCGTTCTGGGATCAGCACGGCCTGCAGTGCGGCTTCTGCACCCCGGGCATGATCATGCAGGCCTCCTGGCTCCTGGCCCGCAATCCGGATCCGACCGACATGGAGATCCGGGAGGGGATCGCCGGCAACCTGTGCCGCTGCACGGGCTACGTCAACATCGTCAAGGCGATCGAGCAGGCGGCCACCGAGCTGCGTGCCCCCGCCTCCACCGACGCGCCGGCCGAGCCGGCCGTGGCCAGCTGAGCGAGGGCGAAACGATGGCTGACACCGGACTCAAGGAAACGCCCCAGACAACTGAGGCGGTCGGCGGGATGGGCCATTCCGTCAAGCGCAAGGAAGACCCGCGCTTCATCCGCGGCCAGGGCGAGTACATCGACGACCTCGTCCTGCCCGGAATGCTCTGGCTCGATATCGTCCGCAGCCCGTATGCCCATGCCACGATCAAGGGCATCGACGCCTCCGAGGCGCTCAAGATCCCGGGCGTCCTGGCCGTGATCACCGGGGCCGACCTCGAAAAGGCCGGCCTGCACTGGATGCCGACCCTGGCCGGCGACAAGCAGATGGTCCTGCCCACCGACACGGTCATGTACCAGTCTCAGGAAGTCTGCGCGGTGGTCGCCACCAGCCGCTACATCGCGGCGGACGGAGTGGCCGCGGTCCTGGTCGACTACGAGCCCCTGCCGGTGATCGTCGACCCATTCAAGGCGCTCGAACCGGACGCCTTCGTCCTCCGCCCCGATCGCGGGCCGGACAAGGCCAACAACCACATCTGGCACTGGGAGTCGGGTGACCGGGCGGCCACCGACACGGCCATGGAAGCGTCCGAGGTACGGGTCTCCGAGGACATCTACATTCCCCGGATCCACGTCGCCTCGATCGAGACCTGCGGCTGTATCGCCGACTGGAACGCCACCCGCGGCCAGATGACCCTGCACATGACCAGCCAGGCGCCCCACGCCATCCGGACCGTGCTGGCCCTCGTCTCGGGCCTGCCCGAGCAGAACATCCGGGTCAAGACCCACGACATCGGCGGCGGCTTCGGGGGCAAGGTGCCGGTCTATCCGGGCTACGTCCTGGCGGTCGTCGCCTCGCTGACCGTGGGCAAGCCGGTCAAGTGGATCGAGGACCGCTCAGAGAACCTGCAGGCCGACTCGTTCGCCCGGGATTACCACATCCACGTCGAGCTGGGCGCGACGAAGGCCGGCAAGATCACCTCGCTCAAGGTCAAGACAGTCGCCGACCACGGCTATACCGACGCCGCGGCCGACCCGTCCAAGTTCCCGGCCGGCCTGTTCAACGTGATCACCGGCTCGTACGACTTCGACAACGCCTTCGTCGAGGTCGACGGGGTCTATACCAACAAGCCGCCGGGAGGCGTCGCCTACCGCTGCTCGTTCCGGGTCACCGAGGCGGTCCACGCGATCGAGCGGATGGTCGACATCCTGGCCCACGACATCGGCAAGGACCCGGCCCAGCTCCGGATGGAGAACTTCATCCAGCCCGACCAGTTCCCGTACAAGACGCCGACCGGCTGGTCGTACGACTCGGGCGACTACCCGCGGGCGCTCAAGAAGGCGCTCGACATGATCGGCTACGACGACCTGCGCAAGGAGCAGCTCGAGAAGCGGGCCAAGGGCGAGCTGATGGGCATCGGCATCAGCTCCTTCACCGAGATCGTCGGCGCGGGTCCGTCCCACGATTTCGACATCCTGGGCATCAAGATGTTCGACAGCTGTGAGATCCGGGTCCATCCGACCGGCAAGGTCCTGGCCCGGATCGGCGTCCAGACCCAGGGCCAGGGCCACGAGACCACCTTTGCCCAGATCATCGCCGAGGAGCTCGGCTTCCCGGTCGCCGACATCAAGATCGAGTACGGCGACACGGACACCGCGCCCTACGGCCTGGGTACCTATGCCTCGCGCTCCACGCCGGTTGCCGGCGCGGCCACCGCGATCGCGGCTCGCAAGATCCGGGACAAGTCGCGCAAGATCGCCGCTCACTTGCTGGAGGCCAGCGAAGACGATCTCGAGTGGACGAACGGCAAGTTCTCGGTCAAGGGCTCGCCTGACAAGTCGAAGACGATCCAGGAGATCGCCTTCGCCGCGTACACCAATCACCCGGCGGGGATGGAGGCCGGCCTCGAGGCGGTCGACTACTACGACCCGCCCAACCTGACCTTCCCGTTCGGCAGCTACATCTGTGTCGTCGACATCGACCGGGGGACCGGCCAGGTGACCGTTCGCCGCTTCGTGGCGGTCGACGACTGCGGCAACATCATCAATCCGATGATCGTCGACGGCCAGATCCATGGCGGCCTGACGATGGGCTTCGCGCCGTCGCTGTACGAGGAGATCTCGTACGACGAGCTGGGCAACAACCTGGCCGGCACGTTCATGGACTACCTCCTGCCGACGGCCGTCGAGACGCCGGCCTGGGAGACCGGCAAGACGATCACCCCCTCGCCCCATCACCCGATCGGGGCCAAGGGTGTCGGTGAGTCGGCCACGGTCGGCGCGCCGCCGGCCATCGCCAATGCCGTCGTCGATGCCCTGTGGCATCTCGGCGTGCGCAACATCGACATCCCGATGACCCCCCAGAAGATCTGGGCGATCCTCAACGAGAAGGGGGTCACGGCGTAGCTACCCCCGGCCCGGCCGGCGGTGCCGCGATGACGCCGCCGGCCTCACTCCTGGCCCGGGCGGTCGAGCTCGACCGGCTCGGCCGCTCGTTCGCCCTGGCCACCGTGGTGGCGGTCCGCCGGCCAACTTCGGCCCGGCCGGGTGCCCGCGGCCTGATCCATCCCGACGGCTCGATCGAGGGCTTCGTCGGGGGCAGCTGTGCCCGGCCCCTGGTCATCCGCGAAGGCCTTCGAGCGATGGCCGATGGCCAGCCCCGGCTGCTGCGGATCAGCAAGGAGCTACCCTCCGATTCGCGCCGTGGCGACGGCGTGGTCGACGAGATCATGACCTGCCATTCGGGCGGAACACTGGAGATCTACGTGGAACCCCACCTCCCGGCGCCGGCCCTCTGGATTGCCGGTACGAGCCCGATCGCGGGAGCCCTGGCCGAGCTCGGGCTCGGGATGGGCTTCGACGTGACAGTGGTCGACCCGGTCGCCGAAGGGGGCCATCTGCCCGATGCGATCCGGGTGATCGCCGGCGACGATTTCGCGGTCCTGCCCACGCCCACCGTGGGTCCCTACGTGGTCGTCGCCAGCCAGGGCACCTGGGACGAGGAGGCGGTCCTGTCCGCCCTGCGCCTCGAGCCGGCCTACGTCGGCCTGGTGGCCAGCCCCACCCGTGCCGAGACCGTGCGGGCCTGGCTGCTGGGCGAGGGCGTAGAACCCGAACGGGTCGCCGCCCTGCGCGCGCCGGCCGGCCTTGACCTTGGCGCCGAGGGGGCGGCCGAGGTCGCCGTCTCGATCCTGGCCGAGCTCGTCCAGGTTCGCCGCGGCCGGGCCTCGTTCGTCGCCTCGCCCGGGCCGGCGACCCTGGCCAGCGATTCGAGCACGGACCGGCGGCCGATCGTGGCGGCCGCGGCCGTCGACAACATCGTCCTGCTCGACCCGGTCTGCGGGATGACCGTCGATCGGGCCAGCGCCCGCCACCTGGCCGAGCATGCCGGCATCGTGTATGCCTTCTGCTCGATCGGCTGCCGGTCGAGCTTCGTCCGCGAGCCCCACGCCTACGTGGGCAGCGGCGCACCCAGCGGCGGCTGAACCCGCCGCTGCCCGGAGGATCCCATGCACTTCGAAGGCTCCGTCGAGATCGCCGCGCCGCGGCCCAANNGTGTGGGCCTTCGTGACCAACCCGGTCGAGGCCGGCTCGTGCGGTCCCGGCGTCGAGTCGGTCGAGGCGAGCGACGCGACCCATTTCAAGGCCCGGGCCAAGGTCGGGATCGGCTTCATCAATGCCCGCTTCAACCTCGACGGGGAGATGGTCAGCGTGACCGAGTCGGAAGTGGCCGAGGTCAAGGCTCATGGCCAGGCGCCCGGCAGCGCCGTCGACGGCACGGCCACGATGCGCCTGAGCGACGGTCCGGACGGTGGCACGACGATGAACTGGAGCGCCGACGTGAACATCTCGGGCACCCTGGCCAGCCTGGGCGCCCGGCTGATCGAGGGGACCGCGAACAAGATGATCGGCCAGACCTTCGTATGCATGAAGACGAAGCTCGAGGCCTGAGCGGGCCGCCCGTTCGATCCCGCCGGCCGGCATGGAGCTCCTGAGCCGGGCGGTCGGCCCGATCGCGACGAATGTCCTGGTCCTGGCCGACCCGGCGACGCGCGAGGCGATCGCGATCGACACCGCGAGCCCGTCGCTGGCCTGGATCAACGGCGAGCTGGCGGAGCGAGGCTGGACGCTCAAGCTGATCGTGTCGACCCACGGTCACTGGGATCACATCGGCGACAACGCGGCGCTCTCCGCCGAGAGCGGCGCACCGATCGCCGTCCATCCGCTCGACCGCGAACGGCTGGTTCATCCGCAGCCGATCGGCGCTCCATTCGAGATCCCGCCGTCGGTGCCGGCCGTCGAGCTGGCCGAGGGCGGCACGATCCGTTTCGGCTCGCTCCGCCTCGACGTGCTCCACACCCCCGGCCACACCGAGGGGTCGGTCTGCCTCCTCGCCCCTGACGAGGGGCTCCTGGTCAGCGGCGACACCCTGTTCGCCGGTGGCTGGGGCCGGGTTGACCTGCCGGGCGGCTCGGCCGAGCAGATGGCCGAGTCGATCATCCGGCTCGGCCGGCTCGACTCGGCGATCCGGGTCCGACCGGGCCACGGCCCGTCGACCACGATCGAGCGCGAGGCGGCCTGGATCGAGCTCGTGACGTCAGGCGGTCGCCTGTTCGCCTGAGGGCGGTCGGCCGCCTGCCTTTGACGCCTGGAGCGCCTTCCGGTACTTGACGATCGTCTTCTGCCGTCGAAAGCCGACCCGTTCGTAGACGCGCACGGCCCCGGTGACGTTCTCGGCGTCCGCGCCGAGGAAGGCCTCGGTCAGGCCGGCCGAGCGCAGGCCGACGAGCGCCTCGACGATCAGGGCCGATGCGAGCCCCCGGCGCCGCCAGGGCCGCCGAACGCTGACATGGTCGAGCCAGCCCCGGCGGATCCCGAGCGCCTCGTTCTCGGCCGCCCAGACCGACGTCATGACCACGCCGGCCACCACGTCGCCGGCCCACGCGACTCGCCACAGGCTGGTGTCGAGCTCCGGCTCGGCGAACCAGCCCTGGTAGTCGGCCTCGGTTCGCTCGGCGCTGTTCCAATGGTCGCGGAACGCCTCGGTATCGGCGTCCCAGATCTGGCGGTGCTGGGCGGGCTCGACCGGCCGGATCTCGAGCCCGTCGGGCAGCTCGAGGGACTCGATCGGAGCCGTCAGGTCGTGGGCCATCAGGACCCCATAGCGGCCGATCCGATACCCGTGTCGCTCGAGCAGCTCGACTGCCTCGAGCTGGGTCTCGTCGATCCAGGTCTCGAGCTCGGGTCGCCCGGCGCGACCATCCGTCGCCGCGACCTGGGCAGCGCGTTCCTCGATCCAGGCCAGCACGGCCGTCCCGATCCCCCGGCCACGCGCGGCCGGTACGACCCAGCCATCGAAGTCGTGGCTGCCCCGGCCGTCACGCGTCCGCGCAACCGTCCGGGCGGCTGCGCAGATCGACCCGTCGATCTCGGCCAGGATCACATCGCGGCGGGAGTCAAAGCCCTCGATGTGCTCATGCTCGGAGCGCAGGTTCTCGACGGTTGGGAGCTGATCGATCCGGTCGAATCGGTTGTGGGCATGGATCAGCCCGACCAACGCCGGGTAGTCGGTGGCCGGGTCGAAGGGCCGGAAGCGCAGGCCCGGGACCGCCGGTCGGTCGTGTCTCGCGTCGCCCGGATCGCGTCCGTCGATCACGACCATCGATCCGGTCCGTACTTTGCGGCCATGTGCTTGCCGACCGACTTGCTGATCGCCTTCCAGCGCCGGCGTTCCTCGTTGCGGGCGAGGACATCCACCTGGCGCTCGTGGTGGCGGGTCTCCTTCTGGAGCTTGCGCCAGGCAGCCAGCCGATCAGCGGGTACGGTCCCGTCGGCGATCGCGGCCTGGACGGCACAATCGGGCTCGGCGCCGTGAGCACAGTCGCTGAAGCGGCAGCCCGCGGCCAGCTCGTCGAGGTCGCCGAAGGACTGCTCGAGGCCCTGGCCGTCCCACAGCGCGAGCTCGCGCATCCCGGGCGTGTCGAGGACAAGTCCGCCTTCGGGCAGGCGGTGAATCTGGCGACGGGTGGTGGTGTGCCGGCCTCGGGCGTCGGCCTCGCGGATCTCGTTGACCGTCGCGCGCTCCTCGCCGGCGAGCCGGTTGAGCAGGGTCGACTTGCCGACGCCCGACGAGCCGACGAAGGCGGCAGTCCGGCCGGGTCCGATCAGGGCCCGCACCTCGTCCACGCCGCGTCCGTCGAACGAGCTCACGATCAGGACCGTCGCGCCGGCCGCCACCCCTTCGACGTCGGCCACGATCGGGCCGGTGTCGTCAGCCAGGTCGGCCTTCGAGAGGAGGACGATCGGCTGGGCGCCACTCTCCCAGGCGACGGCGATGTAGCGCTCGAGCCGGCGCAGGTTGAGGTCGCCGTTGAGCGACGCGACGACGAACACGATGTCCAGGTTCGCGCCCACGACCTGGGCCACGGTTCGGCGCCCGGCGGCCTGCCGGATCAGGGCGCTGCGCCGGGGCAGGACGGCATGGATCGTCGTATCGCCGGCCGGGCTGGTCTCGACGGCCACCCAGTCACCGACGGCCGGGAATTCGGCCGGGTCGCTGGTCTCGTGGCGAAAACGACCGGTCACGGACGCCCGCTGCTCGCCGGCCTGGCCGATGACCTGGTACGAGCCACGGTCCTCGGCCACGACCCGGGCGGGTCGATGCCCGTTCGCGGCGTGAACCGCGTTGGCGTCAGCGAGAGCGGCCGTCCAGCCGAGGCTCTCCAGGGTCTGCTGGACCACTTCGATCTCGGGCTGGGTGCCGTCGATCGGCGGCTGGACGCCTTCGATCGTCATCTCAGCCGACCCGCTTGAGCTTGCCGGTCCGCTTGGCATAGCGCTCGGCCCGGCCGAACGCCCAGACCCCGAGCGGGATCAGGGTCGCGCCCATCACCAGCAGCGGCCAGATGTCGCCGCCCAGCTCGGTGATCGGGACGCCCTCGATCAGGCCGGCACGAACTCCGTCAAGGACGTACGTCGCGGGCGAGATATGCGACAGGACCTGCATCCAGGGCGGCAGGATCGAGATCGAGTAGTAGACCCCGCTGACGAGCAGCAGGCACGACTGGAGCACGAACGTCATCTGCGCGCCGCGCTCGACGTAGAGCAGGGGCAGGATCGCCGCGATCATCCCGATCCCGACGAAGCTGAACGAGCCGAGCAGGACGAAGGCGACCGCGGTCAGCGGGTTCGCCCGGGCCAGGTCGAGCTGCGGGAAGAACAGGATCAGGACGACCAGGATCACGGCTGTGTGGACGAGGCCGTAGACGATCGCGTAGGCCGTCGAGCCGAGCAGCTGCGTGGAGCGCCGGATCGGCGCCATCATCGTGTACTCGAGGGTGCCCTCCCAGCGCTCGACCGCGATCGTCTCGGCGATCCACGAGAAGACGACCGACAGGTAGTTCCAGAAGATCGCCCCGATCATCAGCGACAGGAGCAAGCGCGGATCGCCGGCCTGGGCGCCGATCAACGAGATCGACAGGGCCCCGGCCACGGAGTAGACGAGGAACGCGAGCTCCCAGCCCCAGTAGCGGCGGGTCAGGTAGAAGTTGCGCTCGATGAAGGCGAAGCTTGTCTTCATCTCGTGGCTGAGCACGGTCACGGAAGTGTCCTCAGGTGCAGGTGGGGGCGCCCGGCCCGATCACTCAGCGTGACCGGGCCGGGCGGAGGTTCGGCTCGGCGAGCCAAATGCCGATGCGGACCATCGAGCGGCCGAGTGCCCGACGGATCGGGCGGTGCGAGGGACCCTGGCGGGCCAGCCGATCAGCCTCGCGCTCGGCAATGCCGCGAGCGAGACGTTCGGCGTGGATGACCCGAGCCAGCTCGTACTGGCTGTTCATGAAGATGGGTTCCTTTCGGATGTCGGATTCGTTTGGGCTGCGGCGGAGCCGTGCTGCTCCGGGTCGATCAATTCGGTTCATCGGTCTCCTCCGTTTCTTCGTGGTCGTCATCGAGCGAGCGACCGGTGTAGGTCATGAATGCCGCCTCGAGAGTGGCCGGCTGGTCGTAGCGTTCGGCGACCAGCAGCTTCAGCCCGATTGGCGTCGACTCGACGACCTTGCGGCCGTCGTTCAGGATCGAGATCCGATCGCACAGGCGGTCGGCCTCGGCGAGGTCGTGGGTGGTCAGCACGATCGTTGCGCCGTGCTCTACCCGGAGCTCCTCGATGAAGGCCTGGACGTCGAGCTTCGAGCGCGGATCCAGGCCGGTTGTCGGTTCGTCCAGGAGGAGCAGCGACGGGGACGTGAGCAGTGCCCGCGCGATGGCGACCTTCTGCTGCATGCCCCGGCTCATCTGCTCGATCGGCCGGTCCGCCCGGCGGGCCGAGATGCCCAGCCGAGCCAGGATCTCGAGCGTCGCCGAGCGCGCCGGTCCGGCCTCCAGGCCGTACAGCCGAGCCGCGAAGCTCAGGTTCTCGAGCGGGCTCAGCTTCTTGAAGAAAGCCGCGTCCACCGAGACCCGATTGATCAGCCGCTTGACGGTCAGCTCCTCGCGGACGAGGTCGTGGCCGAAGATCTCGACCCGCCCGGCGTCGAGGGTGAGCAGGCCGCAGATCAGCCGGATCAGGGTCGACTTGCCGGAGCCGTTCGAACCCAGGATCCCGTAGATCTCGCCACGCTCGAGGCGCATCGACACGTCGTCGATGGCCATCACCGGGCGGCGCTTGTCGGCCACGTTGAAGCGCTTGACGGCGTGGTCGACCACGAGCGCGGCAACTCGCCCGATAGCCGTTGTGTCATTCAGTTGTGGGCTCAGCGTTGCGGTCATCTCTGGGCTCCCGGTGGTGGAGTGGTCCTAGTCGGAGGTTGCGTTGACCCGGAATCGAACGAGCCACGGGTCGGCTGCGACGTCATCTCGTCGGCGGTCCCGCGGCTCCGGGCCCTCGTTGGAGGGCAACAAAAAACCGTGTGACCGAATTCCGGCCCACGGCTCGTGGTATTCCTGACGGCCACTGGCCGCCCGGGGATCTACGAGATGGGCAGGAACCCACTGCGCGCAGCGCCAAAGGCGCTGGTCAGGGCGCGGATGCGGACGTCGTTTGTCATTGCCGACGCCTCCTGAAACTCGCGATCTACACGGGCACCCAACGGGTGCACGGCGCAGGATACGATCGCCCGCCGCGATCCGTCAACCCCTGATCTGCCCGGACAGGTGGAAACTCGCGCTCCGTGCATGTCGCGGTATGTTCCGTGGTTCCAGACACGATTGCGGTCGCGGCGCGTAGCGCTGGCGGCGGCCGCCCTTGCTGCGTAGAGGACGCGGTGCCCCTCTTCGCGGCCGTGAGGCCCTAAGGCGATCTCACTCCTGGTCCATGGTCGCTGCGTGCTCAGCAAGGCCGACAAGGCCCTCACGTCACGCGGCTGCCTGGGCGCGCCCGGTCGGATCGTGCTTGGATCGAGCTCGCGAGTGTCTCGTATCGTCCGCGACTTAACGTTCGTCGGGCCTTAAGCCCCAGCCAAGTGCTCACAGCGACCATGGACCCGGAATGCCAAAGCTCAAGCGTCCCGAACTGGCTGCCCAGGCGGCTCGGCTCAACCTGGAGCAGCTGGCTCGCCTCGGAGGGGAGCTCCGCGCCGCCCGCCACCGACGACTGCTAAGCCAGGAGCAGATCGGCGAACGAGCCGGAATCTCACGCTCAGTCATCAGCGCGATCGAGCGGGGCTCCGGTGGCAGCCATACGCTCGACGCCTGGCAGCGCCTCGCGCTGGCGGTCGATCGACCGCTCCGCGTCGAGCTGAGACGCCACGCGCGCGAGGAACCGGCTGACGCGGGCCACCTCGCGATCCAGGAGCTGGTGATGCGACTCGGCCGAAGAGCCGGCTTTCGCGGCATATTCGAGCTGCCGAGTCGACCGTCGGATCCGAGCCGCTCGACGGACGTCGGCCTGCGGGATGACCGGGCGAGGCTGCTGGTCCTGGTCGAGTGCTGGAACACGTTCGGTGACGTCGGGGCGGCGGTCCGAAGCACGAACCGCAAGCTCGCCGAGGCCGCCGCCATGGCGATCGCGGTCGGTGGTGAACGGCCCCATCGGGTCGCCGGCTGCTGGGTCGTCCGGGACGTGGAGCGGAACCGCCGGCTCATCGCCCGCTATCCCGAGCTGTTCGGCACTCGATTTCCTGGGTCGTCGGCGTCCTGGGTCCGGGCGTTGGGTGGCGCGACTGGCGATTCCGCCACGCCTCGTTCCACCCCACCGGAAGAGCTCGGCCTGGTCTGGTGCGATGCCAGGGCGACGCGCGTGTTCGCCTGGCGGCGCAGCCACTGACCCCACCGCGTGCCCCCCGTCGAATCGCAGGGCGGCGACCGCCGGCTCCGAACGCCCTAGACTGCCGCCCGTGGACAGCGCGATGAGCGAGCCGGCACCAACCGCGGAGACGCTCGGGCCGGGCGCGCTGGCAGCGGTCCGCCAGCGGATCCGCGAACCGGGCTGGTACGTCTCGCTGACGATCGCCGTCGTGGCGATGCTGGTCTACCTCCAGACGCTGATGCCCGGCGTGGCGTTCGGTGACTGGGGCGAGATGGCCACCGTGCCCCACGTCCTGGGTGTTGCCCACCCCACCGGTTACCCGACCTACATCGTGATGGCCTGGCTGGCCGAGCTGCTGCCGATCGGCTCGGTCGCCTTCCGGGCCAACCTCCTGTCGGCGGTCTACGTGACCGTCAGCCTGGTCGCCCTCGGCCTGATCTCGCTGCGGCTGGGTGTCCGCCCGATCCTGGCGATCACGGCGGCCCTGGCGACGGGCGCCGTGGGCACGGTCTGGGCCGCGGCGAACGTGTCCGAGGTCAATCCGCTCCACCTGATGTTCGTGGCCGTGATCATCCACCGGGCGCTGGTCTGGTCGGAGCGCCGCCGACGATCGGACCTCGCGATCGGCGGGCTGCTGATCGGGCTGGCCCTCGGCAACCACCTGCTGATGCTCTTCGTGGCGCCCTTCGTCGTCGTGTTCGTCCTGTGGTCGGGCCGGCGCGAGCTGCTCGCCCGGCCCTGGCTCCTGCTCCTCGCGATCGGCGCCGTCCTCTTGGGGCTGTCGGTCTACATCTACATCCCGCTGGCCGCCCTCCAGTCGCCGCCGCTGCCGTACAACCACCCGACGACGCTGGACGGCGTGATCTGGCTGGTGACCGGCACCCAGTTCCGGGGCCAGTTCGACTTCCTGGCCAGCGAAGGTCCGGGCGACTTCGTGGCGGCCCTGCCGGCGCTCTGGTCGCTGCTGATCGAGCGGGCCACGATCATCGTGCCCGTCCTGGCCGCCATCGGCCTGGCCCGGCTCACCTGGCTCCGGCCGGCCTTCGGCCTGACCTGCGTCGGGATCATGGTCACGGCGATATACATCTGGGCCAACTACCTCGAGCTCGAGCACTACCTGCTCGTACCCTGGCTGGTGATCGGGATCGGTCTGGCGGTGGCCCTCGAGGGCATCGCTCGCCTGCTCTCGATCACCCTTCGCTCGACCCTCAAGGCGTTTGGCGGCGAGCGCGCGATCACGGCAGTCAGCGGACTTGCCGGGCTGGCCTTCGTCGTCACTCTGGCCGGCCTGAACTGGTCGACCGAGGATCTCAGCAAGGACACCTCGGGACCCGACTACGTCAGCTCGGTATTCTCGGCGCTTCCGCACAACGCCGCGATCCTGTCGTACTGGGACGCGTCGACGCCGTTGTGGTATGGCCAGCACGTCGAGGGCCTGCGACCCGACGTCCTGATCGTCGACGACACGAACATCGTGTACGAGGGCTGGGGGACCCGCGAGGCACGGATCGCCTCGCTGATCTGCAGCCGGCCGGTGTTCATCGAGCGGCTCGGCGACGGCGACCTGGTGCCAACGCGTGCCGCGTACCAGCTGGAGCCCTTCCTGAGGGTCAACGTGGGGGCCGGCGGTCCGTCGGCTGTCGCGACGACCGAGATCTATCGGGTCCTGCCCATGACGTCCGATCCCTGCCCGTAGGGCCGAGTCGCTCATCCGAAGGTCATGGGCGCGGCCGGTCATCGACGCTCGGATTCCTTCGTGCCAGCCCTCGTGGGGGCCACGTTTGACGCTCCCCTGACGCGGACCTAGGCTGAGCCAACCGAGCTCGACCCTTGCCATCCGGAGCGTGCATGGACGACAACTCAGGCCAGCCCGGTTCCGCCCAGACCGGAACCTTGCCGCGGACTGCCCCGCCTCGAGCGATCACCGCCTGGATCCGGGCCGGAACGCTGGACGCGGAGCTGGCCGCCCTGACCTCGATCATGATCGAGAGCGGACTGCCCCTGGTGGTTGCGGCCAGTGGCGACGCACAGGCCAACGGCTGGACGGGAGTGGAGGCGCGCGATGCCGTCGGCCAGAGCCTCCTCAGCTGCGCCCCCCAGCCGGGGCCCGCTGTTCGGACCCCATCGCCGGTGTGCGTCGAGGCGGGCTCGCTCGAGGCCGTCCTGGCCCGGATGCCGATCCTCAGCCTCGACGCGGCCGACGAGCTCGGGGCCAGGGTCGCGATCGTCGTCGTCCTCGGGATCGATGCGCCGGAGGATGCCTGGCGGGTTACCGCCGCCCACTTGCTTCGGCCGCCGCTGCGTGACGGCCACGGCCATCTCCAGCGCCAGGGGCCGGCCGTCCTGGCGACCTGGGATCCAGCGCTGCGCCGGTTCGAGCACTTCGCCTGGGCCGTGCTGCCCGAACTGGCGGCGCTGATCGATCGACGCGCCGGCGATCTCGAAGCCGATATCAATGCCCGGACCGACCTGCTGGCCGGGCTCGTCGCCCATCGGATCGACGACGCCGGCGCGGTCCGGCTGGCGGTCGAAGCCGCCCGGACCGTCGCTGACGCCGCGGCGCACCACCATTGATGACAAGCTGGCAACGAATCCCAGCACGAGCGTCTCTCTGAACCGCCAACCGCCGAGGTCCTGATGTCGAAATCCAGCGCCAAGCAAGCCGCCGACTCGGCCGTCGCCGCGCCGCCGGTCGCCCGGACGATCGGCGAGCTGCGAGCCTCGGGCTGGCGCCCGCGCTCGGTCAAGGCTGAGCTGCGCTCGAACCTGCTGGCCCGCCTGGCCGAGGGCCGGCCGGT
This sequence comes from Chloroflexota bacterium, assembly GCA_003169655.1. GTDB lineage: Bacteria > Chloroflexota > Limnocylindria > Limnocylindrales > CSP1-4 > Palsa-1033. The sequence goes on from PNAZ01000011.1 coordinate 24,799, forward strand.
CTTTGCCGGCGTGATCGGCTACGCGGAGACGGTCCTGCCGGCCGTCGAGAACGCGATCCTGGCCGGCCAGGACCTGGTCTTCCTCGGCGAGCGCGGGCAGGGCAAGACCCGGATGGCGCGCCTGCTCGTCGAGCTGCTCGACCCGTGGCTGCCGGTCGTGGCCGGCGGCGAGCTGAACGACGATCCATTCGCCCCGATCAGCCCGGCGGCCCGGGCCCTGGTCGCCGAAGGCGCCGACGAGACGCCGATCAGCTGGCTGCCCCGCGANNGAGGGTCGCTACCTGTCCGACGAGCTGGTCATCCACTACGGCCTGATCCCGCGCTCGAATCGGGGCATCTTCGCGATCAACGAGCTGCCGGACCTGGCCGAGCGCATCCAGGTCGGCCTGCTCAACATCCTCGAGGAGCGCGACGTCCAGGTCCGCGGCTTCACGATCCGCCTGCCGCTCGACTTGTTCGTGGTCGCCAGCGCCAACCCCGAGGACTACACCAGCCGCGGCCGGATCATCACCCCGCTCAAGGATCGGCTCGGGTCGCAGATCCGGACCCACTATCCGCGCACGCTCGAGGACGAGATCGCGATCGTTCGCCAGGAGAAGGTCGGCTTCCCGCCTGAGGAGGGCGTGCCGACCGTCCACGTGCCGCCGTTCATTGAGGAGATCGTGGCCGAGCTGACCCACCTGGCCCGCCGATCGGGCGAGATCAGCCAGCGCTCGGGGGTCAGCGTCCGGGTCTCCGTCGCCAACCTGGAGGTGCTCGAAGCCGCCGCCCTCAAGCGGGCGGTACGCCTGGGCGAGCCGTCGGCGGCGCCCCGGATCAGCGACCTCGGCGCGGTCGTGGCCTCCACCGCCGGCAAGATCGAGCTCGAGTCGGCCGGCGACGAATCGCCTGAGGACCGGATCGTGGAGCGCCTGATCACCAAGGCGGTCTATGCCACCTTCAACCGGCGGATCGCGATCGAGGAGCTCGAGGCCGTCGTCGACGCCTTCGAGGAAGGGCTGACCCTCGAGACGGGGGACCGGGTCCATTCCGCCGAGTACGTCCGCTGGGCCAGCGAGGTCCCCGGCCTGGCCGAGGCGATCCGCCAGACCGGCGTCCTGGCCACCGCCGACGATCGGGCAGGGCCGCGGGCCGCGACGAGCCGGGGGCCCGCCGCGGAGGCGGCCCTGGTGGCCTCGGCGATCGAGTTCCTGCTCGAAGGCCTGCACCTCGCCCGCCGGCTCAACAAGGACCGTCTGGGCGCTGCCGTGACCTACCGCCGATGACCGGCTGGACGCCGGATCCCCGTGACCTGGACGAGCCCGCCCCGCTCGATGCAGGGGTCAGCGCCGGAGCCGCTGCCGCTGTCGCCGAGGCCTCGCCGGCCGGACCGTTCGCCCGGCAGGCCCGCTTCGGACGCTGGGACGGCAGCCAGCTCCTGCCCGACCTGTCGGCCGACGAGATCATCGACGCGCTGGCCGACGACGTGATGGCCGACGGCGACCTGGGTGAGGCGCTCCGCCGGCTGCTCGAACGGGGCTGGCGCTCGCCCGACCGGGATCGCGGCGACCTGCCCGGCCTGGCAGCCCTCCGTGAGCGGCTCCGGGCGCGCCGGGACGAGGTCCTCGGCCGCTACAACCTGGGCGACGTCCTGGGCGACGTCCGGGCCGAGCTCCAGGCGATCCTCGAGACCGAGCGGGAACGGATCGCGGCGCGCCTGGCCGGATCCTCGGACGAAGCCGCGGCCCCGACGCCAGAGCTGGCCGACCTCCTCCGCCAGACGATTGCCAAGCGGCTCGAGCGGCTCGATTCGCTGCCCGCCGATCTAGGCGACCGGATCCGGGCGCTGGAGGACTACGACTTCCTGGATCCCGCCGCCCGGGAGCGCTTCGAGGCCCTGGTCGAGCGGCTTCGCCGGTCAGTCCTCGACCGCTACGCCGCGGGCATGGCCGACGCCGTCCGGAGCATGAGCCCGGAGGACCTGGCCGCGAACCGGGCCATGGTCCGCGATCTTGACCAGCTGCTCCAGCAGCAGCTGGCCGGGGCCGAGCCAGATCCCGCCGAGTTCCTCGCCCGGCACGGCGACTTCTTTCCCGGCGCGAAGACCGTCGACGACATCATCGAACAGCTTGCCCAGCGGATGTCGGCGATGCAGTCGCTCCTGCGCTCGCTGACCGCAGCCCAGCGCTCGGAGCTCAACTCGCTGGTTGACGGGCTGCTCCGCGATGACCGCCTGCGCTGGGACCTGGCCCAGCTCGCGGCCACCCTCGACCAGGTCCTGCCGGACGGGCTGGGCGACCGGTTCCGGTTCAGCGGCAACGAGGAGCTCGGCCTCGAAGGTGCCCTGGGCCAGCTCGAGACGCTCGGCCGGCTGGAGACCCTCGAGGGTCAGCTGGGGGACCTCGGCGCGCCGGGTGACCTGGCCGGGATCGATCGGGCCGAGCTGCGCGAGCTGGCCGGCGACGATGCCGTGCGCGACCTCGAGCGCCTCGACGACCTGGCTGGCCAGCTGGAAGCGGCCGGCTACCTGACCCGCTCAGGCGACCACCTCGAGCTGACGCCGCGCGGCAGCCGGCGGATCGGCCAGAAGGTCCTCGACGACCTCTTCGCCCGACTGCGCCGGGATGCCTTTGGCGAGCACCGCATCGACCGGGCCGGGCGTGGCTCGGAGCGGAGCGAGGGGACCAAGCCGTTCGAGTTCGGCGATGCGTTCGACCTCGACCTGCGCGAGACGCTGGCCAATGCCCTGACCCGACCGGAGAATGCGCCGTCGGCCGAGCGGGGCCGGGCGATCCAGCTCGACGCCACCGATTTCGCGGTCCATCGGACGGAGGAGTCGACGCGCACTTCCACGGTCCTGCTGGTCGACATGAGCCGTTCGATGCTCCTGCGCGGCTGCTTCGTCGCCGCCAAGAAGGTGGCCGTCGCACTCGACACCCTGATCCGGACCCAATACCCACGCGACGACCTGACCGTGATCGGCTTCGCCTACTACGCCCGCGAGATCCGTCCGGGGACGCTGGCCGAGCTGTCCTGGCACGGCTACGAGTACGGCACCAACCTCCAGCACGGTCTGCTCCTCGCCCGCCGGATCCTGGCCCGCAGCGGGGCCGCCAACCGCCAGGTCGTGGTCATCACCGACGGCGAGCCGACCGCCCACTTCCAGGACGGCCAGGTGGAGTTCAACTATCCGCCCACGCGGCGGACGATCCAGGAGACCCTGCGCGAGGTGCAGCGCTGCACGAAGGCCGGGATCACGATCAACACATTCATGCTCGAACGATCGCGCGCGCTGACCGAGTTCGTGGCCCACATCACCCGGCTCAACCGGGGGCGGGCGTTCTACGCCGAGCCGGAGCACCTCGGCGAGTACGTACTCGTGGACTTCGTGCGCGGCCGGACGGCCCACCGCCGGAACTGAGGGTCAAACAGCCTCGACCGCAGCGGCGGCCGCACGACCGGTCAACGGCTAGAATCGCCTCGCGAGCAGCGGCCCAGGCTGGGACCGAGGCCCGTACGAACCGGAGAATCCAGATGCCCACCGTTGCCGCTTCCGTCTCCGAGCTTCTCGCGCTGCTTTCCCCCGCGGCGTCGGTGGCGGCCGGCCGGCTCGTTCTTGCCGACGAGACGGCGTTTCGCTCGACCACGATTCGCGATCTCGCCTGGACGTCGGCCTTCTCGTCGGACGAGGCGACGGTCGAGGCGGCTCGCTGGCTGGTGTGGGAGGCAAGCCTCGAGCTGGGCGCCCACTCCGCCAGCATCCAGGACCTGTACCTGGCCCGCTCGCGGGGCGAGGTCCATGGCTTCACGGTGCCGGCAATCAACCTCCGCGCCCAGACCTTCGACATGGCCCGCACAATCTTCGAGACCGCTGCCGCCGCCGGCGTCGGCGCCGTGATCCTGGAGCTGGCCCGGAGCGAGCAGACCTATACCTTCCAGCGGCCGGCCGAGTACGCGACGAGCATCCTGGCCGGAGCGATCGCCGCGAACTGGCAGCATCCGGTCTTCATCCAGGGCGACCATTACCAGTTCAACCTGGCCAAGTACAAGGCTGACCCGGAGAAGATGACCGAGGAGATCCGGGCCGCCTGCCGCCAGGCGATCACCGTCGGCTATCGCAACATCGACATCGACAGCTCGACCCTGGTCGACCTGTCCCAGCCGAACGTCGATCTCGAGCAGCGCGAGAACTATCAGCGAGCGGCCGAGCTGACGGCCCTGATCCGGGAGCTCGAGCCGGCCGGGATCACGATCAGCGTCGGCGGTGAGATCGGCGAGGTGGGCAAGCAGAACTCCACCGAGCCCGAGCTGAGGGCCTACCTCGAGGGCTTCAAGGCCGAGCTGGAACGCCGCCGGTCGGGTGCGGTGGGGATCAGCAAGGTCAGCCTCCAGACCGGGACCAGCCACGGCGGCGTGCCCCTGCCCGATGGCTCGATCGCCGCGGTCAAGCTCGATTTCGAGGTGATCCGCCACCTGGGTGAGGTGGCCCGCGAGTACGGCCTGGCGGGCGCGGTCCAGCACGGCGCGAGCACCCTGCCGGACGAGCTCTTCCACCACTTCCCGGCCGTCGAGACCGCCGAGATCCACCTGGCGACGGGCTTCCAGAACGCGCTGTTCGACAATCCGGTCTTCCCGGCCGAGCTGACCAAGGCGATCGACGGCTGGTGCTACAAGGACGCCGTCGACGAGCGTAAGGCGGATCAGACTGACGAGCAGTTCGTGTACACAACCCGCAAGAAGGCGATCGGGCCGTTCAAGCGCGAGCTGTGGGACCTGCCCCAGAAGGACCAGATCCTGGCCGACCAGGGGGCCAAGATCGCGTTCCTGTTCAAGGAGCTGGCGGTCCTCGAAACCCGAGACATGGTCGACCGCTACATCAAGCCGGTCGTCCACCATCGCGAGGCCCCGGCGGCCGTCCGCGAGGCACTCGCCAGGTCCTGACGCGGCACGTGCGAATCGCCGTTGACTCCGCTCTCAACGGCTCCTATCCTGCGGCGCACATGTCCGGTGAGGGAGCCGGATCGTGGTGGCTGCGTGCACCTCTCGGCTGTGGCCGGTCAGGGTCCCGCGCGACGTCCCCAGTCGACGCGTGGCACAAGTGGAGGGTCTGTTCGTGTCGGGTCCAACCAATGCCTCGGACCAGGTTGCGCGCGATGACGCGCACCTGCAGAGCCTGGGCATCAAGCCGGAGCTGAAGCGTTCGCTCGGCTTCCTGTCGAACTTCGCGGTGGCGTTCAGCTACATCAGCGTCTCGACCGGAACCTTCACCCTGTTCGGGCTGGGCCTGTTCGTCGGCGGGCCGCCTTTCTTCTGGTCCTGGCCGCTGATCGTTCTCGGCCAGCTCTTCGTGGCCCTGAATTTCGCCGAGCTGGCCAGCCATTTCCCCGTGGCGGGCTCGATCTACCAATGGTCCAAGCGGCTCTCCAACAAGACGCTGGGCTTCTTCACAGGCTGGTTCTACTTCTGGGCCGGGGTCCTGACCACGACCGGAGTTGCGATCACAGTTCCCCTCGTCCTGTCGTCGATCCTGGGAGTCAATGGCAGCGGCATGTTCGGGCCGTTCTCGTGGAACGTGTGGGTCGCCCTGATCACGCTCGTGATCACCACGATCATCAACGGCTTCGGGATCCGGGTGATGTCGATCATCAACAATCTCGGCGTGGCCGCCGAGATCCTGGGCATGGTCGTCTTTGCCGGGATCCTGCTGATCTTCTTCAACCACCAGCCGCTCAGCGTCCTGACCAACACCTACGGCCTCGAATCGCAGGCGAACGGCAACTACCTGCCGGTCTTCGCGGTCGCTGCCTTCATGTCGCTGTTCGTCGTCTATGGCTTCGACACGGCCGGCACGTATGGCGAAGAGACGATCGACGCAAGCCGCCAGGCGCCACGCGGGATCCTGTCGGCGATCCTCATCTCGGGGATCATCGGCGCGATCTTCCTCCTGGCGATCATCCTGTCCACGCCGGACATGGCCGGTGAGATCACGGCCGCCAGCAAGGGCGCCTTCCCGATCGCCGATGCGGTTCACTCGAACCTCGGCGACTTCTGGGGCAACATCTACCTCTTCGTCATCCTGGCTGCCGTGTTCGTGTGCACCATGGCGATCCAGGGTGCAACCACCCGACTGATGTTCTCGATGGGCCGCGACGGGCGGCTGCCAGGCGGCTCGATGTGGAGCAAGGTCAGCAGCTTCAAGACGCCGACCAACGCGGCCATCGCGGTCGGCGTCCTGGCCGCCATCCCATTCCTCGTTTCGAACAGCGCCGGCGTCATTGCGATCGCCGCAACCGGCACGATCTACCTCAGCTACTTCCTGTGCAATCTCGGGGTGATGATCGCCCGGACCAAGGGCTGGCCGCGCAAGGACGCCTGGTTCAAGCTCGGCAGCTGGGGCATCGTGCTCAATGCCCTCGCCCTGGTCTACGGCGGAGTCATGGTCATCAACTTCGCCCTCTGGAACAACTCGGTATTCGGGGACTGGGGCAACGCGCTTCGGGCCAATACGAACCCGACGATCGACACCCTGAGCTTCCTGGGCAGCGCACCGTTGACCTCGCTGCCGACGATCCCGGTGTTCGAGACCTTCCTGGGGATCATCCTGATCTTCGGCCTGATCTACTACCTGGCTCGCGTGCGCGGTCAAGCTGACGAGAACCAGGCCGACGTCGCGACCGGCGAGGTTGCCATCGCCTGAGATCCTGCGAGCCACGGATCGGTCGACGGCGCGGCGAAGGACTCGTCGCGCCGTCACCATGTTCGGGCGACGGGTTGGCTGAGGAGGCCTGGTGACCGACGAACAGCATCTTGAAGCTGGTGAGCGCCACGACGAGCTGATCGCGGCGATGCAGCGCGTGCCCGAGCTCGCCGGCCGGTCGTTGACCCTGACCGCGCTGTCGGGCGGGATCACCAACCGGAACTTCCTGGTCGAGGTGGCCGGCGAGAGCGAGCGCTACGTCATCCGCCTGGCCGGCAACGACACCCACCTCCTGGGGATCAGCCGCGAGGTGGAGCAGGCCGCGACGGTGGCCGCCGCAGGGGTCGGCGTCGGGCCCGAGGTCACCGCCTTCATCCGGCCCGAAGGCCTCCTCGTCACCCGCTTCATCGTCGGCTCGCCGGTCAGCGACGAGGCGGTCCACCGGCCCGAGACGATCCGGCGAGTGGCAGATTCGATCCGCCGCTTCCACGAAGGACCGGCCATTCCGGGCTTGTTCATCCCGCTCCGGATCGTCGAGGCATACCGGGCCCTGGCCGGCGCGCGCGGGGTGCCGATCCCGATCGAATATGGCCTGGCGATGGCGGTCGGCCGGCGGATCGAGCTGGCCCTGCTCAGCAATCCGCTCGAGCTGCGGCCGTGCCACAACGACCTGCTCAACGGCAACTTCATCGACGATGGCCGGCGGATCCGGATCGTGGACTGGGAGTACGCCGGGATGGGCGACCCGTTCTTCGACCTGGGCAACTTCAGCGTCAACCACGGGCTGACGCCGGAGGAGGACCGGATCCTGCTCGAGGCCTACGACGGCGGCTCGCCCCGGGTCGACCGGCTGGCCCGCCTGAGTCTGATGCGGATCGTGTCCGACTTCCGCGAGGCGATGTGGGGTGTCCTGCAGCAGGGCGTCAGCACGCTCGACGTCGATTTCGTGGGCTATGCCGCCGAGCACTTCGACCGGCTCCTGGCCAACGCGGCAACGCCGGCCTTCGAGCGCGCCCTGCACGAGGCCGCGGGCGCCTGACCGTGGACGCAGCCCGGGTCGTGGTCATCGGCGGCGGGATCACCGGCTGCAGCGTCGCCCTGCATCTGGCCGAGGCCGGCTGGAACGATGTCCTGCTGGTCGAGAAGGCCCAGCTCACGGCGGGCTCAACCTGCCACGCGGCAGGCGTCGTGACGGTCTTCAACCCGTCGTCGACGATGATGGCCTTCCGGAGCTACAGCGTGAGCCTGTACGAGCGGCTGGGCGTCTTCGAGCGGGTCGGCAGCCTCCGCCTGGCGTCGAGCCACGATCAGCTCCTCGAGCTCGAGCGGACGGCCAGCCGGGCGCGCGGGATTGGCCTCGACGTCGCCGTGATCTCCGCCGCCGAGGCGCGCCGGCTGATGCCGGCGGTCTCGCCCGATTCGCTCTATGGGGCGGTCCACCTGCCGGCCGATGGCTACCTCGACCCGCACCGGGCGACCCATGCCGTGGCCGACGCGGCCCGGACGCTCGGTGTCCGGATTCGGACCGGCGTCCGGGTAACAGGCTTCGAGCTCTCGCCCGCACGCGCCGTCCGCCGCGTCCTCACCGACCAGGGGCCCATCGACACCGACTTCGTCGTCGACGCGGGCGGGATCTGGGCGCCGCAGATCGCGGCGATGGTCGGTGGCTTCATTCCGTCGACGCCGGTCGATCACCAGCACATTGCCCTGCGCGCGGTGCCCGGCCACGAGCTGCCCCGGGACATGCCCTGCTTCCGCGACCCCGACAACCTGGTCTACGGCAAGAGCGAGCAGGGCGGGATGCTGTTCGGGGGCTACGAGCTCGATCCGGTCAGTCGCTGGGAGGATGGCGTGCCCTGGGAGCACGCGGCCCAGTCCTTGCCGCCCAACTACGAGCGCTTCGGGCCGCTGATGGCCGGCGCCGTCCGGCGCTTCCCGTTCCTGGCCGACGCGGAGGTGATCCGGCTGGTCTGCCATCCGGACGCGATGACGCCCGACGCGAACCCGCTGATCGGCCCGTTGGGCGGTGTCGGCGGCTTCTGGATTGCGGCTGGCCTGTCGCTCAACGGGTTCGGCGGCGGGGGCGGGATCGGCCGGGCGCTGGCCGGCTGGATCACGAGCGGTGATCCCGGGCTGGACATCGGTCCCTACCGGGCCGGCCGCTTCGCCAGCACCTATCGCGACCCGGTCTTCGCCGCCGGCCTCGCCCGGGAGACCTACTCCGACTACTACCGCCTGCGCTATCCATTCGACGCCGACCTGGCCGGCCGGCCGCGGCGGCTCTCGGCCCTTCACGGCCGGCTCCAGGAGACGGGCGCGACCTTCGGGACGAAGGCCGGCTGGGAGCGGGCGGACCTGCACCGGCCGGGCGAGCCCTGGCGGCGGGCGGGCCGCGACCAGGCCGCCTGGGGCTGGGGCCGGCCGCCCTGGTTCGAACGGGTCGCGGCCGAGGGTCGGGCGGTCCGCGAACGAGCGGGCCTGATCGACCTGAGCTCGTTCGGCAAGATCTCGGTCGATGGGCCGGGGGCGCTGGGACTGCTCCAGCGGGTCGCGGCCAACGACATCGATCGACCGGCCGGCAGCCTGGTCTACAGCCAGTTCCTCGACGATCGCGCCGGGATCGTGGCCGACGTGACGATCAGCCGCCTGGCCGACGATCGGTTCCGGGTCGTGACCGGGGCGGGCTACCTGGCCAACGATCTGGCCTGGCTGAGCGCGCATGTCGACCCGGCCGAAGGTCCGGTGGCAGTGCGTGACGCGAGCGACGAGCTGGCGGTGATCGGCCTGTGGGGCCCGCGCTCCCGGGCGATCCTGGCCGCCGTCGCCGAGGGCGACGTCTCGGATGGCGCGCTCCCGCTCCGGCGAGCCGTCGAGATCGTGGTCGACGGGGCCCCGGTCCTGGCCGCCCGGATCAGCTACGCCGGCGAGCTCGGCTGGGAGCTGTACGTTGCCCGGACATGGGCGGTCGAGGTCTGGGATCGACTGGTTGAGGCCGGGGCCGGAGAGGGGCTCGAGCCGTTCGGCTACCGAGCGCTGGACGCGCTTCGGCTCGAAAAGGGGTATCGCTACTTCGGAACCGACATGACGATGCTCGAGACACCCGACGAGGCTGGGCTCGGGTCGTTCGTCCGGATCGACAAAGGCCCGTTCATCGGCCGAGATGCCCTGCGCGCCCGGCGTGAGGCCGAGCCCACTGGTCCGGCCCGCCGCCTGGCGACGATCCTGGTCGGCGGCCCGGACTACGAGCCGGTCTACGGCGGCGAAGCGGTCCGGCTTGAGGGTGCCGTGGTGGGTCGCGTCCGGAGCACGGCCTACGGCCCGACGGTGGCCGCCACGATCGGCACGGTCTACCTGCCCTCGGGCGTGCCGGCCGGAACCGGCCTCGAGGTCGACGTCTTCGACCGGCGCGTCCCGGCGACGGTCGCCGCCGATGTCCTGGTCGACCCGGCCGGAACGCGGATGCGCGGCTAGCGCGGGCTACACGGCGGCGAGCCAGTCCTCGAAGCCGGATCCGCCGAGGTTCGCCGCGGCCCGCGCCCAGCGCTCCTCGGCCCAGCCCCAGAAGTCGTAGTCGATCGCCGAGATCCGGGCCTGGATCGCCGCCCACAGGGTCCAGCCGATGTCGGACATGATCATCTGGAGGTGCATCCTGGCCAGCCGGGCGTCGTCGGCGGCGCCGAAGTAGGCCGTGCACAGGGCGGCGGACCGGGCATCGTCAAAGCCCAGCTCCTGGCAGGTGTTGCCCAGCTCGAAGGTCGGGTCGTTGTTGCCGCTGTACTCGTAGTCGACGATCCACAGGCGGCTGCCGTCATCGAGATAGTTCTCGGCCAGCAGGTCGTTGTGGCAGGGGACGCTGGCGAGCGGCGCCCGGGCCAGGGCGGCCTCGATCCGGCCGACAGCGGGCAGCGCCGCCCGAAAGCCGGCCGGGATCTGGACGCCGCGCTCGGCCACGACGCCCAGGTAGAAGCAGGTCAGCCGGACCATGTCGAAGCCGAGCTGGAAGCGCGGTCCAGCATGGAGCCTGCGCAGCACGGCGGCGATCCGCTCGGGGCTGTCCGGGGCGGCGAAGGCGGGCTTCGACATCGTTCGGCCGGGCAGCCATTCGAGCACGATCACATCCCAGCCGGGCAGGTGCTCAAGAACCCGGGGGCCCACCCCGGCACTCGCCGCCGCCCGGGTGTTGTGGAGCTCGTTGGCGCGGTCGATGGCGAGCAGCTCGGTGGCCGGTCCCGGGATGCGTACGAAGCACGGTTGGCCATCGACATCGACCCGGTAGTTCCGGTTGGTCAGGCCGCCGCCGACGGGTGCGATCCCGATCGTCCGGCCGCGCCAGGCCGGCAGGGCGGCCACGACCTCCTCGATCGACGGCCCAATCAGCGGACCTTGCGGCGGCTCGGGCGGCATGCACCGCATTCTGCCACCCGATACCCTAGCCGACGGGGCGCCGCGCGCCCGCAGCGCCAGGATGCACTTGGAGGAGCGCGCCCCGATGGACCAGGCCCAGGCGGTGATCATCGGCGGCGGCGTCGGCGGGACGAGCATCGCCTATCACCTGGCCGAGCGCGGCTGGCGGGACGTCCTGTTGGTCGAGCGGGCCGAGTTGACGTCCGGGTCCACGTTCCATTCGGCCGGCCTCGTGGGGCAGCTCCGCTCGAGCGTGACCCTGACCCGGATGATGATGGACAGCGTCGAGCTGTACCGCCGGCTGAAGGCCGAGACGGGCACCGATCCAGCCTGGCACGAGGTCGGCTCGCTGCGCCTGGCGTCCACCCCGGCCCGACTGGAGGAGCTGACCCGCCAGGCCGGCTGGGCCAAGACGTTCGGCCTGCCCCTCGAGCTGATCGGACCGCAGGAGGCCGGCGACCTGTTCCCGCTGATGTCGCTCGAGGGCGTCCTGGGGGCAGTCTTCCTGCCGACCGATGGCTGGCTCGACCCGTCAGGACTGGCCCTGGCGCTGGCCGCCGGGGCCCGGGCCCGGGGCGCCACGATTGAGACGGCCAGCCGGGTCGTCGCGATCGACGTCGTCGACGGCCGGGTGACCGGCGTCCAGGTCGAGCACAAGGGCGAGCGGCGGACGATCCGGACCCCGGTCGTGGTCAACGCCGGTGGCATGTTCGCGCCCGAGATCGGCCGGCTGGCCGGGGTCAACGTGCCGATCATCCCGATGGCCCACGAATACCTGTTCACCGAGCGGATCGAGGGCGTGACGCCCAGCCTGCCGACGATGCGCGACCCGGACCACCTGTGCTACTTCCGGGAAGAGGTGGGCGGATTGTGCATGGGCGGCTACGAGCGCCATCCCGCGCCGTGGTCGCTCGACGGCGTGCCGGCCGACTTCAACGGCAAGCTCCTGGCGCCCGACTGGCCGCGCTTCGCCGAGATCATGGACGGCGCCGTTCACCGGGTCCCGCCGATCGCCGACGCCGGGATCAACCGGATGATCAACGGCCCGGAGGGCTTCACGCCGGATAACGAGTTCATCCTGGGCGAGAGCGACCTCCGGGGCTTCTTCGTCGCGGCCGGCTTCTGCGCCCACGGAATCGCCGGCGCGGGCGGGATCGGCAAGCAGATGGCCAGCTGGATCGTCGACGGCGAGCCAGAGCTGGACCTGTGGAAGATGGACATCCGCCGGTTCGGGGCGCAGTACCGCTCGCAGGCCTACACCCTCGCCCGGACGGTGGAGGTCTACCAGCAGTACTACGACATCCACTACCCGAACGAGGAGCGCCAGAGCGGCCGGCCCCTCCGCCTGTCGGCGGCCTATGGCCGGCTGGCTGAGCTCGGTGCGGCGTTCGGCGAGAAGTCGGGCTGGGAGCGGCCCAACTGGTTCACGAGCAACGAGCCTGCCGGTCGCGAGGACTGGCGTCCGCGGGGCTGGGCCGGCGAGCACTGGTCGCCGGCGATCGGCTCCGAAGCGCTCGCGACCCGGACTGCCGCCGGGCTGTTCGATGAGTCCAGCTTCGCCAAGATCGAGATCGCCGGGCCGGGCGCGACGGCCTTCCTCGGCCGGCTGTGCGCGAACGACGTCGACCGGCCGGTCGGCTCGATCGTCTACACCCAGATGCTCAACCGGCGGGGCGGGATCGAGACGGACTTCACGGTCAGCCGGCTGGCTCCGGACCGGTTCCTGATCGTGACCGGCACGGCCGTCGGCAACCACGACCTGGGCTGGATCCGCAAGCAGCTCGACGAGGACTCCGCGGCTCGCGGCCAGGTGGTCGTCAGCGATCTGACCTCGTCCATGTCGTGCTTCGGGCTGTGGGGACCCCACGCCCGGACCATCCTGGCCGGGCTGAGCCGCGACGACCTGTCCGACGCGGCCTTCCCGTACCTGACCGCCCGCCGGATCACGGTCGGTAACGTGCCCGTCCTGGCCCTCCGGGTGACCTACGTCGGCGAGCTCGGCTGGGAGCTCTACCCGCCGAGCGAATATGGGGCGAGCCTGTGGGACGGCCTGTGGGCGGCGGGCAGCGGGCAGGGCCTCGTTGCCGGAGGCTACCGCGCGATCGACGCCCTCCGCCTCGAGAAGGGCTACCGGGTCTGGTCGAGCGACATCACCCCCGACGAGACGCCCTACGAGGCAGGCCTCGGCTTTGCGGTCCGCCTCGACCGGCCGGATGGCACGCCGCGCGAGTTCATCGGCCGCGAGGCGCTCGTCGCGGCGAAGGCTGCCGGACCGCGCAAGCGCCTGCGCTGCCTGGTCCTTGACGACCCGCGCTCGGTCTGCCTCGGCAATGAGCCGGTCCGGGTGGCCGGCACGATCGTCGGCCGGGTCACGAGCGGCGGCTATGGCTTCGCCGTCGAGCGCTCGATCGCCTACGCCTACCTGCCGCCTGACCAGGCTGCGATCGGATCGCGCGGCGAGATCGAAGTCTTCGGCGCGTGGATCGGCTTCGAGGTGATGGCCGAGCCGCTGTTCGACCCGAGCGGCGAGCGAATCCGGGCATGACCGGCTCGACCGGCGCCAACGAGGCGCGTTTTGAGGCTTCGATCGCCGACGCGGTGGCGAGCGGCCCGGCCTGGAGCGCGACTCGCGCCCGGGCCTCGGACGCCGAGCTCGATGCCTGGCTGGCCTTCGCCCAGGCAGCCTGCGATGCGGCCGATGCCGTCGCGCTGGGCCATTTCCGGCGCGACCTCGAGGTGCTGACCAAGCCCGACCACTCGTTCGTGACCGCCGCCGACCAGGCCGTCGAGCGCCTGATCCGGGAGCGGATCCTGGCCACCTATCCCGACCACGGCCTGGTCGGCGAGGAGTACGGCACGGAGGCGGCAGCGGCACGCCGGCGGTGGTATATCGACCCGATCGACGGGACCCATAACTTCATCCGCGGGGTGCCCCTCTTCGGGACCCTGCTGGCGCTCGAGGTCGACGGTGAGCTCCAGCTCGGCGTCGTCTCGGCGCCTGCGCTCCGCGAGCGCTGGTATGCGCGGCGGGGCGGGGGAGCCTGGGCCGTAGGCGCGGCCGGCAATGAAGGCCCGCGGCCGATCCACGTCTCGGCGATCAGCGCCCTGGCCGACGCCCAGGTGCTGTACGGCTCGGCCCACGACGTCGAGACCTCGCCCCTCGCGCCGGGCTTCGCCGGCCTCCTCGGGGAGGTTTGGCGGGACCGCGGCTTCGGCGACTTCTGGGGCTACGCGCTGCTCGCCGAAGGGGCGGCCGAGGCGGTCGTCGAGGTCGACCTGTCGGCCTGGGACATGGCCGCGCCGCTCGTCCTGGTCGAGGAGGCCGGCGGTCGGGTCACCGACTTCGGCGGCCGCCGGCTGATCGACTCGGGCAGCCTGCTGGCCACCAACGGCCTGCTCCACGAGGCGGTCCTGGCCAGGCTCCTGACCGCGGGCTGAGCGGCCGGGCGAATTCCTGGCTCCGGCCTCGGCGGCCGACCATCACCCCGGCCGACCGATCGCCGGTCCCACGCGGGACGATTGGATGCGCTCCCTCCGGGCGATCCCGGGATACCCTCGAGGCGTGAACCGGAGTCGACGATCGATGGCGATCGGCGCGGCGCTCGTCGTTGCCCTGATCGCCGCCTGTGCGCCATTCGCCCTCGGTCCGAGCCCGACAGCGCCCTCGGACCTGGCGATCGTCGCCAGCCTGGCCCCCGGCACCTTCGCCTCGAGCCCGCCGGGCAGCTCGCTCGGCAGCCTGTCCCCGACCGGGCCCGCTGCCACCAGCGCGCCGGGGGCCAGGTCGGCTCCGACGCCCCGGCCGGCCGGGGCTCCGACGACGGCCCCGACCGCCAAGCCCACGCCGAAGCCGACGCCCAAGCCGACCGCCAAGCCTGTCGCCATCCTGCCCCTCAGCCACTGCCAGATCTTCCCGACCTCGAACCAGTGGAACGAGCGGGTCGACTTACTCCCGGTCGCGAGCGATTCGTCGGCAATGATCTCGGCGATCGGCCTGAACGTTGGCCTCCACCCCGACTTCGACGCCAGTGACGGCGACGGCATCCCGTACAACGTCGTGGGCAGCGCGACGCCCCGCTCGACGGTCACCTTCCAGTACAGTTCCGAGTCGGACCACGTCGGCTACCCGATCCCCAGCAAGCCAAAGATCGAGGGTGGCTCGGACCGCCATCTGCTGATGGTCGACACGAACGCATGCCGGCTGTATGAGCTGTTCGACGCCACGTTTAGCAACGGCCACTGGCACGCCGGATCTGGGGCGACCTGGAGCCTGAGCTCGAATGCCGTCCGGCCGGCCGGCTGGACGAGCGCCGATGCCGCCGGGCTGCCAATCCTGCCCGGGCTGTCCCGCTACGACCAGGTCGCGGCCGGGGTCATTCGCCACGCCCTGCGCTTCACCGCCTCCTCGAGCTGCGCCGGCTACGTCTACCCGGCGCGCCACGAAGCCGGCAGCGGCTCCTGCAGCGTCGAGCCGCCGATGGGCCTCCGGGTCCGGCTCAAGGCGTCCTTCGACATCTCGCACTTCTCGGCCCAGACCCGAGTGGTCCTGCAGGCCCTCAAGACGTACGGGATGATCCTGGCCGACAACGGCTCGCCGTGGTACATCAGCGGCGCGCCCGACTCGCACTGGGACGACGATGGGCTGCACAACCTGAACCAGGTCAAGGGCTCGGACTTCGAGGTCGTCGACACCAGCGGGCTGTAGCCGCCCGAGGCCCGGCCGCCGGGCGCCCGGTCAGGCTCCGGCGGCGGTCAGGCTTTCGTCCAGGATCGAGATCGCCAGGTCGACCTCGGCGGCCGTGGTCACCAGGGGCGGGATGATTCGAACGACGTTGGCGTAGGTGCCGGCGGACAGGATGATCAGGCGCCGATCCAGGGCCTCGGCCAGGACACGCTTGGCGAGGTTCGGATTCGGCGTCCGCCCGTCACCGCTGCCGGGCTCGATGAACTCCAGGGCGAGCATCAGGCCCAGGCCGCGCACATCGCCGATCGCCGGGTGCGTGCGAGCCAGGCCGCGCAGGCCGGCCAGGAATTGCGCGCCGCGGGCCGCGGCGTTCTCGACGAGGTGCTCGTCCTCGATCACGTCGAGCGTGGCGTTGGCCGCCGCGCAGCTGACGACGTTGCCGCCGTACGTGCCGCCGTGCGTGCCGGGCGGCCACGCCTCGATCAGATCCCGTTTCGCCAGCAGGCCGCTCAAGGGCAGGCCGGACGCGATGCCCTTGGCCATCACCAGGATGTCGGGCTCGACGGCCCAGTGCTCGACGGCGAAGAACCGGCCGGTCCGGCCGTAGCCGGTCTGGACCTCGTCGGCGATCAGCATGATCCCGTGCTGGCGGGTGATCTCGCGCAGGCGGGGCAGGAAGCCCGGCGGCGGGACGATGTAGCCACCCTCGCCGAGGACCGGCTCGATCAGGATCGCGGCGACGTGCTCGGGGTAGATCAGCTGGTGGAAGGTCAGGTCGAGCTGGGCCTCCCAGTCGCAGGTGCAGGCGGCCGGGTCGTGGCTACCGCCGGCCGCTCGATAGCAGTACGGATAGGCGGTGTGGTAGATCGAGCCCGGCAGCGGCTCGAAGTGGCCGCGATAGACGTCCTTGGCCGTGGTCAGGGCCATCGTCTGGGCCGTCCGGCCGTGGTAGCCGCCCCGGAAGCCGATGACCACCGGCCGGCCGGTCGCGATCCGGGCCAGCTTGACCGCGGCCTCGATCGCCTCGGCGCCGCTGTTCGAGAGGAAGGCGCCCCAGCCGTCGCCCGGCAGGACGTGGCGCAATCGCTCGTGGAGGCGCAGGCCGGGCTCGTGGTAGACGATGTTCTGCTGGCCGTGGATCAGCTTGGCCGCCTGGGCCGCGATCGCCGCGGCGACCCGCGGGTGGGCATGGCCAGTGTTGGTGACCCCGATCCCCGAGCTGTAGTCGAGGTAGCGCTCGCCGCTCCGGGTGATCAGCCAGCTGCCCTCGCCCCGTTCGATCTCGAGGTTGGTGATCCGGGACCAGACCGCCGGGATGACCGAGCGATCGGGCCACGGCTCCGGGCTGCTCGCGGGGGCCGCGCCCACCGGCGCGGTCGTCGTCGGTTCGAGCCGGGTATCGACCATCGAGAATGCCTCCGTGGGTGCGGCGTCGTGCTGCGCCGAACCTCTGCTAACGGTTCGCCCGGGCCTGCCGGATGTTCGACAGGCCGACGATCAGGACGGCGCCCAGGAAGACCATCGAGCCAACCACGTTGATCTGGACCGGCAAGGCGTTCTTGATGATGCTGTACACCCAGATCGGGAACGTGTTGGTCGTGCCCGACACGAAGCTGGTGATGATGAAGTCATCGATCGACAGCGAGAAGGCGAGCAGGCTGGCGGCCAGGACGCCCGGGAAGATCAGCGGGAAGGTGACCTTCCAGAACGTCGTCAACTCGTCGGCGCCGAGGTCCATCGCGGCCTCTTCGAGGCGCCGGTCGAAGCCGGCGATCCGGGCCTTCACGGTGACCACGACGTAACTGATGTTGAACATGATGTGGGCGATCAGGATCGTGGTGAAGCCGAGCGGGAAGAGGACACCCTTGGGCACGATCCCGTTGAGCATCCCGCCCTGCAGGCCGGAGTTCACGAACAGGGTCAGCAGGCTGGAGCCCATTACGATCTCGGGGGTGGCCATCGGCAGGAAGATCAGGCCGTTGATTGCGCCTCGGCCGCGGAAGCTGTAGCGGGTCAGGGCCAGGCCGATGAACGTGCCCAGGATCGTCGAACCGATCGTCGACAGGGCGGCGATCAGGAGGCTCGTCTTGATTGCATCGGGCAGCCCCGGCCAGTCGAAGGGATGGAGCCAGCCCTGCAGGGTGAACCCGTGCCACACGAAGTTGAACTTGCCCTGGTAGTCGTTGAAGCTGAACACGATCATCACGGCGATCGGGATCAACAGGTAGCCGATCGCGAGCACGGTGAAGCCCGGCAGGAACCAGTGATCGAGCACGTGCAGGAAGCGCCGCGGTGGGCGCCGGGTGGCTGCTGCTCCGGAGGTGGCCAGAGGCCGGCTGACGGCAGTCATCGCATCAGCCCGTCAGCTGCTCGGTGCCCAGCGCCCGGGCGTAGATCGAGACGGCGACCAGGATCGCGGCCATCAGGATGAACGACAGGGCCGCGGCGACCGGGTAGTCGCCAAGGAGCAGGAAGCGGCTCTGGATCACGTTCCCGATCATCTGCGTCTGGGGGCTGCCGAGCAGGATCGCGTTGACGTAGTCACCGAGGGCGGGGATGAACGTCAGGATCGAGCCGGCGAAGATACCGGGCAGCGCCAGCGGGATGGTTACTCGCCGGAACGCGCCCCATCGACTCGCGTAGAGGTCATTGGCCGCCTCGATCAGGCGTGGGTCGATCTTCTCGAGGGCGACGTACAGGGGCAGGATCATGAACGGCAGGAAGTTGTAGGTGATCCCGGCGATCACCGCGATCGGCGTTCCGATCACCGAGGCATCGGCCGGGATGATGTGGAGGACGTCGCGCAGGAACGACAGGACCGGCCCGTTGTCGAGCAGGAGGACTTTCCAGCTGATCGTCCGGATCAGGAAGCTCGTGAAGAACGGGGCGATCACGATGAACAGCAGGAAGTTCTTCCAGCGTCCGCCCCGGAAGGCGATCGTGTAGGCGACCGGGAAGCCGATCGCGAAGGTCAGCAGGGTGGCCGTCCCGCCGTAGATCAGGGAATTCTCGAACTGTGTCCCGAATTTCGTGAGCGAAGTCACGTACGCGGCGCCGGACCAGGTCAACTTGAAGCCGTTGTCGAGGGAGCCGGTCGAGACGGAGGTCAGGAACATCTGGAAGGTCGGCAGGATGAAGAAGACGAGCAGCCACAGGATCCCAGGCGCCAGCAGGAGATAGGGCGTCGCCTTGCCGATGCGCTGGCGCAGGCTGGGGCCGGTTGGCCCGCGGCGGACCGGCAGGCTGGGCGCGGTCATGGGCAGATCCCGTGGATCTCTGGGAGCCGGCTCAGCCGCCGGCCAGGTCGAGGTACAGGCCGTTGAGGGCCGTCTCGAGGTCGTCGGACAGGAACTGGAAGTTGTGCTGCTTGGCCACCACGTCGTCGGGCGGGAAGAGCAGGGCGAAGAGCGCCGGATCGAGCGGGGCCGAGGCGTTCAGCGACTTGACCACTGCGTCGGCGCCCTTGACCGGCGAGACGTAGTACACGAAGTTCGCGATCTGGCCGGCAATCGTCGGGTCATACACGAAGTTCATCATCGTCTCGGCCGTGTAGATGTTCACGGCACCCTTGGGGATGAGCATGTTGTCGGTCCACAGCATCGTCCCCTCGGTCGGAAAGACGAACAGGTCATCGGTTCCGCCGGACGAGGCCAGGTCGCCCGACCAGACCATCGCGGCCCAGGTCTTCTTGGCCGCAAAGTTCTGGAGGTACGAGTTGTCTACGAAGATCAGGCCGCCCTGGACGAGTGGCTTGATGTCGTCGTGGACGGCCTGCAGGTCGTCGCTCGTCGTCTGCTGTGGATCGGCATTCTTGCCGAGCTTGAGGAGGCCCAGGCCGAACGTATCGCGAGACTCGGTCAGGAATGAGATCCTCTTGGGGTCGATCTTCCACAGGTCCGCCAGGCTGGCCGGCGCGGCGATCTTGGCGGAGGCCAGCGACGCCTTGTTGTAGCCGATCCCGGTCATCCCCGACTGCCACGGGTAGTGGTAGTCGTTCTTGGGATCCCAGACCTGGCCCTTGAGCGGGTCGCGCAGGTTGTTGACACAGTTGGGCACGTTGGTCGGGTCGATCTGCTCGGCCCAACCCTTGGTGATCACCTTGGCCGCCAGCCAGTCCGTGATCACGATCAGGTCCCAGCCGGTTGGCGCGCCGGCCACCAGCTCGGGCTGGATCGTGGCGTAGAACGTGTTGTTGTCCTCGATCTTCTCTTCGTAGTCGACGTCGACCTTGTACTTGGCCTTGAACTGCTCAAGCGTCGGCGAGGAGCCGGGGGCGTACTTCAGGTTCGTGGCGGCCTTGCCGGTCAGGTCGATGTAGGCCGGCCACTGGGCCCAGTGGAGTGGCCCGGTGAGGACCTTGGGCGTGGGCGCGACAGACGGTGCCGGGGTGGCCGGCGGAAGGGTTGGGATCGCCGGGTTGCTGGCGCCCGGGCCCGAGCTGGCGCCCGGAGCCGTCGTCGCCCCGCCGCTGCTGCAGGCCGCCAGGAAGGCGCCGACGCCGGCGAGGGCCGTGCCTTGCAGGAAGCGACGCCGATTGATCGCCGGCAGGACGGGTGGCAGGTCGTTGGCGCTCATCGATCTCCTTCGCGAGAGGTGCCGAAATCCGGCCGGCTCAGCCGGCCGGTGTGGCCGCCGGCGCGCCGCCGACGACGAAGGTGTGCTCAGGGAGCCATGACAGGCGGACGGCGTCACCCTGGCGGTAGAGCGAGCCGGTGGTCGTCCGCTCGATGTTCTGCTCGTAGACCGTCATCGGGATGCCGCTCTTGGAGTCGACGATGTACTGGGTGCTGACCCCCACATAGGCCACATCGGTGACGGTCCCCTCGAGCTGGTTGGCAGCCGCCGGGATCGCGTCGGTGGGGGTGTTCATGCGGACTTTCTCGGGCCGGATGCCGACCTCGATCTGGGCATTCCCGTCGACCAGCGCGACCGGCACCCGGAGGCGGGTGTCATCGGCCAGCTTGATCAGGGCGTAGCCGTCGGCCGTCCCGTCGACCGTGCCCGCGAGCAGGTTGCTGACACCCAGGAAGCTGGCCACGAAACGGGTCTGGGGTCGCTCGTAGAGGCTCTCGGGATCGCCCAGCTGTTCGTATTTGCCCCGGTTCATCACGGCGATCCGATCGGACATCGTCATCGCCTCTTCCTGGTCGTGGGTCACATAGATGAAGGTGATCCCGACCTCGCGCTGGATCCGCTTGAGCTCGACCTGCATCTGCTTGCGCAGCTTGAGATCGAGCGCGCCGAGCGGCTCGTCGAGGAGCAGGACGGCGGGCCGGTTGATCAGCGCCCGGGCGAGGGCGACCCGCTGGGCCTGGCCGCCGGAGATCTGGTTCGGCTTGCGCTTCTCGAACCCGGGCAGCTCGACGAGCCGGAGCATGTCGGTCACCCGTGACTTGACCTCGGCATCCTTGACCCCCTTGCGGCGCAGGCCGAAGGCGACGTTCTCCTCGATCGTCAGATGCGGGAAGAGCGCATAGCTCTGGAAGACGGTGTTCACGTTGCGCTTGTAGGACGGCAGCCAGGTGACGTCCTGGCCCTGCAGCTCGATCAGGCCGCTGGTGGGTTGCTCGAAGCCGCCGATCATCCGCAGGGTGGTGGTCTTGCCGCAGCCGGAAGGGCCGAGCAACGAGAAGAACTCGCCGTCGTTGACGTCGAGGGTGATGTGGTCGACGGCGTTGCTGTCGCCGAAGCGCTTGACCACATCAACCAGCCGGACATCGATTTCGGACACGGGCTCTACGAACTCCTGTGGCGTGGGGTTCGACCATTCCCCGGGGGAAGGCGAGCGCTCAACGGCGGCGCCTCCTCACAGCTCGCGAACGCCTCCGATGGCCGCAGGATAGGGCCGCGCCGAAACGGGTGTCAAGGATGCAGCGAACCTGCGTTCTTCGCACCATCAGGCGCCCAGATCCACGAGAATCGTACCCATTGGCCGCTGCCTCCAGCGAGAGTCGGAGGCCGGCGGCCAACGGCGGTCGCCGCTCAGCGCGGCTTGTCCCGGGCGGCGCTACGATTGCGACACGAAACCTGCCAGAACCGGCAACCTGTTGCCGAGCCCGAGGAATCCAGCCCGATGATCGTTCTCACCGAAGACGCGATTCACGCCGCCCTGCGAACCGTCCAGGAGCCCGAGCTCGGGCGGGACATCGAGACCCTCAACATGGTCAAGAACGTGGCCATCGACGGCAGCCGGGTCGCGTTCACGATCGAGCTGACCACGCCGGCCTGCCCGCTCAAGGACGAGATCGAGGGCAATGCCCGGGCCGCTCTCCAGGCGATCGGCGCCGACTCGATCGAGATCACCTGGGGAGCGATGGTCCGCCGGGCGTCGCCGGCCCAGGCTCAGCAGCTCCTGCCGGGGGTCAAGAACATCATCGCCGTCGTGTCGGGCAAGGGCGGCGTGGGCAAGAGCACGATCAGCGTCAACCTGGCCGTTGCCCTCGCCCAGGCTGGTGCGTCGGTCGGCCTCCTGGACGCGGACATCACCGGTCCCAACATCCCGCTCATGATGGGCATCGAAGGCCAGCCCAAGGCGAGCCCGAACAACAAGATCACGCCGCTCGAGCGCCACGGGGTCAAGGTGATCTCGATCCAGTTCTTCGTGCCCGAGGGCCAGCCCGTCGTGTGGCGCGGCCCGCTCATCGGCGGGGCGATCCAGCAGTTCCTGCGCGACGTGGAGTGGGGCGACCTGGACTACCTCGTCGTGGACCTGCCACCGGGGACCTCGGACGCCCAGCTGACCCTGGCCCAGGCTGTGCCGATCTCGGGCGCGGTTCTGGTCACCACGCCCCAGGAGGTCGCCCTGCTCGACGTCACCAAGGCCCTGGCCATGCTCCGCCGGATGAACGTGCCGGTGACCGGGATTATCGAGAACATGGGCGGCTTCGTGTGCGGCCATTGCGGCGAGATCACCGAGATCTTCGGCCGGGGTGGCGGCCAGCGCTTCGCCCGCGAACATGGCATCGACTACCTCGGCTCGGTGCCCCTCGACGTGACCGTCCGGCAGGGCGCCGACGTCGGCATTCCGGCAGTCGCCCAGCGGGAGCCCGGGCCCGCCGCCCGGATCCTGGTCGACATCGCCAGCCAGGTGGCCGCCCGGATGAGCGTCGCGGCCGCCCGCAACGAGGCACCGGTCCTGTCCATCTCCTAGCCGAGGCGGCTCGCCAGCCGGGCGCGCCGCTAGCGCTCGAAGCGGCGCAGTGCGGCGAGCACGGCCGCGGCGGCGATCAAGGCCGCCCGTGAGCGCCCGGCGCTGCCGCCCAGGAAGCCCAGCCGGCGTTCGTGGCGGTCGCCCAGCGGGGTGGCGATCGCCACGCTGACGGCGGTGTCCTGGCCGCGTGGCCGGGCGCTGACCGCCAGGCCGACCTCGGCCCCCGACCGCTCCGCGACGGCCCGGGCGTCCGCTTCGATCGCCGCGGCGGAGCGCGACCGGTCGGCCTGCCGCTCGACCCGCCGGAGGCCGGCCAGGCCGGCCAGCAGCCCGCCGAGCGAGCCATCGGTGCCCGCTTCGACGATCGCGATCGACCAGCCCAGGCGGTCGAGCTCGGCCTGGATCGCCTCCGGCCAGGTGGTGCTGCCGCGGGCCCAGACGTATGACCCCAGGCGATCCAGGACGTACGCCTCGGCTTCGTCGAGGAGGGCTTCGGCCGGGCGACTGCGGCGGGCCGTGGCCGTGATCCGGACGTCGACCGCGTCGGCCCGGGCGTAGGTCGCGATCTCCGGATTGGCGCGGCGCAGGACAGCCTCGCCGAGCAGGTCGGCGGCCTGCGACTCGCCGATCCCGGTCAAGCGCAGGGTGCGACTGCGGAGCCCCCGGCCGAGGCCCCGGGCGAGCAGGCGGGGCAAGGCCTGCTCGAACCACATCGGGCGCATCTCGCGCGGCGGACCGGGCAGCAGGACGACCGCCCGACCGTCGGGGCGGTCGATCCACCAGCCGGGCGCCGTGCCGTTCGGATTGGGCAGCGGCGACGCGCTGGGGATCAACCAGGCCTGCTTGCGGTTGATCTCCAGAAACGGCAGGTTGCGTCGGGCCCACAGGCTGCGCAGCCAGGCCTCGAGGGCCGGGTCGACCTCGGGCGCCTCACCGACGACCCGGGCGATCGCCTCGCGGGTGAGGTCGTCGGGGGTGGGCCCCAGGCCGCCGGTCGATACGACCAGGTCGGCCCGCCGGAGCGCCGCCCGGAACGTTCCGGCGACGACCGCCAGGCGATCCGGCAGGACATCGATCCGAGCGATCGCCACGCCGGCTTCGGTCAGGCTGCGGGCCAGCTCGCCGCTGTTCGTGTCGCGGGTGTCGCCGACGGTCAGCTCGGCGCCAACGGCCAGGATCTCGGCTGTCCGGAGGCCGCGCAAGGCGGGGGAAGGATCCACGGGATGAGCGTAGCGCAGCCGGCCCGGCCACCGGCGGGTGACCGGCGACGGTGGCGGGTATCATCAGGGACGCCCATCCCAGCCGCGCCGGAGACTCGATCCCTGGACGACCCCAAGGCTCCTCCCGAGGACTCTGCCAAGACCGCCCCGAAGGGCATCCGGGAGCAGCTCTCGGCCACGATCGAGGCTGCCGTCCGGATCGGACGAGCCCATCTCGCGCTGGCCAGGGCCGAGCTCGGCGAGATCGCCTCGGAAGGCAAGCGGGTCGGCATCCTGGCCGGCATCGCCTTCGGCTTCCTGTTCTTCGCCGGCCTGCTCGTGCCGGTCGGCATGACCCTCTTCCTGGGTGAGTGGATCTTCGGCTCGATCGGCTGGGGCGTCCTGCTCGGCGGCGAGCTGGCGATCGGTGGGGCGATCGTGCTCGTCTTCGCCGGCCTGTATGTGCCGGCCCAGCGAATCGCAGCCCAGCTCCTGATCGCCCTGATCGCGGGGATCGTGCTGGCCGTTCTCCTCGCCCTGGACCTGCCCCACCGCGCGTTCACCTCGCTCGGTGCCTCGCTCCTACCCGCGGTTCAGCCCGGCCCCCGGCCGCTGATCGTCGGCATCCTGGTCGGCGCCATCGTCGGGGCGGTGATCGGGATCGTGATCGGCCTCGCCCGGCGCGCAGGCGCCGGCGGCACGGTCGCCGCCGCCATTGGCCTCGCGATCCTGGGCGTGCTGGTCGGGGTGATCCTGTCCATCGACTACAGCCTGGCCGTGGCGATCGCCCTTGGCCTGACCCTCGCCCTGGCCCTCTGGCCGGCCCTCGTCGGCGCCGACACGTACCGGCGGGGGATCGATTTCGAAGCGCTCAAGAACCGGTTCTATCCTCGACTGACGATCGAGACGACGAAGGAGACGATCGAGTGGGTACGGAAGCAGAGGCCGCTCGGGCCGAAGTCGTAGCGGCCCGCGAGGCGTTCTCCGCCGAGCTCGTCCGCCTCGAAGCCGCCGGCCGGGCGGCGGTCGACATCAAGGCCAAGGTCCGGCGCAGCCCGGCCAAGGCCGCCGGACTGGTGGCCGGGGCCGGCTTCCTGGCCATCGGCGGCCCGCTCAAGGTCGCCCGCGGCATGGGTCGCGTCCTGCGCGGCAAGAAAGAGCCGCTGCCGCCATCGCTTCTGCCCAGCCAGGTCGACGCGGCGCTCCACTCGCTCGGCGATGATGGCGAGAAGGTCCGTGGGACCCTCGAGCGCGAGTTCGCCAGTTTCCTGGAGAAGCGCAAGCCCGACGAGGACAAGGGCATCGTGGCCGGGATCACCCGAGCGCTGGCGGGCAGCCTGATCGTGCCGGCCAGCCGGAACCTGGCCAAGCGGATGGCCTCGCAGCTGGCCAATGTCGACGAGGCCGACTTCCGCAAGGCGCTCGACAGCCTACGCGGCATGCCGCCGACCGAGGCCACGGGGGCGGCCACCGGCACGGCCGGGTCCAAGCCGCCCGCGAAGACGGCGGCCAGGGCCGGAACCGGGGCCAAGCCGCCGGCCGTCGGCTAGACTCGCCGCGGGGCGAGTGGCGGAATGGCAGACGCGCCGGCCTTAGGAGCCGGTGCCGCGTGAGCGGCGTCAGAGTTCGAGTCTCTGCTCGCCCACCAGCCGGGCGTCGGCGGGAGCCGCCGCCTATACTCCCCGACGATGAACGTAACCGCTACGCCGATTGCCAATTCGACCGTCCTGCTCGAGATCGAGCTGCCGCCCGAACGTCTCGAGCGCTCGATGGGCGAGGCCACCCGCCGCCTGGCCCGGCGGACCAAGGTCGCCGGCTTCCGGCCCGGCAAGGCGCCCCGGTTCATGCTCGAGCGGGTCCTCGGGCCAACGGCCGTCCTCGATGAGGCGGTCGAGCTGCTGATCCAGGGCGCCTATCGCGAGGCCCTCGTCGAGCAGGGGATCGTGCCCCTGACGGAGGCCAGCGTCGAGGTGGTCCAGGCCGTCGAAGGCCAGCCGGTGATCTTCAAGGCAACCGTCCAGGTGCCGCCCGAGGTCACCCTGGGTGACTATCGCAACTTCAACTTCGCGCCCGAGATCGAGGCGGTCGACGAGGCCAAGGTCGACGAGGTCGTGGCCGAGCTGCGCGACCAGAACGCGACCCTCCGGCCGCTCGAGGATCGGCCGGCCGCGAACGGCGACTACGCCGTGATCGGCTTCGCCGGCAGCCGCGACGGAGTGCCGTTCGACGGGGGATCCTCGGACCGGATGCCCCTGGTCCTGGGCGAGGAGCGCCTGATCCCGGGCTTCGAGGCGAACCTCGTCGGGACGCGGGTGGGCGACCATCGCGAGTTCGACCTGACCTTCCCGGACGACTACGGCGAAGCCAGCCTGGCCGGCCAGGCGGCCCATTTCGCAGTCGACGTCAAGGAGCTCCGGGAGAAGGTCCTGCCCCCGCTCGACGACGAGTTCGCGACCCAGATGGGCGACTTCAAGGACCTGGCCGAGATGCGTCTGGCTGTTCGTGAGCGGCTCGAGCGGAGCGCCCTCGATCGCGCCCGGCACACCTTCAGCGATCGGATCATCCAGTACTCGGTCGCCAACTCGACGATGGCCATCCCGCCGATCCTGATCGACCAGGAAGTCGAGGTCATGCACGACGAGTTCCGGGCGTCGATCGCCCGCCAGGGGATCTCCGAGCCGGCCTACCTCAAGGCGACCTCGCAGACCGAGGCCGACCTGCACACCGAATTCAGGCCGCGGGCCGAGGACCGGGTCAAGACGCTCCTGGTCCTGTCCCGGATCGCCGATGCCGAGGGAGTCGTGGTCGACGACGTGGCCGTGGCGGCCGAGGTCACGGCGGCGGGCAAGCGCTACGCCGGCGACCCGAAGACGATCGGCTACTTCGAATCCGAGCGCGGCCGGAACTTCATCCGGAGCACCCTCCGGCGAACCCGGACGGTCGAGGGCCTGGTCGACGCCTGGCTGGCCGCCCACCCCGAGCACCCCGCCCTGCCCCATCTCGAGGAGGACAGTGATCACGCGGTCGAGGCCGAGGCGGCCGGATCCAACGCGGCCATTGGGGCAACCGACCCGTCGACGGTCCTGGCCAGCGCCGAGCCCGAGCCGGTCGCCGAGCCCGCGGCCCAGCCAGCCTGATCAGCACCGACAAGCCGACAGCCAGCGATTCCAGGAGAACCCGAATGCTCGTACCGATGGTCATCGAATCGTCGAGCCGTGGAGAGCGCGCCTACGACATCTACTCCCGCCTGCTCAAGGAGCGGATCATCTTCCTGGGCGACCAGATCGACGATCACATGGCCAACCTGGTCATCGCCCAGCTCCTGTTCCTGGAGTCGGAGGATCCCGAGCGCGACATCAGCCTGTACATCAACTCGCCGGGCGGGGTGGTGACCTCGGGCCTGGCGATCTACGACACGATGCAGTTCCTGCGCGCACCGGTCAGCACCCTGTGCATCGGGATGGCCGCCAGCATGGCCGCGGTCCTGCTGGCGGCCGGCGCCAAGGGCAAGCGCTACGCCCTGCCCAACAGCCGGATCATGATCCACCAGGGCTCGGGCGGCTTCCGCGGCAACGCACCCGACGCGATGATCCAGATGCGCGAATGGGAGCGCCTGGTGGTGGTCAACAACGAGATCCTGGCCCGCCACACCGGCCAGCCGATCGACAAGATCGTCAAGGACACCGACCGGGACTTCTTCATGTCGGGTGACGAGGCCCGCGACTATGGCATCATCGATGAGGTGTACACGGCAACCGGGGATTCGCTGATCGCCCAGGCCCACGACGNNCCGGCGCCCAAGAAGGTCAAGGACTGAAGGTGCTCGAGCGGCGGGCCGGGAGGGCCGAGTGACCACGACGACGACCTCCAAGGGGCCCAAGGTCCCGTACCGCTGCAGCTTCTGCGGCAAGAGCCAGGAGCAGGTCCGCAAGCTGATCGCCGGGCAGGGCGTGTACATCTGCGACGAGTGCATCAACCTCTGCCAGGAGATCATCGAAGAGGAGATGCTCGAGGCGCCCAAAGCGCGTCCGCAGGCGGCGAAGCTGCCCAATCCCCGCCAGATCAAGGCGGCCCTCGACCAGTACGTGATCAGCCAGGAGCGACCCAAGAAGGTCCTCTCGGTGGCGATCTACAACCACTACAAGCGGATCAACGCCGGCCACACGGTTGACGAGGTCGAGCTCCAGAAGTCGAACGTCCTCCTGGTCGGGCCGACCGGCTCGGGCAAGACCCTGATGGCCCAGACCCTGGCCCGGGTCCTCGACGTGCCCTTCTGCATCGCCGACGCGACCAGCCTGACCGAGGCCGGCTACGTCG
>PNAZ01000120.1:0-20160 GCA_003169655.1 Chloroflexota bacterium
ACGGCCAGGCTACTTCCGAACCACGGGGACCACCGGCGCCGGGCAATCATCCAGCCCGAAGACCCTCGGCTGGCTTCTTTCCTTCCCCGCCCGGGGTCTTTGACGACCCGCTTGAAGGGTGCCTTCGCGGTTACCCGCGGCGGTCGTCGCGCATCGACGGGAACGGCTTGGTCAGGGGCGGCAGAACCTCGTCCCCCTTGCTCCGCGTCGCCCTGTCGCCCGCCTGGGCGCGCGTGCGCAGCACACCCGAAGTGGCGATTGACGCCATGACCGAATGCCCTGCGACATCCGCGCTGTCCGCGGCGTCGGCGGCAGGCTCGTGAACCGTCCCGTCATTGGGCTGAGCATCCATTGGGCTTCTCCTTCTACGGGGTCACCACCCTCGATTGCGCCGATTATTGTCGGGCCGGAGCGTCCGGGTCTATGTCTGACCATACGACGCGATTGTCTGCTCGCCGACAACGCATGGGACTCTTGACGGTCATGGTGCGCTGAAGCCTCGTCCTCAGTGTTGCGGTTGAGGACATCGAGGCTGCCCTCGACGAGCTCGCCTCGAAGGGACCTCCCATGGTCAACCGCAGCAGACGCCGGGCCTCCGCGTGCGCGGCTTTCAGCGCCAGTCGACGTTCACGACCTCGATCGGCTCGGAGAGGCCCTTGAGCGTCGCGCTCCGGGAACCGGACGTCCGGTGCGACTCCCCGACCGTGCCGACGCTAGCGACGATCTCGCCGGCGCCGCCGAGTGCCGCTATCCGGGCCGCCTCATGGACGGCCTTGCCGTGGAAGTCGCCGCCGACCTGCGTCGCATCGGAGGCATGGAGGCCGATCCGGACCTGGGGCGCGAAGCCCTGTGTCGAGCGGTGTTCGGCGAGTCGTCGCTGGATGGCGATCGCCGCCGCCACCGCAAGATCCGGCGAGTCGAAGGTGACGAAGAACCCGTCGCCGGTCGTGGAGATCTCCTCGCCGCCGTGGGCCGTGAACACCTCACGGAGGGCGGCGTTGTGCCAGCGGAGCATCGTCTCCCAGGCCTCGTCGCCGAGCGCCTCGACGAGGTTCGTCGAGCCGACGATGTCGGTGAACATGAAGGTCTTCAGGACCCGCCGGGCCGGACCGGTTTTGCCCCGCAACTGCCAGGGCAGGAGCTCCTCGACGTCCTCGAGGATGATCGCCGCGGTTGGGCAGGCGAAGGCCGCGGCGCGGAGGACCTCCTCGTCGACGCTGTCGGGTCCGACCACGTCGCTCTTGCCGTAGTCGCCGGCGAGCCAGTCGAAGGCCGTCGGGGCGAGTGTGATGCAGTTGCCCGCCCCGATGCACTTGTGGCGGTCAACCCGCGCCCGGATGGCCATCAGTGGGACCCCACCGCGGCCAGGCCGCGGAAGGCCAGCGAGGTCGCCTCGGCACGGCTCGAGGTGCCCAGCCGAGCCAGCAGGCGCGCGAGGCGCTGGACCACCTCGCCCTCGGGGAGGGCGAGCTCGGCGGCGATCTCGGCATTCGTCTGACCCTCAGTCAGGAGCTGCAGCAGCCTGCGCTCGGCCTCGTCCAGGCCGGGCTGGGCCGGCTGAGCGCCGGGCGCCGTGGACCCAGGCGCCGCAGCCTCGGGGGCGGCCGCGTCCATCGGGCCGGCCAGCTCGACGAGCTCACGCCCGACGGGCCCAGTGAGCCACGCGACGCGGATCTTCTCATCGGCCGTGCCCTGAGCGATCCTGGTCAACGTCTGTTGGAGGAAGCCCCGAACGAACCCCTGCATCTCGGGCGGCCCGCCGGCGAGCACGGCCCGGGCCGCCGGGATCACGATCTCGAGGCTGACGTCCTCGTGGAGCCCGGCCTGGAGGGCCTGGAATGCGGCGCCGCCGGCCATGACGGCAGCCCCGATGTCGCCGCGTACGAGAGCGACCGTCGCGAGCGCGGCGTCGGCCTGCGCGCCCCACGGGGCGTGCCCGGGCAGGAGCGGCAGCAGCTCCTTGACCTGGGCGGTCGTGCGCTCCACGAGCTCCGCGAGCGCCGCGTCCGGCGCGCCACCCGGCGCCTTCGCGGCGCCCGCCGCGACGAGCCGAGCGGCCTCGATGGCCAGGCGGGCCAGGGCCTCGCACCGTGCGGACGTCCGGCCACCCTCTGTCGCCATCGTGACGGCCTTCTCGAGGTGGCTGCGCATGCCCTCTGCGTCGCCCGCTCCCGCGCGGACCATGCCGCGCCAGGTCTCCAGCTGAATAGAACGGCTCCGCGATGCCGCCATCGACGCCGCGGTGGTGGCCAGGCCGAGCCACCGCTCGGCCCCCGCGACGTCGCCGAGCTCGAGGAGGCTGAGCGCCAGCCCGCCAGCGGACAGGAACTCGATCGCCCGATCGCCCTGGAGCTTCGCGGCGCGATATGCCTCTTCACCGCGCGACACCGCCGAGTCCGGGACGACCTTGGCCCGGGACCACACGTGGACGCCGAACAGCATCTGGAGGTCGAGGCGGGCGCGCTCGCTCTCCGTGACGAGCTCGGACAGACGGCTGGTGACCCGGCGGATCTCCTCCAGGTGGCGCACCGAGGACGTGAAGTGCAGGACCGTCCCGTACTGCGCATAGGCCATGGCGATGACCGTCGACATCACGCCGGTACGGTCGCCGAGCCGCTCGAAGATGCCGAGCGCGCGATCGAGGACCTGGGTCGACTCGATGAAGAGCGGGCCGATAGGGGACGCGAGGATCATCTCCTCGATGCTGGTGCCCGATGCCAGCATCGCGAGCAACTCGCCAGCGCGACCGGACCGAACCTCGCCGGAAAACCACGCGCGCCCCTTCGCGAAGTCGATCGTCCCGATCTCGCGCAGCGCAGCGGCCAGGCTGTGATCGTCGTGCATCTGCTCCGCCAGCACGATTGCCCGGCGGTATGCCTCGTCGGCAGCCTCGATGTCGATCTCGATGGCGGCGCCGCCGAACGACTCGCCGAGCGGGCTCCGCAGGAGCGCCTGCCCGAGCTCGAGGGTGGCCCGGAGCTCAAGGGCGGCATCGCCCCGCTCGGCTGCGCGGGTGCGCACGCGGCGGGCCAGCTCCGCGGCGGCGTCTTCGTCATGGCTCATCCGCAGCGCCGACGCGCGCCGGAGCTGCACGTCCAGCTCGATCGCGGGATCGCGCATCGCTTCGGCGAGGGCGGCCAGCTCGGTCAGTCCGTCGAGCCGCTCGCCGGTCCGGCGGAGGATCGCGTACGCGTCGTCGCGCGTTGCGAGCAGAACCCGCCGATCGGCCGGCGTCGCGACGACGGGGAGCGCCTGCTCGACGAGCCGGAGCGCCTCCTCGGGGGCGTTCGAGGCGAGAGCCGCCTCCGCCGCGTCGATCGAGAAGCGAGCCGCGCGGGCCGTGTCGCCGGCCGCGAGCGCGTGCTGGGCAAGCATCGGAAGGCCGGCGGGGTCGGGGTCGCCACCATCCAGCAACAGGTCGACGACCGCCGCGTGGACCTGCCGGCGCCGGGCCGCCGAGAGCTGGTTCGCGGCGAACTGGCGGACCTGCTCGTGGGTGAACGTGTAATCGGCCGGCTCGCCCTCTGCCTGCGGGAGCAGGAGGCCCACCGCGACCGCGGGCGCAAGATCGTCGGCCAGCGACTCCGCGCCGTCGCCGGGACTTCTGGACTCGCCGTGCGTAGGCACGCCGTGCGTGGTCGCACCCTGGGCCGGCTCGACGACATCGCCCTCGCCGATCCGCGCCCGGATCGCCCGGAGGTCGCGCAGGCTGAAGCTGCGGCCCAGGATCGCGGCGTCTCCGAGCGCAGCTCGTGTCCCGGCCGGGAGGCGCGCGGCGCGGCGCTCGATGAGCGTGCGAACTGCGGATGGCACGAGCCGGGCCGCATTGCGGGCCAGCCGCCACTCGCCGTCGATCTGCTGGAGCGTGCCGGCCTCCCGGTGCGTGCGGGCCAGCTCCTCGACGATGAACGGGACACCCTCCGACTGGACGTGCATCGCGGCCGCGGAGGTCACCTCGACCGGACCGCCGAGGACCCGCTTCAGCAGCTCGCCGGTCTCGACCGAGCTGAACCGCCCCGGCCGTAGCCGCCGGACAAGGCCCATCCGCTCCATATCGGCAACGAAGTTCACGGCCTCGGTGACCGATGCGAACTCATCCGGCCGGATGGTCAGGAACAGGAAGATCGGTCGATCGGCGTCGCTCCGGACGACGTACCGGAGCAGGCGGAGCGTGTCGTCGTCGGCCCACTGGACGTCGTCGATGAGCAGCGCGAGTGGGCGAAGCGTGGCGAGCGTCGAGACGGCGACGCCCGCAAGGTCGAAGGCACGCAGGAGCTTGGCGTCCGGCAACAGGCTCTCGAACCCGCGCTCGTCGCGCCCGGAGATGGCCTCGATCACCCGATTGACCGCGGCCTCTGCCGGCGTCCCCGCGGCCGTATCGCGGATGGAGCTGGAGGCGAACAGGCTCCGCGCGACGAGGAACGGCCCGCGGATCTCTTCGTCGGCGGTGATCGCCACACACGTAAACCCGCTCGCAGAGGCGAGCTCGGCTGCGGCGAGTAGGAGGCGCGTCTTGCCGATACCCGGCTCGCCCTCGAGGGTCACCGCCGCGAGGCGGCCTGAAGCCTCTCGCAGCTCCTGCGAGATCGCATCGAGCTCGGCGCTTCGCCCGATGACAGCGCCGGTCGCCCGGCGCAGCTGGACCGCAAGCGAGCACTGCGGCCCGACGAGGGGGTCGAGCGCGCCGCCGTCGGCCACCCGGAGGGGCGCGCCATGCTCATTGGACGTCACGTCGCGCAGCATGCGGCGGAGTATGACGTGCGGAGCTCCGACCGAGATCGCGCGACGAACGCCGAAGCGCCTGATCCGGCGCCCCCCGGGGAGGCACGGGAGCTCACTTCGCCGCCAGGACTGCCAGATCGTCTTTCGTCATGTCGCGAGTCCATGCTGGCGGCGCCCAGTTCGGAATTCGACGCCCGCCGGTCGGCATTGTCAACAAGGTCCATGGGGAAATAGCCTATCGGGCGGTCCAGTTGAACCAACATTTCGTAACGCGCCCGACATAACTCGGACGTGCACACACTCACTCGGGATCCCAGCCGCCCCGTCCGCGGACGCCTTGTGGCCGTGGCCACCGACCGGTAGTGTTCGAACCCGTGCATGAGATCCGCCTGCAGCTCGCGGCCTCGCAGCACGCCCTCCGCCGGGTCCTGTTGAACCCCGACCTTCGCCGCCTCGGGACCGCCTGGACCCTGTCCATCGCCGCCCAGTGGGCCCTGATCGTCGCTCTCCTCGTCTACGCCTACCAGGAAGGCGGGGCCGTGGGCGTCGGGATCCTCGGTCTCGCTCGGACGCTGCCGACGCTGATCGGGGTGCCGATCGCCTCGACCCTGGGCGACCGGCATTCGGGGACGCGCGTGCTCCTGGGCATCTACGCCACCGCACTGGCGACCGCGATCGCCGCCGCGGTCGCCCTCGCCCTGGGATCGCCGTTCGTCATCCTCCTGGTCATCGCGGCGGTCAACGCCGTGGCCACGGCTGCGGTCCGTCCGCTCCAGAACACGATTATCCCGGGACTCGCCCGATCGCCCGAGGAGCTCGTCGCCGCCAACGTCGCCACGAGCACGGGCGAGGGGGTGGGTCTCCTCGTCGGGCCGGCGCTGGGCGGCATCCTGCTCGTTCTCGGCACCGCGGCGGCCGCGACCGCCGGAGCGCTCGGGATGGCGTTGGCGACGATCGCGTTCTCTCGGGTTCGCCCCCTGATCCGGTTGCCGGGCGCGGCCTCCGCCGCGCGGCAATCGCACGGTGGGCGATCGAAGGCGGGATTCCTCGACGGATTCAGGTCACTCCGGAGCTTGCCGACACCGCTGCTCATCATCGTCGTGTTCGGGGTCCAGCCGTTCGTCCGGGGGATGCTCACCGTCCTTATCGTCGTGGCCACGATCGGGACCCTGGGCCTCGGCGAGTCGGGGGTCGGCCTGTTGAACTCGGCGATCGGAGCCGGCGGCATCATCGGTGCCATCGGGAGCGTCCTGCTCGTCGGGCGACGACGCCTCGCTCCGTTCTTTATCCTCGGCCTGGTCTTCTGGGGCGCTCCGATCTCGGTCGTCGGCCTGCTGCCGGTGGTCTGGGTCGTGGTCGCCGCGTTGGGGGTCGTTGGCGCGTCGAACGCCATCCTCGACGTGGCCGGGTTCACGCTCTTCCAGCGGTCGATCCCGAACGAGGTACGGGCGAGCATCATGGGCCTGTTCGAGGGCTACATCGCGGCAACGGCCGGGCTCGGCGGGATCGTCGCGCCGCTGCTCCTGGCGGTGCTCGGCGTCCAGGGCGCCTTCTTGGTGACCGGTGCGATCCTCCCGGTCGTCGCCGCCGTCTCGCTCCGAGGCGTCCTTCGGGCCGACGACGTGGCGCTCGTCCCGGAACACCAGCTCCGCCTGCTGCGCGGCATTTCGATGTTCGCACCCCTGTCGGTCTCGACCGTCGAACAGCTGGCCGGCAGCCTAACCGCGCTCCACTTCGCCCCGGGCGAGGTCCTGATGCGAGCGGGGGATCCAGGCGATCGGTTCATCCTCATCGATGCCGGCTCCGTCGAGGTCGAACAGGCCGGCAAGACCCTTCGCACGATCGGGGCCGGCGGTCATGTCGGCGAGATCGCCCTGCTGCGCAGCATCCCGCGCACCGCGACGGTCCGGGCCGTGACGGAAACGAGCGCCTTCGGCTTGGACTCGCCGAGCTTCATCGCCGCCGTGTGCGGTGACCGTGAGGCGGCGGTCTCCGCCGAGCGCGTCGTGGATGCTCGACTGGCGAATAACGAGGACCGGTCGACCTGAACCGACATGACCCGTCGGCCCGGTGAGCCTTCCTGGTCAGCCCGCCAGGCAAGCCTCGGCCGTCTTCATGCCGACGGGGTTCCGATTCTGCCGGTAGAGATCGAGTGCCTGCCCGGCTGCGATCTCCCGACGGCGATCGGCCAGCGACCGTGCCCGTCCGAAATCACCTGGACAGGCGTGCATGTGGGCGAGGGGGTGGGCGATCGGCAGCTCCTCGCCACACGAACGACGACGGTCCATCTGCGGAGTGTACGGGCGCCTTGCTTCGGGAAGAGACTGCCCGGGTCGGCGGCTATCGGGTTGGCGATATCCACACGGCCGTCGCGGGAGTATCGTGCACCGATGGACTCGCGGCGAGCCCGGAACTGCGGGAGGCGCCTGGCGGCTGTCGGGGACACGTTGAGGGAGACAGCGAAGGTATGACCAAGGACGTGAAGCTCGAACTGATCGGTCGGGTGCCGTTGTTCGCTGGGTGCACCAAGCAAGACATCGAGTGGATCGGCCGGCTTGCGGACGAGGTCGACGTTGCCGCCGGCCACGTCCTCCTCCGCGAGGGTTCGACGGCTCAGGAGTTCTTCATCGTCGTCGACGGCGCGCTTCGTGTGGAGCGGCACGGGAGCGTCATCAATCGCCTCGGTCCCGGGGATTTCGCAGGCGAGATCGCCCTCGTGGACGGTGGGCCGCGAACCGCGACGGTCATCGCGGACGTCCCCACGCGTCTGCTCGTGATCGGCCACCGGGAGTTCCACTCGCTCCTGGACAAGCACCCGTCGGTCGAGCTCGAGGTCCTCCACGCCCTGGCCCGCCGCGTCCGCGCCAGCGAGCCCGAAGCCGTCTTCTAGCGATCGCTCCCTCGATTCGCGTCTCCCTCCTCAGTAGACGGGACGCGGAGCGTGCGTGGCCGCGTCACCTGCTGCAACGATGGAGCGGTCTGGCCTTGTCCCTGAGGTTCAAGAGGCTTGGAGGAATGAGACCGCCCGCTGCCATGCGTCCTCTCCCGCGATGCGGTCGGCCTGGTCGTTTCCCCCAAGGTCGTATGACGGACGGGTGCCCGGTTCCGGCGGACGCGTGAACTGCTGGACGAAGAAGGCATGGCCTGCGCCCGGGTAGATGACGTTGGTCACATCGTCGGCGCGTCCGTTCTCCTCTATCCGTCGGACGATCTCGTTCGCCATCGCCGCGGCGGGCCACTGATGGTCGTCGTCACCTGACAGCAAAAGGAGCGGGCCAGCCGACCGCTCGACGGCGATCCGTGCCGCGTCGATCTCCCCAGGCTCATGCCGAGACAGGTCGAAGAACACGTCCGTGCGTAAGCCTTTCTCAGAGAACGCGGGCATGACGACGGGCGGGCAGGCCAGGAAGGGCAGTGGCACCCCGCCCAGACTCCAGCTGGACCGGGTCGAGCGGCGATCGGGGTCGGGTCCAGGCGGTTTCAGCCCGAACCACGCGACGTGGGACGGCGCCACTGCCACGACCCGGCCGATGCTGCGTCCCATGTGTGCCCCGAGGATGAGGGCCAGCTCGGCTCCTTTTGAGAACCCCAGCAATCCGACGCTTCGTCCTCCGGCATAACGTTCGGAGAACGATTCGATACCGCGCTGGAGCGACTCGATGGGGATCTCAACCAGTGCCGATGGCAGCCCCGGCGCACCGAAGTAGCCGAGAGCCAAGGCGCTCACGCCGTTCTCGGCGAATCGCCGGGCGAAAGCCTCCGGGACGCCTCCGTAGGAACCGCCGAGCATGACTGCGAACTGGTTCGCTCGCTCGTGTGGCTCGAAAACGACTCCGACGGTGTCGCCCGAATTGATCTCAGTGCGTCGCACAGGGCTCATCGTTCGCCTCCGCATCGATGGTGGCTTATATGATTGAATAGTGGTGGCAACTAATGGTTAGGATGGTACCCTAGATCTCGATGGCAACCGATGTCAAGCGCAAGCGCACATACAACGCCTCGTTGCGCCAGGAGCAGGCGCAGATGACGCGCTCGCGCATCATCGATGGGGCTCGCCGGTTGCTTACGAAGGGCACGTACAGCAGCGTGACGATGGAAGACATCGCACGGGAGGCTGGCGTCTCGTACCAGACCGTGTATGCGGTGTTCGGGACCAAGCTCCGACTGGCCCAGGAGATCGTCCTGGTCGGTTTCCATTTCGAAGGCCTGGAAGAACTCAACGATGAGCTGCGCCAGTCGTCCGATCCGGAGGTGTGGCTGCGCGGCTCCGCTCAGATCTCTCGACGCATCTACGAGACGTGTGCCGATCTTCTCCGCTTCATGGAGCAGTCAGGCGACCCGGAGCTCCTGGCCCGCTACCACGAGAACGAGGAGCTGCGGCTCACCCAGGAAGGCTTCCTTCCGGCGGCGTTGGACGCGAGCGGCAGGCTCCAGGTTGGCATGACGCAGGCGGAGATCCTGGCCGTGATCTGGGCGTTGACGGGCTCCGACACGTACTCGAGGTTGGTCTTCGAGAGAGGCTGGACGCCATCACGCTATGAAGAATGGCTCGGGGCCAGTTTGATCAGCCTGCTTCTCAAGCCGCTCCAACTGTGATCCCCTGATCGACATGGGGGAC
The DNA here is from genome assembly GCA_003169655.1 of Chloroflexota bacterium. Taxonomy (GTDB): domain Bacteria; phylum Chloroflexota; class Limnocylindria; order Limnocylindrales; family CSP1-4; genus Palsa-1033. Next base: position 9,341 of record PNAZ01000120.1, read on the forward strand.
GTCGCGGGGGCAGTTGGACGGGGTGCGCCCTGACGGCGACACGCAAATCTACCGGTTGATCGCGTCGCCTCAGCGGTCCAGGCGCTTGAGGCGGACCGACGGGAGGACCTCGGCCACGAAGCGGCGCAACTCCGGGACGCTGTCGAAGTTGAGGGCGATGTGCTTGACGCCGGCATCGACGAGCAACTCGATCTCGCGGATCACGTCCCCGGCTTGCGGGCCGGCGACCCCGAATACCTGGCCCGGATAGAAGGTGTGCTCATAGCTCGACTGAAAGCTCAACGGATCCTCCGGCAGCGAGATCGACAGCTCGCTGACTAGGGTGATCTCCTCGAACGGGCGACCGATCGCCTCGCACTCGGCCCGCAATCGCTCGTATGGGACCCGATACGTCGTCTCCCACGGCCCGTCCCAGACCCACCAGTCCGCGAGCCGGGCGACGACCTTGAGCGCCTTGGGCCCGTTCGTGCCGACCATGATCGGGACTGCCGGGGTCGGCCGTTCGCCGTAGGCGTTTTCGAGCCGGTACCACTGGCCCTCGTAGATCGCCGGCGACGAGGTCCACAGAGCCTTGAGCAACTCGATCGTTTCCGCGAGTTGGGCAACCCGGGTCCCGGCACTCGGATAGTCGTAGTTGAACGCCCGGTACTCCTCCTCGAGCCAGCCTGCGCCGAGTCCCAGGATCAGGCGACCGCCTGACAACGCCTGTAACGTCTGGGCCATCACGCCGAGCAGGCCCGGATTGCGATAGCTCTGGCTCAGGACCATCGACCCGATGCGCAGCCTGGGAAAGGTCGCCGCGAGCCAGGTCAGGCGAGTCCAGGCATCGGAGGCAGGCTCTCCATCGATCTGGAGATGGTCGCTGATCCAGACCGTCGAGAAGGCTCCCGGCAGCTCGTCTAGGAGCGTGTGTGCCTGGCCGATCCAGTCGGCCCCATCCTGGGTCTCAGGAAAGCCGTGGAGCCCCAAGTCAGTCATGGTCTCTCCAGCCAATCAGGTCGTGGCTATTCGGCTCCGAGGTGGGTGCGATCATCGTAGCGATCAGCGATCACAACGGGTCGCTTCGCCTGCGCACAGCTTCGGCTTGAAGCGGCCGTGCGGAGCCTATCGCCCCAGCAGGCGTTGACTGCCTAGCATGGCTGGCATGGTGCGGACGACGACGCAGGGAACGGTGGAGCAACTGGCGGGCTATCTGTTGGACCGCGGCCGAGACGATGCGATCAGCGAGGAGCTCCCTGGGTGGCTGACGGGCTCGGCGCGGTTCCGCTCGTTCGCGGAGGTTCACCGCGACAAGATCCGCAAAAAGCTTCGGACCGCCGCCGACGCCGAAGCTCTCCGAGACGTCCGAGCAGAGCTCCTGGCGGCGCGCCTGCTGCTGGCGGATCCCAGCATCGAGCTGGCGTTCGAGGCGTATGGCTCGGGTAAGGTCGGGCCCGATCTCACCGTGACCTACCGGGGCAGGCGGAGTTTCAATCTCGAAGTGACCAGGTTGCGCCGCGTGCCCGACGCGACTGGCTTCGGTCCGCCGCTCCTCGCCAAGCTCCGGCAGTTGCCGCCGAGCGTGCCGAACGCCCTGCTCGTCGCGATCGGGGGAAGGTCGGCTGAGGCGCTCGACGTCGCGGGAGCGACCAGTGCTCTTCGGTCGCGGGCCGACGCGAAGGATGAGACCTTCTTCGCTCGCCGGGGGTTCGACGGGACACGTGGCTTCTACGAGCGATACCTGCGGCTCGGCGGGGTCCTCGTCTGGTGTGAGGGCTCGGTGGGGGATGCACGTGCCGCGTTGTGGATCAACCGGTCGGCGCGCATCCCGCTGCCGGAGCGGGACATCCGAGCCGTCCTTCGGTGCCTCCGAAAAGACGCGTGATGACCGACTCGACCCAACCGGCGACACTCCGGCGGCATCTGGACAGGTGAGGCCACACTGAGAGTGGCTCGACCGAGGGATGTTCGTGGAGACCTTGGCAGCGGCACAGCACGCGGCGACGTCGCAGGACGACGCCCTTGTCCGCCGCGCCCGACTGGGGGATGCCGGGGCATTCGATAGCCTCGTCGCGAAGCGGATCGACCGCTGCTACCGGCTAGCCTGGTCGATTCTCCTCAACGACGCGGACGCGGCGGACGCCACCCAGGACGCGTTCGTCGCAGCGTGGCGACAACTGCCCAGGCTCCGCGATCCGTCGGCCTTCGACGGCTGGCTCAACCGGATCGTCGCGAATGCAGCCAGGATGCTCCGCCGCCATCGGGTCCGGCTGCGCGAGATCACGATCGGATCGCCAGTACCTGACGAGGGCCCGACGGCATCCGAACAGGCGCCCGACCCGCACGCCCGCTCCGAGATCGACGGAGTCGCCGAGAACGACGCGATCGGTCGCGCCTTCGACCGGCTGCGGCCCGACGAGCGGGCGATCCTGGCACTGCATCACGTCGAGGAGCGGCCGGTCGCCGAGATCGCACGCACCCTGGGCATCCCAACGGGGACAGCGAAATGGCGGCTTCACGCGGCCCGCCGCGCGCTCGAGCGAGCCATGGAGGCCGAGGCATGAACGACCGACGCCTGAGCGACGCTCAGATCACTGCCGCTCTCCGGGCCCACCTCCCGGCCCAGGCCCAGGCCGGTCTGCGGGGACGGGTGGTGGAGGCAGTCGAGATCACTTCCCAGCAACGGCCGCTGCCCTCGCTCCTCGGCGCGTTCTCGGATCCTGATTTTGTTCGGGGCCGAAGCAGTCTGCTCATCGCCGCCGCCCTGTTGCTCGCACTGGCGCTCGCCAGTGCGGCGGCCGCCGGGGCGTGGCAACTGCTTCGGCGTGACACTGTCCCGCAGCTGAACCTCACGCCGCCGGCCGACGTGGCGGCGTTCGTGCTCTCGAGCTACGATCGAATGCCCGAACTGCCGCCAATGGCGATCTCGACGCTCGAGGACGGCTCGGTCAAAGGCCGCATCTACGTCGATCAATCTGGGTCTGTGCGCTTCGAGCACTACGCGACGCCGGCTGCACCGCAGCCCGACACCTACGAGATCCTGAACGGGACCACGATGGGCCAACTGGCGACCGTCGGGTCCGACAAGGTTTGGGTCCAGCAGGACGGAATCATCTCCGAGGACCCGCGGGTGTTCCTTCTCGTCGCCCTGGATGGCGGCGGCTCAGTGAACCAGCCAGGCTGTGGCCTGACCCGGAACGACGGTGATGTCGGCGACGGCACGGCGGCATCGGGCTGGACGTACGTCGGCACCGAGTCCATCGTCGGGCGGCCCACGTTCCATGTCACCTGCGACGGTGGGGACCTCTGGATCGACGTCCAGACGAGGCTGATCCTGCGCAGCCAGGGCCCCGAGCAGAACGCGACAGTGGTGCCGGTGGATGGCCAATCCGACCCGGGCGCGTCCCAGGCGATCGAGACGATCGAAGTGACCGACCTCGAGCTCGGTCAACAGCCCGCGGATCTCTTCGGGCTCGCTCAGCCGGTGGGAGTGGCGACCATGTCCAGCAATGACTTCGAATGCCAGGTCTATCCCGCCGGCTGCCCATCGCTCTCGCCGCCCCAGCCCGCGTACACGCCGCCGGCCGTGGCCATCCAGGGTCCGCTGCCGTCGCTGCCAGCGTCGAGCGCGAGGAACGGCTGGATCGCCGTCTCCGCGAACCCGTGGAACGTGGGCGGCGGGCAGAACGGCGACATCTATCTCGTCAGCGAAGGCGTCGCTCCACGACGGATCATCGGTTCCGATGGGGACGGCATCGCGCAAGCGTGTCCGATGTTCTCACCGGACGGGCAGCGGCTCGCCTACGGTGAAGCCCGCGCCTCCGGCCCGGTCACGACATATCGAGGCGACTGGCCGGTCGACGGGCGAGCGATCGTTGTCGTCGGCGTGGATGAGCATGGCGATCCAACCGCGGCACTCTCGAGATTTGCCCTGCCCGCCGGGCTGGGACCCATCGTCTGCCCCGAATGGTCTCCAACCGGCCGGTTCCTGGCGTTCAGCGTCGGTGCGCAGCTCTGGATTGCCGATGCCACCACCGGCACGACGCGAATGATTCCCATCACCTCCGTGACCACCAAAGGGAACAATGAGTTCGCCTGGTCTCGCGACGGGTCGGCGATCGCGGTGGCGGAGCCTGGGCAGATCCGCGTCGTCCATGTCGACGACGGTACGTCGACGGTAATCCCGGTCGAGGGAGCCGCGCCGCGGTCGCTGGGTTGGACCGCCGGCGACGACCGGATCGTCTACGTGGACGGGATCGAGGCGGCGGTCCATCTGGTGGAGCTCGACGGGACCCACGACACGCTGATAAGCAGCCATGGGCCGGCGTCGGCGGGAGGCTCTTTCTCGTTCGACGAGGCCGCCGTCTCGCCGGACGGTACCCAGGTGGCATATCTCCAGAGTTCGAGCCAATGTTCGAACGGCGGCTGTAGTTCCGGCTCGCTGCCCGCGCCAATCGTGGTCGCGGATCTCTACGATTCGAACCGTGTCGAGATGCCTGGGCCGGCAGGTGGGTTCCTGGTATCCGGTCTGCACTGGTCACCGGATGGCAAGCGCCTGCTCCTGAGCTCGATCGACGGCGTGGTCTCGGTCGGCCTTGGGTCAGGCTCAGCCGCGATCGTCTACGCCAACGGGACCGATCAAGCAGGGCTCAACCTGGAATGGTCACCGCTACAAGTGACCTGGCAGTCGGTGCTCAAATGACGATGCCTGTCCGTGCCGGCGAGCGTGTCCGCTGGCTCCTTACTCGTCGCAAGCGGTCCATCATGGATTTGCTGGAGACCCGCCCCACCGGATCGGCCGCTGTTGGAGGCTGGACAGATGCGAAGGATCACCTGGGCCATCCTCGCGTGGACGGCCCTTGGGATCGTAGGAATCTGGGCATTGGATGCCGCCTCCCACCCCACCGGGGCGGACCCCGCCGGTCCCGCCCCTCTCAAGCCCCCAGCTTGGGCACTGTTCGAGTTCAGGGCGATCGGCTTCGTCCTTCTCGGCGCGATCTGGAACGGGGTGCTCTCCGCCGTTGGCACAGCATCAGATCGCGTGAGGATCGAGGAACGGCCGATGCGCAGATGTCAGCTTCGGGCCGTTGACGCGCCCGATGCCCAGTCCTAACGTGCCGTGGTGAATCAGGCCCTTCGATCGGCATGGTGGGGGACGATCATCGGCGTGGGTGCCCTGGTCTTCGGGCTTGCGGTCTTCGTCGTCTATGCGCTCAGCGAGGTCCTGGCGCACCCCGGGCTCTCTCTTGTGGACGGCTATTGGATCGGTCGCCTGCCGTGGACCGGGATCGGCGAGGGGTTCACTGTCATTGGCGCGACGGTCGCGGTCGTGCTGGGGACCGTGACCGTCTGGCTCGGGGGCAATCGTTGGAAGCGAGCCCTCGTGCTCGTACCTTTAGCGGTCGCCGGGTTCTTCTGGTTCGCGGCAATGCTTCCGTTCCCTGGTGGAGCGCCGTGCACGGACTGCGCGGCTCCGGTTCCCGACCCGTTCGCCTACGCGTACTCCCTGCCCGCCTCGACTCTGACATTTCTCTTGCTCCCGGCGGTCATGGTTGCCGTCCTGGCGTTCACCTCGAAGCCGGTCCGGCGCGGCCAGGTGACGGCCCCGGCCGTCTGAGGGTTGAGGGCATCGGCCGAGATTCCTAGGCCGGATCAGAGGCCCGCTTCGGGGTAGGCGAGCCGATAATGTCTGCTTGAAGCGCAGCTCGACCGCGTCCGCTNNTGCCGGATCGGAACGTTCGCCCTGCGGTTTGGGTCGGCACCATCATCCTTGGGTTGTCGGTCGCGGTCGGTATCTTCATCCAGGCCCAATCTCACGATCCGAGCCCGCCGGAGGACATGCCCCGGGCAATCGCGATCCCGGCGCTCTATGCGACGATGGGCCTGCTCGCGGTCATCGGAGCACTCCAGCGTCGGCCGGCGATCGTCGTTGCAACGGGGCTGCTCTGTTTTGTTGGCGCAATCCTGTCGATTGCCACGATCGAGTTCGTGGTGCCCGGGATCGTGTTGATCGGGCTCGGGTCACGGATCGGAGGACGGCCTGGTCGGCGCCGCCGCGAGGCGATGATTGCAGCGGTGGCGGCTGTGCTGGTCGTCAGCGCCGGGGTCGCCCTGCTTTCGATGACCGAGGGCCGCTGCTGGGAGGCGGCCGGTTCTCCGGCCGCTCCGATCTACACGGTGATTCCTTGCGGCGGCGAGACCGTCATCCCTGGCGGTGGCTCGACATTCGCAAGCGGCTTCGATAGCGCGGACCTGACGGTTCGCGGGGGGCTCAGCGAGGGCGTTCTGCTTCTCGGTGCACTTGGTCTCGCCGCGCTGACTGGTCGAGGACGGGGAGTAAAGCGAGTCGCGGCCGCAGACTGACAACCCCTGGGAGGACGCGACGCCCCAACGGATCACCTAGTCCCGATCGTCTGAAGCTTGCCTGAAACAGCGGGCCCCGCGTCACCTGAGGCGTCGCCCGTTCCGCCGGGTTTCAGTGCGCCCGAAGGTAAGGCGTTCGGCGAGGCGACTGAACCCGAAGCCTGACTCCGCGACGGAAGCCTCGTCGCCGGCGCCGCACCCATCACAATCGTCAAAGAGGGCCCGTCCACAGGGCAACGAAACGTTGAGTCGGGGGTGTGGCGTTGAGGCGGTTGGTCGCGGGGCTAGTGGCTGCCATGCTCGCCGGCTGCTCGCCCGCAGTCCCTACGCCTGCCGGCCCGATCGCGACCGTCGGACTCAACCCGTCGCTGACGCCCTCAACCCTTGCTCCGACTCCAACGCCCGTGCCGTCAGAGGGTAGCCCCGGCCCGATCCTCCAGACCCTGATCCCGACGCCGGACCCGACGCAAAGCTTGCCCACCCCGATCACCGCGACGATCGACCTGACGGGTCCCACGGCCTTTCGCACGGTGACAAGCGCTGTTGCCCTGGGCGGGGCGATCTGGGTGAGCCAGTACCAGCACGTCGGCGCGTGGCTGGTCCGGATCGACCCGGTCAGCGGGATGATCACCCTGACCAGGCCGCTGCCATCCACGATCGCCCCGGCCGAACTCGCGGCCGGCAGTGATGGATCGCTGTGGGTGGCCACAGTCCCCGGAGCCACTGGCGGGGAAGCCACCCCGAACGGAACAGTCGCCCGGATCGATCCCGCCTCGGGCGCCGTCGTTGCGCAGGTGCAGCTCCCAATTCAGGGTGAAATCGCTCCGAGCAGCGGTGTCGTCTGGGTTCCGGCTGGCTCGAAGCTCCAGCGACTCGACGCTGCGACGCTCAAGGTGACCGGGAGCTTCCCAGCGGCGGGCCAGCCTGCGACCCAGTGCGCTCTGAGCGTCACCCAGTCCGCAGCGACCTCGACGGCCTTCTACCTCGATCCGGATAGCGGGGACGTGACGGCGACGATCGATCTCGGGGTGGATGGGCGCCTCCTTGGTAACGACCCGGTCGAAGGCGCTGACAGCTGCTGGGCGCTCGTGGGCCCGCCTGCTGGCGGGGATCCGGCGACGACGGGCTCGACCCTCGCCGAGTTCGGGCTCGAGAACAGGATGGTCTTGACCGGTCAATCGCCGCCCTTCCGTGGCGACGTGCGGTTTGCGGCGGGCACGTTCTGGCTGGTCGTGAACGGAACAATGACCGCGATCGACCCGCTCACGCTCGCCCCGCTCGGACCGACGTGGCTCCTGCCACCAGATGTGACCGACCTCTCGAGCTGGACCTTGCTCGGGGCGGGCGGGACGCTCTGGTGGGTCGGCTCGAGCGAGGCCCTCCGGGTCGGCATCGCGATCCCGCCAACCGAGGCGGTTGGGCGGATCGCATCTCGTCCGTGGGCCGGATCGTTCGTGCCGGCCGCCGCCGCCTTCAGCGATCTCGACCACGGCATCCTTGTCGGGGCGACCGGAAACCGCGCTGGTGCGGGCGTCGTCGCGACGACCTCTGACGGCGGTCACACCTGGTCAGCCCGTCTGCTCGACACGCCGCCGCTGTATGGGCTGTCGACCCACGGATCATTGGCGATCGCTTCGGTCACCTGCCGAATCGACGCTCCGGCAGACTGCCAAACCGCGCTCATTCGGGGCGTCGATGGCGGGGCAACCTGGACCGCGTCCAAGGACACTGGCCTCGATCACGCCGAGCTCACCTCGAGCAGCCTGGCCTGGGCAACGTACAACCCCACGATCTCGTATGCGGGCTTCGCGTCGAGTCGGGACGGCGGCTCGACCTGGAAGCGGTATCCGAGCCCATGCCCGCGAGGTTTCCCGATCTTCGAGCCGACTGGGATCAGCTTCCCGACAGCGACTGATGGCTGGCTGTCGTGCGATGGTGGCGGCGCAGGGGGGTCATCGGCCAAGGCGCTCTACCGTACGACCGACGGCGGTCGGACGTGGAAGACGCTATTCGTCCAGTCGCTCGGGGCAGGGGGAGTTCCTTCCGGTCCCGCGAACGACCTCCTCCTAGGTGGCGATTCCGCCCTGATCGACTTCCTGGCCGATGGGACTGGCTGGATCTCGACTGGGGACGGCCTCTTCGTGACCCATGACGGCGGACTGGCGTGGAGCCTCGTCGGGTTCGACGACGGCGCCGGCGGCCTGCAGATCGACGCGATGGACTTCCTGTCCAGCAACGATGGAGCGGTCCTCGCCACGGACCTGACGGCGTCGGCGAACCAGATCAGCTTGGAACGAACGACCGACGCGGGAGCGAGCTGGGTGATCTTGACGAGTTGGACAGTCGGCAACTAGCGATCAGGCGATGGTGACCCAGAACAACCACGATCTGGTCATAGCGTCGCGGGCTGGCGCCACGACACGGAGCGATCGGACAATGGGCTAGTGGATGCCGAGTGACCGCAGTCGCCGGTCGAGCAGCGGGGCCAGAGTCCGTGAGAACGTCGCAGTGAGGTGATGGCCGTCTCGGTACACGATCATGTTGTTGATCACGACGGGACACGCCCCGGTGCCCGGGCAGATACCCGCGGTGAGGTCGATCAGGCCTGCTCCCGTGTCGGCCGCTGCGATCTTCTCGATCACGCCCATCCCGTCCCCCAGATCCTGCGAGCGGGGAATCGCGCACTGCCGAACGTCAGTCGTGTGTGCCGCGAGACAAGCAGGCACGTCGATGAAGGGCAGCGGTACGTCGTTGATGATCACAACGCGGCTCCGGAGCTGGTCGATCATCCGGGCCAGCTCCGCCCCTTCCTTGGCGCGTGACTTGTCTGCGGCGTTGAGCGGGAAGACCCAGCGACTGTCAGATACGAGGACCAGATCGGGCTTGATCGCGCCAAGGCGGGCGATCACGTTCCTGTTCCAGGCAGCGCACTCGGTGTACTCCCGCTTGAGCATCGCGTTGTAGATCGGCATGTCCAGGAATGGGCAGGCGACCTTCACGAAGGTCAGCAGTTGCCAGCCGTGGGCGATGGCGACCGCCTCGACCGCCGGAAAGAGCGCGGAGGCATGCGAATCACCGACAAGGGCGACGGTGAATGCCCCAGCCTTGTTCGCGTAGCGGCAGTCGTGGGGCACGGTCGTCGAAAGGGAGCCGAGGCAGCCATCGAGCCAGGGCCGCTCGTAGTCGGTTCGAGCGTTTACGAGCGAGGGCCGAACGGCTGAGGTCAGCCGAAACGAGGTGGGCGGCGCGGGCGTGGCCCGTGGGACCCCACTACCGCCAGGGCGGGGTGTGGGGCCTGCGCTTCCAATCAAGACGCCCGTCCCGTTCGTCGGCTTGGGAATCGTCGGGGCGCCCCCGGCCATCACGGGGCCGGTGCCGATTGGACCGCCATTTGCCACTGCCGAGAGCCGACCTGAGCCAGGATCAGCGGCGCCACCCAGGTTGGCCAGCGACGCGTCCTGCGCCGAGGCGAAGCCGTTCCCGATCAGGGCTACGGCCACGATCGCCGCCACGCTGATGGCCACGGTCTGTCGAGGCATGGCGGGCAGCGAGAGCCGCCCGCGCCGAAACGGCTCCTCGATGATCGCCCAGGTCCCGATCGCCAGCAGCACGGCGACGCCCACGAGGCCGACCGTCTGGCCCAGCGAGAGCGTGCCGCCGATCACCACCGCACCGAGGACCAGGACCGGCCAGTGCCATAGGTAGAGCGAGTAGCTGATCCGCCCGAGGAAACGGATCGGCATCGTGCGCAGGAGCACGCCAGGGCCGAAGGGCAGGCCGCCACCGGCGATGAGCAGGACAGCGGCAGCCGTCGGGATGAGCGCGATCAGGCCCGGGTAGGGGGTGCTCGTATCGAGAACGACCGCCACCGCCCCGATCACCCCCAGCGCCGCCCAGGCCGCCAGCGCCAGGAGGATCCGACCGATTTCGACGAGGATCCGCGGGGCCCACCCGAGCGAGCCGGCCCCGACGGCCAGCAGGCCCCCCGCCGCGAGCTGCCAGGCCCGCGTGGGCAACAGGTAGAAGGCGGTGGCCGGGGCCTGGTCGGTCACCAACACCGATGCGCCAAGCGAAACGACAAGGACCACCATGAGCACGACCGCCGCCCCGACTCGCGGCCGCCAGACCGTGGCCAGCGCGAGTAGGGCGGGCCACAGCAGGTAGAACTGCTCTTCGACTCCGAGCGACCAGAAGTGCAGGAATGGGGAGGGCGTTCCGGCAGGGCTGAAGTAGTCGGTGGTCAGGGCAAACCGGATGTTGGCAACCGAGAGGGCAGCAGCTGCACCGTCCAGCGACACGGCCGGGCGATCCAGCGGCGAGAGGAGCCGATCCGCGGCAACCAGCGTAACGAGCCCCACCAGGAGGGCCGCGGGCAGGAGGCGGCGAGCGCGGCGGGCGTAGAAGGTCGCGAAGCGGATCGCACCATGTCGTTCGCGGTCACGCAGCAACAGCCCGGTGATCAGGAAGCCGGAGACCAC
>PNAZ01000120.1:20261-31985 GCA_003169655.1 Chloroflexota bacterium
GGATCCACCGTGGAGGGGCCATCTGAGGCGGCTATCCTTCGGCCATGGACCGTGAGCAGGTGGACAGCGTGAGAAGGCGATGATGGTGTTCGGCACTGGATTTGGCATGGGTGTCTTTGGCCTGTTCTGGCTGGTAAGTGCCGTCCTCTCCGTTGTTCTGATCGTCGTCCTGATCATGTTGGCCGTCCGGTATCTCAACAGGACGAATCCGCCGGCCCAAGGTCAATGGCCTGGTCAGGTCGTGCCTCCGCCGGCCACTCCGGTTCGGCCAGAGCCGCTCGAGATCCTGCGCGAGCGGTTCGCCCGGGGTGAGATCGCCCTCGACGAGTTCGAAAGCGCGAAGCAGGCCCTCGGCTACCCGAGCAGTCCCCAACCGCCGCCGCCCAGGCCCGGCTCGCCTCCAACAGGCTAGCTAGCGGCCAGCGCCTACCCCAATGAGTCGGCGTTTGCCTGCGATCGTGTCGGACCCTCGAGCGGGTACCCTGCGGGTCCAGGTACCGCAGGCAGGATGTGGACATGCGAACCAACTGGATGGGCGCCGTCTCTCTCGTGGTGAGCGCCATCACCCTCGTTTTGGTCCTCACCGTCGCGACACGGCCCGCGCCGCAGTCGGTCGATCCCGGACCAGCACTGGGCGGGCTCCAGTCTGAGGTGGCCGCGGCACGGGCCGACATCGCCGCGCTGCGGGCGATCGCGGAGCGGCCCGCCGCCAGCGCGAACGTCGATCAGCTCACGGCGATCCAGGCCCGACTCGACAGTCTCAATGCCGCCGTGGGCGCGATTGCGACGAAGTTCGCCGCGCTATGCACGGCCATCAATGCCAGCCCGATTGGCCCTCCCGGCGGCGCCTGCTAGCGTCAACGGGCAAGATCCGTTCGATCCTTCGGGCCGCTAGGCATCGAGGCGCAGGCCCGTCGCAATGGGTTCATCGTGTGGGCGATCAGGCGAGAGCTACCGTCCCGAAATCACGGCCGACAACCAATCAAATGCCGTGCCGTTGAAGGTCGTCGACTTGAACGAGGGCCCTTCAAGAATGTAGCGATGACCGTCGGGCCCGACCCCGGTCAAGGCAATCCAGGCCAGCCTCACGCCCGGGCTGCGATCGGTTGTCACCGCGCCGCTCAGCTGAGCTCCGTCGGGCGGGATGGGTCCCCCTTCGTTCGACTGTGGCCCAGCCTCGAGGTAGGCCGGTTCGACGGCGAATGGCGCCTTCGCGGCAGGGTCCACCAGGCCGGCGAGCCCGGGGTCCGATCCGGCCTGCACGCTGCCGGGCCACGCCTCGATCCGGAAGTCGGTCCAACCTGCGAGGAGCGAGCGGTCCGAGATGTCGATAAAGACTTGGGTAGATCCAGTTGCCGTCGCGGCAATGCCCTCGCTCAGGGTCGCCGCGAGGATCGCATCTGGGGTGGGCAGACCGAGCTTCTCGACGCCGGTCGGATGGAATCCGCCAGATCCCTCTCCGTTGGCCTGCTGGTTGAAGCCGAGGCCGAGGGCCGCTAGGACGACCACGAATGCCAGGCCGATGACCTGCAGGCGCCACTTGGGCGATGGGAAGCGCAGGTCGCTTGCCCTCCAGGCTCCGACGACGAACCAGGCCGGCAACGACAGGAGGATCCCGACCTCGGGCCAGTTCAGTGCGCCCCGCCAGCCGACCAGCGCGTAGAGGAGGACGAGCCCACCCCCGACGAGCGCCGTGGCCCGACGTGCCAGACGAATGTGGTATCCGGCTCGGCCAGCCACGGTCAAGGTCAGCCGTCGCGCGGCCACGTAGGCTCCGACGCCGAGCGCAACGAGGGTGATCGTCGAGCCGTCCAGCCCATCGCCTGTGCTCGGCCCGAACCAGTGAAGGTAGGAACCGACCACGAAGGCCGCGATCGAAGTTCCGCTCAGGGCGAGCGCCGCGAAGAGGTAGCCGTAGATCACGCCGCCAGCCGCGGCCAATGTCCCGGCGCCCGCTGCAGCGAGGAGTCGGCGCGGCGTGTGTCGCGCCGTCGTGAGCTCGTTCGCCAGCCGTTCTGCGGGACCCAGTCGCTCGACCGCCGCCCGCTCGGCGACAGCCGTGCTCAGGCCCTGACGCTCGAGATGAGCCGTCGAGTCGGCCAGGTGCCCCGCAAGCTCGCGCAGGATGTCGACCTTCTGCGCATCGTCAAAGGGCAGCCGGTCCGCGACCTGCTGGAGGTAGTCGGTGCGGTCAGGCGCGGACGGTTCAGGCATCGGCCAGACCCCCTGCCACTTGGTGGACGCTGCGGGCGAACGACTCCCACTCGCTCGCCTGCGCCGCCAGCATTCGGCTGCCCTTGCGCGTCAGCCGGTAGTAGCGGCGCTTGGGTCCAATCTCGCTTTCGCGCCAGGTGGCCTCGAGAGCGCCGTCGAGCTCGAGCTTGTGGAGAGCCGGGTAGAGCCAGCCCTCACCGGGGTCGATGAAGGTGCCGCTGCGTTCGCGGATCCGGGCCGCGATCTCGTACCCGTATAGCTCTTCTTCGCTCAGGACGGCGAGGATCAGGAGCGTCGTTGTTCCCTTGAGGAGCTGCGATCGAGACAATCTGTTTCGTACTACCCTGCGTGACGATGTAGTAGCGCCATCCTGTACCGCTCAGACCCGGCCGTCAATGGTTCCCGCCGACTCCGCTACGCACCGGCGGACGCCTGAGTTGTGCCGTCACAAACACGGCGATGGCGATCGGCCGATTAGAGGTCAGTTCCTGTGTAGTCGGTGCTTCCGGTCAGTTGTGCCCATGTCTCCATCTCGCGACCGAACTCGTTGAGCGCCTTTGACGCGGCGGCGGCGGCGTCGCTTCCGAGCAGCACGTGGGTCGGTGGCTGGTCGGCGTCCAGCAGCGCAAGGATCGCGTCGCCTGCTTTGGCCGGGTCGCCGGGCTGCTTGCCGTTGTACGCAGCTCGTGCGGCACTGATCGTATCGATCTGCTCGTCATAGTCGGCCACAGTGCGCTTGGCGCGGCGCATTGACCGCCCGGACCACTCGGTGCGAAACGCACCCGGCTCGACCGCGGTGACGTGCAGACGGGCGTGGGCACGGCCGGCCGCGAGCTGCTCAAAGTCAGCGGCGGCAACGCTCGAACGAACGGTGCCGACGACTTGGTCGCCAGCGGCTAGCACACGTTCTGCGAAGGCACGGCCGAATCCACTGCTGACGCCGGTGATCAGAAACGTTCTTGGAGGCATCATTGCGATTCTCTTTTAAGTGGGATTGGCGATGGGCCGGCCGCCGGGAAGGGAGGTGAGGACGGGATCGGCGCTGAGGGGGGCAGCGGCGCGGCACAGCCGATGGCCAAGGCGCACAGCAGAACCGCAGCGGACGCTTTCATGTCTCCCCCGACCGACCCAAGAGGACCTCGTCACCAAGGAGACGATGCGTGGGTCGGATGGGTTCCGCAAGCCTCGGTCAAATCGTCCGGGGCTCGAATCTCACGACGCCCACCCGTCGTCACGGCCGAGGCTTTCGTTTGAGACCCGATGACCGGTTGTAGTTGGCTACGGCACACGATCGGGCGGTACCCTTGGCGTTATGCGACCCCTTCGATATTCCATCAACGTCACCTTGGACGGGTGCTGCGATCATCGTGAAGTGATCGCGGACGAGGACATACATCGTCACGCGGCGGAAAACCTCGACCAGGCCGATGCCCTCCTTTTTGGCCGGGCGCCAGCGGGAGAGAAAGGCCTCCCGTCAGCAGTCCCTTACCCGACTCCCGCTTGAGCCGCACAACGGCCTTGCCCAGGTCGCCGCGCACGAAGCGGGCCATGGGCCGACGTTGTTCGCAGGGCTATCGAAGCATGTCGACTTGAAGCTCGTGAGCCGGCTGGAGTTCGCCTCGGGGGCAGTGGCGATGCGGTATGAGCCGAGAAGGTAGCCATCGGGCTTGCTAGCCGGAGTCGGCCGCATCATGGATGCAACTCGGGCCAAGCCTTACCTGGGGGAGGACCCAACCGACATCATCGGATCGGCGACCACTGGCCACCACATGCTGGCTTAGCATGGCTGAACCATCCGGGCGATCCGCCCACGAGCCAGACGCGTGCGCACGCGCCCGCAGGCTGTTGACCGGCAATCCGGGAAACGCGGCAGCTGTCGGCGTCTTCGTCGTGGCCCTGCTTGTCTACATCCGGACAATGTTGCCCGGTCCGAGCTTCGGCGATTGGGCCGAGATGCAGTTCATCCCGGCGGAGCTAGGTGTCCCTCACCCGACCGGCTACCCCCTGTACATCTTGCTCGGGAAGGCGTTCAGCCTCTTGCCGGTTGGGTCGCTGGCGTATCGGGCGGATCTCTTGTCGGCGTTCGCCGCGGCCGGCGCGGCCGGCACGTCAGTGCTCATCTCAATCCGGCTCGGCGTCCGGCCGCTGATCGCGGCGATCGCCGGACTAAGCCTCGCAGTCACGGGAACGCTATGGCTGGAGGCGACGTTCTCGGAGATGAATGGGCTCCACCTCTTCCTGATGGCCTTGGTCGTCCATCGAGCCCTCGTCTGGCGAACCGAGCGACGGCCTAGCGATCTCCTTTTGGGGGGCCTGTTCGCCGGCCTATCGGTCGCGAACCACCTGCTCGCGATCACGGTCCTTCCGATCATCATCGGGTTCGTCCTCATCGACGCTCGGAGGACCCTGGCCGAGCGGCCTGCGCTGCTGGTCCAGGCCGCGCTCCTCTTCCTGGCCGGTGCATCGCTGTACCTCCTGATCCCGCTCCGTGCTCTGGCCGGACCGCCGGCCGTGTATGGTCCCCTCACCACCTGGGCGGGCCTGTCGAGCCTGATCACCGGCGCGCAGTTCCGCGGCGACATGCACTTCGGGACGCTCGCGAGCCTGGGCACGGCGGTGGGCGCCCTGCCCACGGTCCTGAGACAGATCCAGGACCGGGCGAACGTCGCGTTCCTCGTCGGCGGGCTCATCGGCGGAGCGATCCTCGGCCTGCGCGACCGATGGGCGGCGGCCATGCTCGGCCTGGTCGCCCTGGTCAACGTCTACTTCTTCGCGACCTACGTCGGCCTTGCCCACTATCTGCTTGTCACCTGGCTCATCCTCGCGGTGTGGCTGTCCGTCGCCGCCGAGGAGTTGATCGCGGTGCTCGGGGCACGTCTGAAGGCCGGTGTCGTGGGTACCCAGGTGCTCCTTGTCGTCTTGCCCATCGCGCTCGCGGCTGGCAACTGGGCGACGCACGATCAAGCCGCGAATCAGGTTGGCGAGACGTTCGCCGCGGGTGTCTTCGCGCACCTGCCTCCGAACGCCATGCTCCTGACCTACTGGGATGTGCTGACGAACCTGAGCTACGTCCACTGCGTCGAAGGGCGGCGCCCCGACGTCTCACTGCGGGCCTACGACTCGACCGCTCGAGTCACCTGCGATCCGGTCCTGGGCTCGCTCGAGGAGGTCGCTCGGAGTCGACCGGTCTTCGCCCTGTTCGCATTCGGGAGCGAGCTCGATCCCTTGCGCACGTCGTTCAACCTCGTCCCTGGGCCAGTCTTGGCGCTCCCCTACGGCGACCGCGGGCTCGACCATTCGGGCACGCTCTACCAACTCGAGCTCAAGAACGCAGCGACCACCAGTTCGACACCTCGACCCGCTCAGGTCGGCAACGATCCTTGACCGCTCAAGGCGTGGGCGACGAACGGGCTACTCCGTTCGTGGATCTGGGTCGCTCGCTGGCTGGCACCGTCGGTCGCCGCGAAGGTGTACCTGCGTCCGTCGCTCACCTTGTCCGCCGATGGGTCGCGGCTGTATGCGATCGGGACCGCGGCGACCGATCCACTGAGCCCAGCCAGTGACTCAATCGGGGTCTGGGTCTTTGACAGCAAGACGCTACAGGTTGTCGACCACTGGGCTCCGGATGCCGCCTACATATCGATCGCGCTCAACCACGATGGGTCGCTCCTGCTTGCCGCCGGCATGCCGGGAGCCGATGCCGCCGGGACCCAGAGCGACCAAGGAACGTCGGGGTGACGATCTACGATGCGCAACTGGGGCGGTCCGAGCGGTCGCAGGCTAAGTCGCGCCGAGCTCCGGCGGGTGGGTGACCTTTCTTTCGCCCGCGGCATGATCGGCCCGTCGGTCACGCGGCGCGTACCGAGCGATGGGACCCGGATCCTCGTCGGGCTGGCCGGACTCGCGCTCGCGATCAGGCTCTGGATCGCGCCGGGCTAAGGCGTCACGAGAGGTTCATGGTCTGCAGAACGACAGCCTTCGCCGTGCCACCTCTAGTGGAGCTGACCTTCAAAAACGCGCATGTCCTGCTGATCGTTCGGCTTCCCCACAGTCACGCTCGCGATGGCAATGACCGCTTGATCGCCGGCCACGACGAGTCGTCCGTCGTCTGGAATGGGCGGCCCGCTCGGGCCGAGAGGATTCCAGGTCTGTCCGTCGGCCGTCCATGTGATTTCCTCGGGTTGGTCCTGGAGGCTGACCACCCGATTACGGACGAGCAGGGCCGTTGACGAGGGGGCAAGTGGCGTCCCCGGTGTCGGCAACGAGCGCCAAGTTCGACCGTCATCGTTCGAGCGCCACTCGGCCGGCGCCGAGATGCAACCGAAGCAGGCTGGGATCCCGGTGGCTCGCAACGAGTTGAGCCACAGCTGGACGGTCTCGAGCTCGTAGCCCGGTGAGCTGACGTCGCTCTGGTGCCAGTCCTGTCCATCGCTCGACCACCAGGCCGCCGCCGATCCTGGGGCTTGACCAACCATGCCCGTTCGCTGCGTAACGTCGTGACCACCGACTGCGGCGAACCCGGCGCCGGTCCATGTGATGGCGGCCACCTCCGAGGCGGCCGTCGTCAGATCAGCGGCCTCGCGCTGCCAGCGCAGGCCATCGCTTGAGAAGGCGAGGGCCGCCCCTCCGCCCAAGCCGTTGCCATAGGCGACGAATCCCGCCGGTCCGGCGGCGACGCCGTGGAGCACCATGCCGCCGAGGGTCCCAGTTGGATCCGGAGCTCGCTGCCAGTCCGTCCCGTCGGTCGACACCCACGCAATGCCAACCGGCGGCGCCAGCGTCGTCGCATTGTCTTCGAGCCGCGAGTCGCCGACGGCAACCAGAATCGATGCTGTGGCAGCAACCGCTTCGATCTCGGCGCCACTGAACGTTCCGTTCGTATTCGGGATCCGTTGCCAGCGCGCATTGTCGGCCGAGGTCCAGACAGCACCCTCGACGTTGCCCGAAGGCAGCGGCGCCTCCTCGCCGACCAGGACCGACCCTTCCGCCCACGGAACTCCGCCAAGGACGTATTGATTGCCCGGACCGGAGAACGGCGCAGGGTCACTGGCGGCCCAGGTGACCGATGTCCAGGACGGTGTGGGAGAGCTGCTCGGTGCAGGGCTTAGAGCGGGTGAAGGGAGCGGCTGGGCAGTCTGAATCAGCGGCAATGAATCCGTCGGCTTGGGGGCGCTGGGCTCAGGCGTTGGAGCACAGCCCACGAGAAGGAGCGCCAGCATGGTCGCCAGGGCGACGTTGTGGGTCGACTTGTCCGAGCGGCGCAATGCACCTACCGATCGCCCCATCACTCACATGAGGCTAGTCGAGCCTCGAGGTCGCGTCTATTGGTACGAACAGCGTCAGGTGCTCTCGCGGGACCGCAGCCTGCTTCGAATCCCACGATCAACTCATCGTGCGCAGCCATCCGTTCATCGTGTCCGTAGTAGTCCGGTGAACGTGCGGTGCTTCGATGCACCGCCTATTCGCTTTTACCCGCGCGACGAGCCCTACCGCCACCCTCCGCGGTGATAGAACAGGGCGTACAGGGACGCCGCGCTCGGCTGCCGAGCCTCGCCGTTGGGAGTCCCGTTCGTCTGCTCGTGGAGGAGCGGAGCTCGCGTCCCGCCCGGACGCTTCAGTTCGCGCCCGAGGGCGCGGAAAGGGGTCCATCGGATGATCCAGGGGATTCATCGCGAACGACCGCGTCCCCAGCGACTCTGGTCGGGAGCGGCCGCTGTAGCAGCATCTGCGGCACTCGTCATGGGCATGGTCGGCACGGTCGCGGCAGCGAGTCCAACGCTCTCCCCGAGCAGCCGCGAGCTCCGCTTGACTGGTGGTACGACCACGCACATCGCGGCCGCTGCGCCGACCCTGCATGCCTTGAGTACGGTCACGCCACAGAGCC
Source organism: Chloroflexota bacterium (assembly GCA_003169655.1). Lineage (GTDB taxonomy): Bacteria > Chloroflexota > Limnocylindria > Limnocylindrales > CSP1-4 > Palsa-1033. The sequence goes on from PNAZ01000120.1 coordinate 28,360, forward strand.
AAGCGGGTTCAACCGAAATCTCGCCGAATGACGACGTAACCGAGCGCACGCCGAAGGTCAATGCGACCCCAGTTAATCCTCCCACGACGCCACCATCGGTAAACGGCAAGCAAGTGAGCTATGGGACGGCCGGCGCATCAGGCTTCAACGGCCTCTCCCATGTTGACTCGCGGACCGCGTCAGATGGCAACCAGTTCAGCCTCGAGCCGCCGGACCAGGGCCTGTGTGTCGGGAACGGTTTCGTGGTGGAGACGATCAACGACGTTCTGGCTGTCTACCACCAGAACGGCAAGATCGTCGCCGGGCCAACCGCCCTCAATGCCTTCCTCGGCTACCCACCGGCGATCGATCGGACGACCGGCGTGTTCGGCCAGTTTGTGACCGATCCGCGCTGCTACTTCGATACCGGCACCCAGCGCTTCTACCACACCGACCTGACCCTCGAGCAGGATCCCGTCTCAGGCGCCCTGACTGGCCAAACGCATGTCGATATCGCGGTCAGCCAGACGAGCGACCCGACGGGTGCCTGGACGGTCTTCCACCTCGATACCACCAACGGCGATGGCACCGTCGCCAATCATCCCGGTTGCCCGTGCCTGGGTGATCAGCCGCTGCTGGGCTTCGACGGCACCGGCATGTACATCACGACCAACGAGTTCTCGGTCAACGGACCTGAGTTCAACGGGGCGCAGGTGTACGCAACGTCCAAGTGGAAGCTCGCGGCAGCCGCGGACGGCCTCGGTTCGCCGGGCGTCGTCGTGGCCTTCTCGGGCCTGCCCCTCGCTGAGGGGATCGCCTACTCCGTCCAGCCGGCCGACTCGGTCGGCGGCTACGCGACCGGCCACAACGGCACCGAGTACTTCCTGAGCGCTCTGCAGTTCGGCCAGGCGCCCCTCGATAACCGGATCGCGATCTGGTCGCTGACGGGCACCAACGGCCTCAACGGGCTGCATCCGAACGTCAATCTCCAGAGTCACGTGATGTCGAGCGAGGTCTACGGTCAGCCGAACCCGGCGGTCCAGCGCAACGGCATCCTCGCCCTTAACACGGCCCTGCCCCTGCTCAACAGCAACGACGACCGGATGAACCAGGTCGTCTATGCCGATGGTCTGCTGTGGAGCGGCGTGAACACGATCGTGACCACGAAGGACGGCTCGACCCGTGTTGGCATCGCCTTCTTCGCCGTCGATCCTGAATGGCATGGCGGGTCGCTCGGCGGCCACGTCCAGCGCCAGGGCTACGTGGCCGTCAATGGCGACAACGTATTGTTCCCAGCGATCGGCGTCGATCGCAACGGCAACGGGGTGATGACCTTCACCCTGGTCGGTCCGGATTATTACCCGAGCGCGGCCTACATCCGGCTCGACGAGCATTCGACCGATAACACAATCCACGTCATTGGCGATGGGGCCGGTCCAGCGGACGGCTTCACGGCCCTAGTCGGAGGGGTCGAGCGCTGGGGTGACTACAGCGCCGCCGTCACCGACGCCGGCGGCCACGTTTGGGTCGCGACCGAGTACATCCCCGGTGGGGCACGAACCCTCAATGCCAACTGGGGCACCTTCGTAGCCCGGGTCAACCCATAGCGGGTCCCTCGCGCTAACGCTCGAAGGCCGGATCCTCGGAGCAGGATCCGGCCTTCGAGATTCGGGAGGAACTGGACGGGGTGCGGTAACGTCATGAAGTCATGAGCGGGTCCAGCCGAAATATCGGGTCCAAGGTCGTCGCCGTCGGCGCCATCATCTTTCTGGTTGCCGGGTGCGTCGAAGCTGGGCAGCTGTCGAGTCTGATCTCGACCAGCGGCGCGTCCTCATTCGGCCCCTCGACCAATCCGTCGGCCGTGCCAGAATCGTCGCCCGATGCATCGCCAAATGTGGCGCGAACCCCAGCGGCGACCTCTCAGGGTGTCTCAACCGCGTCAGTTACCGGCCACCTCACGGCGAGCCCGACTTGTCCTGTGGAGACAGTCCCACCGAACCCTGCTTGCGCACCAAAAGCAATGTCGGGCGCCATCGTGGTTGCGACCGACGCCGGAGGTCACGAGGTCGCCCGGGCGGTCTCGAGCGCGGATGGGTCATATTCGATTGCACTTCCCCCTGGCACGTACACGCTGACGCCTCAGGCGCTTGCCGACAAGATGATGCGGGCGCCGCCTGCCCAGTCGATCACGATTGCATCCGGGAGGGTGAATCAGATCATCGACTTCACGTACGACACGGGGATCCGCTGAGCGCCGGCTCGCCGGCCGAAGGCCACACCGACGATCTAGGATCGCCGCACCATCGGATCTCGACGAGGAGGCGCACGCGCGATGCTCACGGCCACCAAGGACCTGATGCTCCCGGCGACGGTGACCGGCTCGTGGCCGCGGCCACGCTGGTACGACGGCGGCCTGTGGGGCAGGCCGCTCGACACGGCGCTGCTCAACGTCCATTTCCGCGAGCAGTTCCTCGACGCGCACTCGACCGTGATCGCCGACCAGGAACGCGCGGGGCTCGACATCCTCACGAACGGCGACTACCACCTCGACGAAGACTTTGCCGGCCGCTCGTGGCACCACTATCCGTTGCAGCGCTGGAAGGGGTTCGAGCACGAGGAGCTGCAGTACGCAGGCTCGCGCGACAGCCTGCTCGCGTTCCCGGCCGGGACGCTGATGAACGAGATCGAGACGACGTGGCGGTGGCCGCGCGTGGTCGGCAAGGTCGAGCACGACCCTCGCAATCCACTCGAATACGCCAAGCTCTGGCGGATCGCCCAGGCTCGCTCGGGCTCCGGCAAGCCCATCAAGTTCGGGACCTGCTCGTCGCAGGTGCTCGCGATCTTCCTCGACAGCCATACGGCGGAGTACGACCTCGACGACAAGAAGCAGCTGATCTGGGACATGGCGGGCGCGATGAACCTCGAGCTTCGGCAGCTCGCGGCCGCCGGCGCCAAGGTGATCCAGATCGAAGAGCCGACGATCCATTTCACGGCGGCCTTCCATCCCGAGCAGACGGAGCTGCTCGACTTCATGGTCGAGGCCTTCAACCACGAGGTAGAGGGCCTTGACGACGTGGAGTTGTGGATCCACACCTGCTGGGGCAACCCGAACATGCAGAAGGTCTACACCGGCGAGTCGTACGCCAATTCGATCGAGACCTACCTCGAGCGCCTCAAGGGCGACGTGTGGACTGTCGAGGCCACCGAGAACGACCTTGCGGAGATCGACCTGTTCAAGCCGTATGCCGACCGGCTGAAGAAGAAGGTCGCGGTCGGCGTGGTCAACCACCGTACCCTGCAGGCCGACATGCCCCAGGTCGTCGCCACGCGGGTGCGGCGTGCGCTGGAGGTGATCCCGGCAGACAAGCTGATCCTGTCGAGCGATTGCGGGTTCGGCCGGCAGGGGTTCAGCAGGACCATCGCGTTCTACAAGGCGACCGCCATCGCGCAGGCGCGAAATATCGTCCTCAAGGAGCTCGGGCTCGAAGAGCGCTACGTGCCGGCGGCCGACCCGTCCCTGCAGGTCGACGTGCTTCCGGACCAGGAGCCTCTGACGCACCTGCCATCACCCTGGAAGTAGCCGAGATAGGCACGGTGGTGGGCATGTCCGTAGCTCACGGGGCGGGAGCCGGAACCCCAGGGTAGGA
>PNAZ01000120.1:32038-35489 GCA_003169655.1 Chloroflexota bacterium
GGCTCGACGAGGGCGACCCCATTGACCCAGACCTGGCCGTCGTGGATCGCCACGGTGTCGCCCGGCACGCCGATCACCCGCTTGATGAATGGCGCCGTGCCGCCACCTTCGAAGCCCGGTGGTGGCGTGAAGACGATCACGTCGCCCCGGTGGTAATCGTCGAAGTGGGGGGTCAGCTTGTCGACGAGGACGTAGTTGCCAGGCTGGAGCGAATGCTCCATCGACGGTTGCTCGACGAGGTACGGCTGAGCCACAAAGCTCTGGACCACGAGGAAGATGACGAGGGTCAGGACGAGTGTCTCGACGACCTCGAACAAACACCCCGTGGGGCGTCTACGCACAGTCCGGCCGCATAGGCGTGAGTGTGCACCCTCGATCCCAACCAGGAAGGCGGCACGAACCGTTCATCGTGCGGCCGATCCGACGCGGACTCCAGCCTGGTGGTGTGCGCTGGCGGGTATGCTGCCTGTTGCGCCCGGGGGAGCCGATCGCAACCTGGCCATTGCTCAACTGGCCACGTTTGACGCCGAAAGCCATGGGAGGGGTTGCAGTGCCGCGGTCGTCGATTGGTTCGGGTTCGCCGGTTCCTCAGCTGGGCCCGGGCAAAGGCGGCCCGGAGGTTGGCAACGCCGGAACGACGTTCAGCGGATCCGCCGGGATCGCGGTGATGCTGCCGACCATCGTGGCGAAGTCATCGACAACGCCCTGGGCCTCCAGGCGGCTCAGATCCGCCTCCGTGCCACTGGCCTGGAGCTGGACAATCAACGGCTGGCCTTGATCGATCGCGTAGGCGACGAGGAAGACGAGGCCCGACCCAGGCGCGGGCGAGAGCACGTAGATCTTCGCGTGCGGCAGAGTTCGCAAGAGCGTGAACGTCTCCCCATCGCGTGCCCACATCGCCTCGATGCCCGAGGTCCAGCCGGCAAGACTGGAGTTCTGCTGGAACAGGAGCCACTGGGCCATCCCGGCGCCCGAACCTGTCGACGCTGCCGAGACCTTGAGGTTGACCACCGAGATCACGATCCCCTGCTGGATATTCGCGGGACCCGGCCCGAGATAGACCCGCCCGTCGATGGGATCTCCCCCAAGGGCCGTCCAGTTTGTCGGCCGGAGCATCCGATAGCCGGCGACGCCATCGGTCTGCTCGACGAACCCGGAGATGAACGAGCTGTGTGGCGTCGGGGTCGCGCTTCCCGGACCCGCCGTGGACCGGGTCGCGATCACCGCCAGGAGCGCGACGGCGACGACGATCGCCAGGAGCGCGACGGCGCCTGCCAGGCGACGGCCCTCAGGCAGCCAGCGATGTCCGGCCGATTGGATCGTTCGGAACGGAACCTCTGCCACCTCGGCACGCACCTGATCCGGCACGTCCCGGGGCGCCATCTGATTGAGGATGGCTCGCAGGTCTGACTCGAACGGCCCATCCGGTATGAAGCGCTCGTCGGTCATCGGGCCGTACCCCCAGGGAGTCGGTTGGCCGCGTCATAAGCGGCATGGAGGGCCTCAAGGGCGTAGTGCAGCCGGGACTTGACGGTCCCGAGCCGCTCGCCCGTCTGCTCGGCGATCTCCTCGAGGGAGAGTTCTGCGAAGTAGCGCAGGACGACGACAGTCCGCTGGTCCGCTGGCAAGCTGATCACCGCGCGGCGGAGGGCATCGTGTTCAGCCCGGCCCGTCGCCCCGTCCGGGGTTTGAGGCTCGGCGAGACCGTCCATCGCTAGGAATCGGACGCTGCCCCGGCGGCGCAAGCGGTCCCGACAAATGTTGACCACGATCCGTTGGAACCAGGCATCGAAGCGATCAGGGTCATGCAGGCTGGCGAACCGTTGCCAGGCGATCAGCGCGGCATCCTGGATCGCATCCTGGGCCTCGACCTCGCTCCCGAGGAGGAGGGTCGCGAGCCGGTACGAAGCGGCGAGCTGGCGGTCGGTCAACCGGCCGAACGCGGCCTGGCGTTCCGAGCCCGAACGAGGGCCGACCCCGTCATGTCCCGCCATCGGCGTCTCCCTCTTGATCATCTTCCGTTCCAGACGAGCGGGCGATCGCGAAGGTTCAATCTAGGCCGACGAGGACGGTGAATGGCCTCGACGACGGCATGTCAATCGGCACCGACCACCCAGCGGGCGCCCCGATGTTGCGAACCGGCGGAGAATGGCTGGGTCGTCGTTAGCAGCAGGAGGCAAGCGGTGTCAGAAGAACAGACCACAGACCAGGCCGAATCGGCCATCGGGAGCGCCCGCGATGCGACCGCGGTCGGCGACGCCGATGCCCTGGACCTTGCCAGCCGACTGAAAGCGATCGTGGCCGAACTCGAGACGGGCGTGCCCACCGAGCCGGGTGACCGATTGACGCCGAGCGAGAAGTTGCGGGCGATCGCCGACCTGATCGATCGACGCGCGGCAACCGCGGCGCCAGCGACCGACAGCTAAGCCGGCACCGGTAGCGCAGTCAAAGCGGACGTGGGATCGCCCGAACCCATTCCCGGTCTCCGTCGATGAACTCGGCGATCGTCAGGTCAGCTTGCTCGAGGGCCTTCTCGAGCTGCCCATCGTCGAGCCGTTTGCTGACGAAGTAATGGGTCCAGCGTCGGTCGCCGATCGTGTACTCAGTCGTCGCAGCCAGGAGATCGGGCGCCGGGTGGCTGAGGCCTCCGAGTCGGAACGTCCGGCCGTCGTCGAGCTGGCGCTCGATCGGCTCGATCGCGTCGTACCACTCGGGCGGATGGCGCTGGAGGATCACCGAGCCACCGTCCGCGACGTGGCAGCGACAGGTCGCCAGGAAGGCGGCTCGTTGGTCATCGTCGGCGGTCTCGATCACGAACGACATCAGTTCCGGCGCCGAGCTCGAGAATCGAGGCACCCGCCGGGATCGCGCCGTGGATCCGCTCGGGCTCGCCGTTTGGTCGCAGGGTCGCGTAGTAGTCGACGGCGCAGCCGTCGGCGGTGATCGAGCCTGGGCCGGTGCCGTGGTTCGGGGGCAGCGTCGTCATTGCGTCGGACCTCATGGTTCTGGCATCGGGGCCTGACACAGGAGGAAGCCCGCAGGTCGGTGAGCTAAGGAGGAACGCCGGATGGCTCAGCGCCGCTCGTTGATGCGGATCAGGTTGCCCGCGGGATCNNGCCGTCGAGGTCGGCGGTGGCCAGGACCATGATGGCGTAGCTGCCCTTGGCCATCATCTCGGCGATGGTGCGCCGCTCGTCGTCGGTGATGCCGGGGGTGGCGAACGGCGGATACAGGACGATCGACGTGTCGGGCTGGTCGGCGGGACCGACCGTGATCCAGCGCATCCCGCCGTATCCGACATCGTTGCGGACCTCGAAGCCGAGAGTGTCGCGATAGAAGGCCAGCGATGCGTCGGGGTCGTCATGCGGAAGGAAGCTCGAGTGAATCGTGATGTCCATGGCGGTCACTCTAGGTGACCTCGCTGACCAGCGCTTCTCGATTCCTGACCGGT
>PNAZ01000008.1 GCA_003169655.1 Chloroflexota bacterium
GTGTCGGGCGGCCAGGTGACCAAGCTCGTTGCCGGCCATGCCCAGACGTTCACGGTCACCAATGAATCGCTCGACTCGACCAGGAACATCCCGGCTGACGCGGTCGCGCTGACCGGCAACCTGACCGTGACCGCCCAGACCGCGCCCGGCTACTTCGCCCTGACCCAGGCGCCCGACAACGCGCCCTCGACCTCGACCCTCAACTTCCCGCTCGGCGACGATCGGGCCAACGGGGTGACCGTGCCCCTCGCGACCAACGGCAGCACCGGCACCCTGAGCATCACCTACGTGAGCAAGACCGCCGGGGCCACGGCCCAGGTCGTCTTCGACGTGACCGGCTACTTCGTGCCGCCGCCGGGCTGAGGCTGGGCACGCTGCTACGATCGTGCCGTGGCAGCGGTGCAATCTGAGGACCTGGCCGCGCCCGGCACGCCGTCGTCACGCCCGGGGATGGGTGCCCGACCGGATGACCAGGGCACCTCGTTCCGGGTCTGGGCGCCGCATGCCAGCGCGGTCTGGGTCCACGGCACCTTCAATGACTGGGCCGAGCCCGGCCTGAGCCTGGCCCGCGACCCGGCCGATCCGACGGATGGCGGCTGGCCGGGCACCTGGTCGGCGGACGTGCCCGGGGTGCGCTCCGGCAGTGAGTACCGCTACCGGCTCCAGACGCCGGCCGGCGCCCTGTCCCGGATCGACCCCTACGCCCGACAGGTCACCAGCTCGGTGGGCAATGCCGTGGTCTACGACCCGGCGGCGTTCGACTGGGGCGACGCCCGCTTCGAGATGCCGGGCTGGAACGACATCGTGATCTACGAGATGCACATCGGCACCTTCGGGGCGCGCCGCGACACCCCGGGCACGTTCGATCGGGCCATCCGGCGGATGGCTTACCTGGAAGAGCTCGGCATCGGGGCGATCCAGGTCATGCCGCCCTTCGAGTACGCCGGCGACGTCTCGTGGGGCTATAACCCGGCCCACATCTTTGCGATCGAATCGAGCTACGGCGGTCCGGACGCGTTCAAGCGCTTCGTGCGTGCCGCCCATCAGCACGGCATCGCGGTGATCGTCGACGTTGTCTACAACCACCTTGGGCCGGGCGACCTCGACCTGTGGCGATTCGATGGCTGGGCCGAGGGCGAGTGGGGCGGGATCTACTTCTACAACGACGATCGGGCCGTCACCCCGTGGGGCAATACCCGGCCGGACTACGGCCGGGGCGAGGTGCGCGCCTTCCTGCGCGACAGCGCCCTGACCTGGCTCGAGGAGTTCCAGGCCGATGGCCTGCGCTTCGACTCGACCCTCTACATCCGAACCGTCGACGAGAGCCCCGAGACGGAGCTGCCCGATGGCTGGTCGTTCATGGCCTGGCTCAACGACGAGATCCGGGCCCGCCAGCCGTGGAAGCTGACGATCGCCGAGGATCTCGGTGACCCGGCCCTGATCACGGTCCCGACCGGCAAGGGCGGGGCGGGCTTCGGCGCCCGTTGGGACACCGGCTTCCTGGCGGTCGTCCGGGCGGCCCTCACGGCTGGCGACGACAGGGAGCGCGACGTGGGCTCGATTGCCGCCACGCTGCTGGCCGGCGGCGATCGGCCGTTCAGCCGGGTGATCTACACCGAGTCGCACGATGACGTAGCGAACGGCCATGTCCGGCTCGCCGAGGCCGTCGCGCCGGGCGATGCGGCCAACTGGTTCGCCCGCAAGCGGGCGACCCTCGGCTCGGCGATCACCCTCCTGGCGCCAGGCATCCCGATGCTCTTCCAGGGGCAGGAGCTGCTCGAGGATCGCTGGTTCGACGACACCCTCCCGCTCGACTGGTCGAAGTCGGATCGCTTTGCCGGGATCGTCCAGCTCCACCGCGACCTGATCGCGGCTCGCCGCAACACGCACGGCTGGTCGGCCGGCCTGCTGGGCTCGAGCACGACGATCCTGCGCGCAGACGAGGAGCTGAAGCTGCTGGCCTGGCATCGCTGGTCGGCCGGCGGCCCGGGCGACGATGTCGTGATCGTCACCAACCTGTCGACCCTGCCGATCGTCGATGTCGCCCTGGGCTTGCCCCGGGCGGGCCGCTGGCGCGTCCGGATCAACTCGGATTCGACGGTCTACGACGAGGAGTTCGGGGCGAGCATCGCCGACGACGTCGAAGCCGACGGTGGGCCGCTCGACGAACAGGCTCAGAGTGGCCGGATCAGCGTCGCGCCGTACGCCGTGGTGGTCCTGTCTCAGGACGCCTGATCCGACCGGTCAGCCGGCCGCCGGGTTCCCGACCAGGTGCTCGGCCAGGCGCTCGACGACGAACGCGGCATCGCCGTCGACGCCCGAGATCAGGCCCGACCGGCGACGGGCCATCCAGGGCAGGCCCAGGCAGAAGACCCCGGGCATCGACGTGACGCCATGGACCTGGATCGGCTTGCCGGCCTCGTCGACGATCGAGGCGGGCAGGTAGCCGAAGTCGCCGCTGAAACCGGTCGTCCAGATGACGCTGGCCACGCCGGCGGCGTCGAGGTCCAGCTCNNCGGGATCGTCGGGGCCCAGCGGCGCCAGCGGGACGCCGAGTGCCCGGAGGCCGTTGTCGATCTGGACCTTCGTCTCGGCCGACACCCGGTCGCCAAGAGCCACGTTCGGGCCCACGGTCGGTTCAAGGCGGATCCGATCGCCGCGGACCGTAGCCGGCCGTCCGAGCAGGATCGCGCCCTGCGCCGCCAGCCCCTGGAGGCTGACCGTGTGGCCCAACGGGCCGACGCCCGAGACGATCGCGGTGGCCAAAAATCGGACGCTCGGGTCGGGCAGCTTCTCGATCGGGATATCGAACAGGCCGACCTGGTTGAGCCAGTCGAGGACGTCCCGATCCCGGTAGCGGCGGGGGAACCGCCCCACTGCGCTCGTGCACAGGTAGACCGTCCGCCCGGCCGCGAGCAGGTCCTCGACGACCTGGACGCCGGTCTGGGCGCTGCCCACGACGAGCACGGCGCCGGCCGGCAGGCTGGCCGGGTCCCGGTAATCGGCGCCCGAGAGCTGGCGGATTCCCGCCGGCAGGTCGCGGGCGATCGCCGGAATCCTGGGCACACGCTGCCCGCCGGAGGCGATGACGATTGAGCGCGCGCGGAGCTCCTCATCGCTCGCGTCGCTGCGGATCGAGACGGCGAACGAGCCCGGTCGTTCCTCGACCGTGGTCACCGTCGTCCCCGTCCGGATCGGGAGGCGGTGCCCATCGGCGAAGGCCTGCAGGTGGGCGACGAACGCATCGAGGGGCCGGAACTCCTCCGCGGTCGCGGGGTCGTTCGACTCGCCGGGCAGGAGACTCAGGGAGTTGGGCGTGTTCAGGACGAACGACGTCCAGCGCTGGGATCGCCACGTCTCCCCGACCCGACCCCGTTCGAGGACGACGTGCTCGATCCCGCGCCGGGCCAGGTGGTAGCTGGCGGCGAGGCCGGCCTGGCCGGCCCCGATCACGATCGCCTCGATCATCGGTCCCTCCCCGATGCGCCCCGCGCGTCGTGCCGATGATGAGGCCTGCGGGTCAGCTCCTGGTGGTAAGCCCGCGCTCGCGGAACAGGATCACCCCGGCCAGGACCAGCAGGACGGCGCCGACCACCGCCCAGAAGCTGCTGCCGGACATCGCGCCGCCTTTGATCAGGGCCAGGCCCTGGCCGATCCAGACGAGGCCCACGAGGGCAAGGATGAGGGCGAGAACGAGTCGCGAGCGACGCATGGGAAGGTGCTCCAGTCGGGAATGCGCCGCCTGTGCGGCGGCGCTGTCAGCGGATGGTACGGGCGCGCTCGCGCGAGTGGTTTCGAGGTCGTCTCGAAGTCGGCTAGCCGTTCGGCGGTAATTCGTCGAGCTCCTCGATCGTCAGCTCGGACGGCCCGTGCTCGGCCTGCAGGCGCCGGGCGACACTCTCGGCCTCGCGCAGGATCCGGAGCAGGTTGGTCCCGGCGACCTGGCGAAGATCCGCGTCCGAGTAGCCGCGCCGGCGCAGCTCCGCCAGCAGGTCAGGGAATCTCGAGACATCATCAAGGCCCTCGGGCAGCCGCGCCCCGCCGTCGAAATCACTGCCGATCCCGATATGCTCGATCCCGGCGATGTCGCGCAGGCGGTCAACGTGGTCGGCGACCTGCGCGAGCGTGGCGACCGGTGCGGGATGCTCGCTCTGCCAGCTCCGGCCGATCTCCATCAGCTCGATCTCCGTCGACTCGGGGCGGGCGACGCGGGCGGCATCCACGACCTCATCGCTGGCCTGGTCGTAATCGCCGGCCTCCTTCGACACGAAGATCGACAGGAAGACGGCCATTACCACCCCGCCATTGGTGCGCACCCGGCCGAGGATCTCGTCGGGCACGTTGCGCGGGTGGTCGGTGACCGAGCGGGCACCGGAGTGCGAGAAGACGACCGGTGATTCCGTCGCGTCGAGCGCCGCGGACATCGTGGCCGGCGAAACATGGCTCAGGTCGACGAGCATCCCCAGCCGATTCATCTCGCGGACGACCTCGACGCCGAACCTGGTCAGGCCCCCGTGCTGGGGCGGATCGGTCGCGGCGTCCGCCCAACGGTTCGTCAGCCAGTGGGTCAGGGTCATGTAGCGGACGCCGAGGGCGTAGAACTGGCGCAGGACGGCCAGCGATGAGCCGATCATCGAGCCGCCCTCGAGGCCGATCAGCGAGGCGATTCGACCGGCCCCGAAGATCCGCTCGACGTCGTCGGCCGTGGCCGCTAGCTCGAATGTCTCGGGATAGGCGGCGACGATCCGGTGCACGATGTCGAGCTGCTCGAACGCCCGCCTGGTCGCCTCGCTTTCGGGCAGGCTGGCCGGAACCCAGACCGACCAGAACTGGCCACCGACGCCACCCGCCCGCAGCCGCGGGATGTCGGTCATCAGGCCGGGCACCGGCTGGCGCAGGTCGACCTCGGAGATGCGCAGGTCAAACCGCCGCCGGAGCGCCTCGGGCAGGTCGTTATGGCCGTCGATCAGGGGCGTCGCCTGGAGCAGCTGGCGGACTGCGGCGAGGTGATCTTCCGCGTCCGTCATCGCCCGTCAGCCATCGACCGATCGTAGCAGCGGCACCAGTCCCTTGACGTTGCCCGCCGGCGGCCCATACGATCCGCCAACGGCGATGGATCCCGCCAAGGTGCCCTGCGGCACCTGAACCGCCCGGCCTGGGCTGATGGCCCCTCGACTGCAAGGCAGACCTGGGGCTATTTCATTGCCCCGAAACGGAGGCCGGACGTGGACAACATGTACCTCATCGCCGCGGAATGGATGGGCCTGGCCCTGCTCGCCAGCCTGATCTCGGTCCGCATTGGCGTTGCTGTCGCCCTGCTCGAGATCGGGATGGGTGTGATCGGTGGGAACCTGCTGGGGCTCCAAACCAACGCCTGGATCGACTTCCTGGCGGGGTTCGGCTCGGTCCTGCTGACCTTNNCTCGCGATCGGCGCCATCTCCTTCCTGATCCCGTTCGCGGCGGCCTTCGGCTTCGCCTACTCCGTCGCCGGCTGGGACCTCCATGCGGCCGAGATCGCGGGGACGGCGCTGTCAACGACGTCGGTCGCCGTGGTCTACGCGGTGATGATCGAATCCGGCCTGTCCCAGCACGATCTGGGCAAGACCATCCTGGCGGCCTGCTTCGTGACCGATCTGGGCACAGTCCTCGCCCTGGGCGTCCTGTTCGCCGATTTCAACCCGCTCCTGATCGCGTTCATCGGCGCGACTGCAATCGCCCTCTATCTCCTGCCCCGTTTGACGCACTGGTTCCTGGTCCATGTGCCCAACCGGGTGTCAGAGCCGGAGATCAAGTTCCTGTTCCTGGTCCTGCTCCTGCTCGGGGGGCTGGCCACTGCCGCCAACAGCGAGGCCGTCCTGCCGGCCTATCTCGTCGGGCTGGTGGTCGCCGGCGTCTTCGTTCGCGAACGGGTCGTGGTCAACCGGATGCGCTCGATCGCCTCAGCGTCCTGACCCCGTTCTACTTCATCAAGGCCGGGCTCTACGTTTCGGCTCCGGCGGTGGTCGCCGGGGCTGGGCTCATCATGGTCTTCCTGATCATCAAGCTGGTCACCAAGGCCATCGGGGTCTGGCCGATGAGCCGGGCGTTCGGGCTGACGGTTCGCGAGGCCAATTACACGACCCTGTTAATGGCGACGGGCCTGACGTTCGGCACGATCTCGGCCCTCTTCGGGCTGACCAACGGCTACATCGACCA
>PNAZ01000030.1 GCA_003169655.1 Chloroflexota bacterium
GTGAGCTCGACCCGGGGCATCCCCCCGGGGAAGTTCTCATGGATCTCCCGGTACGCCTCGTGGTTGGGCACTCGCTCGCCCGACTGCGGCCAGTCCTCGTGCCAGTCGCGGTGTCGGAGCTTCTTCATCGTCTCGAAATCATTGGCGGCCACCGCTTCAATGTAACGGCGCACCAGGTCCTCGGACTCCATCAGCGATTCCCTCCGGTCTCATCCGCGAAGCGGCGTCGAACGAACTCAGGATGGACGTATGACACTTCGCTATGTTGCACTGGGCGACTCCTACACGATCGGGATTTCCGTCGAGCGCGACGAGACCTGGCCGAGCCGCATGGCCGCGACCCTCGGGCCCGGACCGGACGGCAGCCCGCTGCTCGAGCTGGTGGCCAACCTGGCCGCCAACGGCCGCACCTCGGGCGATGTCCGGCGCGACCAGCTGCCCCGCCTGGCCGGGCACAAGCCCGGCTTTGTCTCATTGCTGATCGGCGTGAACGACGTGGTTCAGGGCGTCGCCGCCGGCCACTACCGGGAGAACGTGGCGGCGATCCTCGACGACCTCCTGGCTCGCCTGCCGGCCAGCCGCCTGCTGGTGGTGACGACGCCCGACTACACGCTCACCCCGGCCGGGGCACGCTTCGGGGACCCGGCGACCCAGCGAGCGGGGATCGTCGAAGTCAATGCGGTCACGATCGAGCTGGCGATAGCGCGTGGCATCGCGATCGTCGACATCTTCGATCTCTCGGAACGGGTGGCGACCGATCCGACGCTGGTCGCCGGCGACGGGTTGCACCCGTCCGGGCGCCAGTACGATCTGTGGGTGGACCGGATCCGACCCGTCGTTCTCAGGGCGCTTGGCGGAGGTTGAGGTGGAGCTCACAGCGTTGGGCTTTCTGGCCGTCGTGCTCACGGTCAAGGAAGCCGGCCTGCCCATCCCGGTCCCGGGTGACCTGCTCGTGATCGGTGTCGGCGCGGCGGCGGCCCGCGGCGGCCTGCCGGCGCCGGCGATCGTCGTCGTGCTGGTCGCTGCCACGGTCATCGGCGGCGCGATCCAGTTCGCGCTGATCCGGGGTCGGGCGCGGACCGCGGTCCTGCACCTGCTCGGTCGGGTCGGGCTGCCAGCCTCCACGATCGAACGCGGCGCAGGACGCTTCAGAAGCGGCGGCGCAACCACGGTTGCCGTGGCCCGGATGACACCTGGGGTGCGAATCGTGGCGATTGCCTCGAGCGCGATCGCCGAAGTCAGCCTGCGGTCATTCCTGATCGGGCTGCTGATCGGCAACGGCGTCTTCCTGACCGGCCACTTCGTGCTCGGATTGTTCCTCGGCGAGCCTGCGGTCCGGCTCGTCGCCAGCGCCGGGACCGGCCTGATCGTGGCCGGCGTTGCCCTCGCGGCGATCGGGGCGGCGGGGTGGCTGCTGATATGCCGGCGGCGAAGCCGAGCGAGCGCCGCCCGGGCCGAACCGAGCCCGGCGTCAAGCGAGACGGCGCTCGACTGGACCGACGCCTGCTGCCCGGCTTGCCTCGCCCTGGCGGTCCTTGCGCCGAGGGTGCGGACCGGCGACGCCGGTTAGGCGCCGCGCCGGTTCAGGACCATGTCAGCGACGGCTGTCAGGATCGAAGGCGTTAGTTCGACGGCCAATACAAGTGGCCGCTCTCACCCCGGAGGATCCAGATGAAGCGAGCAATCGCCGCAGTCACCCTGTCGCTCTCGATGTTCACCGCCTTCGCCGCCTGTACCTCTTCGCCGACACCGGCACCCACGATCGTCCCGTCGGTGGCACCCTCGGTTGCGCCGTCCGTCGCGCCCAGCGCGCCGGCGTCGTCCACGGCACCCAGCGTCGCTCCGACGGCCGCGCCGTCCGCGGCACCGTCCGCGGCGCCATCGGTGGCCCCGTCGGCTTCGTAGCCAACGTGCACCCAGGCTCGGTCGAGCGGATTCGACCGGGCCTGCGCCTCTCCGGCTAGACTCGGCCCAGCGTCACCGCGGCCCGTGGGTCCGCGCCGATCGACCGGAGGACCGATGAGCTTCTTGCGCCGCTTCTTCCCGAGCGCGGGCGCGCCCGCGCCATTCCAGTTCCAGTCCGGCGCCGGCTCCGTGGCCGAGGTGGAGATGGTCCGCGCGATCATCGCCCGGATCGACAACCTGCCGCCCGAACGCGCCCGATTCATCGCCTGCGCCGCCTATGTCATCGCCCGGGCGGCCAGCGCCGACGCCCAGGTCAGCGACGAGGCAGCCCGCTACATGGAGCAGGTCCTGGTCGACCAGACCGGCCTCGACGCCGCCGAGGCGGCCCTGGTGGTCGAGACCGCCAAGCTCCAGGCACTGTCCACCGGGGGCACTGACGACTACCTCGTGACCCGCGAGTTCCGGCACGTCTCGACTACCGAGCAGCGGCTCGACATCCTGCGTGCCTGCTTCGCAGTCGCCGCCATCGACGGCACGATTGATGCGGCCGAGAGCTTCACGATCGACGAGATCGCCCTCGAGCTCGACCTCGAACCGCCGGCCCTGGCCAAGCTGCGTGGCGAGTTTGCCGACCGCTTCTCGGCGGTCCAGGCGATGAAGGCTCAGCCGAGCTGAAGCTCAACCCCTGAGCCGAGCCGGCGGTTAACCTCGGCCAGCAGCTCGGCGTCGTAGGCGACCCCGCTCCGGAGCTCCATCGGCAGCTCGCCGCCCCGGGCGCCGGGAACGTGGAGGACCACCCGGGTTCCGCCCGGCCGCGCCCGAATCAGCCCGCGCAGCTCCTCCATTGTGTGCTCGGCGGACGCGCCACCGGAGAACCGCACATGGAGGACCTGGCTGGGGTTCGCCTCGGTCGGCGCCGTCGGCGCGTTGGCCGCAGCCTGCGCCCGGTTGCGAGCCTCGTCGGGCAGGGCCGGCTCGTCGATCTCCGGCCCGATCGACTCGAGCTCGACGAACTCGCCTGACAGCGGCTCGCCGGGCTCGATCCGCGGCAGCGCGGCGAGGCTGCTACCACCGCGCAGCGGACTGACCCGAACCGGATCGGTCGCCCGGACCGGTTGGCCCGGGCCGACGGCGATCGGCTGGCCCGCCACTGGCATCGGCTGGGCCAGCCGGCCTGGATCGCCCGGCCGATCCCGGCGCCAGCCGCCACGGTCGCCGTTCGAGCCGCGCTCGACGCTCGCCCCCCGACCGCGACCCCGGTCGGCCGCCGCGACCTCTGAGGCGAAGGCGGCCGGTCCGCGGGTCGTCGCCTCGTCCCAATCCATGGCCAGGTCGGCCAGCAGCGAGACCTCTTCGCCCTTGTGATCCACCCGGCCCGAGACGAGCAGGATTCGGCCCTCGCTCCAGGTGGCCCGGGTCGTCTCGTACAGCCGGGGAAAGACCACGACCTCGATCGAGCCCTGCAGGTCCTCGACCGTCGCGATCGCCATCGTGGCCTTGGCCTTGGTGATCACCGTCCGGACGCCAGTCACGATCCCGCACACGACCACCCGCTGTTGATCGAGCGACTCGTCGCGGAGATCGCCCGAGTAAGCGCTAACGAACGGCCCGATCGCTTCGGCGATCTCCTTGAGCGGGTGATCGGACAGGTACAGCCCCAGGAGCTCCTTTTCCCAGCGCAGCCGCTCCCGGGTCGGGGCCTCGGTCACCCGGGGCAGCGGCGCGTCGAGCAGGGTCGGGTCGCCGAGGGCCATCTCGAACAACGAGACCTGGCCGCTGATCCGGTCGCGCTGGGTAGCGCTGGCGGCGTTCACCGCGTCGTCGAGCCCGGCCAGGATCTGGGCCGGGTGGCCGAAGGCGGCCAGGGCACCGACCCGGGCGAGCGACTCGAGGACCCGCTTGTTGGCCAGGCGCAGGTCGATCCGCTCGCAGAAATCGGTCAGCGAGCGGAACTCGCCGTCGGCCCGGGCGGTGATGATCGACTCGATCGCGCCCTGGCCTACGTTCCGGACGGCGATCAGCCCGAAGCGGATCGCGTCGCCCTCGACCGAGAACTCGACGCTCGAGCCGCGGATGTCCGGCGCTCGAACCTCGATCCCCAGCCGGCGGCACTCGGCGATCGCGGCCGCGACCTTCTCGCCGTTGTCGCGCGAAGCGGTCAGGACGCTGGTCATGTACTCGACCGTGTAGTTCGCCTTGAGGTAGGCGGTCTGGTAGGCAACCAGGCCGTAGCAGGTCGCGTGGGCCTTGTTGAAGCCATAGCGCTCGAACGGCTGGAAGGCCGTGAAGACCGCGTCGATCGTGGCCGCGGGCACCCCCCGCTCGGCGGCCTGGCTGACGAACTGGTCCTTCATCGAGCGCAGGACGCTCGACTTCTTCTTGCGGATCGCGTAGCCGAGGGTGTCGGCCTCGGGCCCGGTGAAGCCGCCCAGGGCGATCGCCGAGGCCATGATGTCTTCCTGGTAGACGAAGATCCCGTAGGTCTTGTTGAGGTAGGGCTCGAGCAGCGGGTGGAGGTAGGTCACCGGCTCCAGGCCGTGCTTGCGCCGGATATAGGCGGGGATGTTGTCCATCGGCCCGGGACGGTACAGGGCGACCATCGCCGCGAGGTCGTAGACCGAGGTCGGGCGAAGCTCGCGGACGTAGCGGCGCATGCCCGCGGATTCAAGCTGGAAGATGCCGGTCGTCTCGCCCGACGCGAGTAGCTCGAACGTCGTCGAATCATCGAGCGGGATCTGGTCGAGGTCGATCGTCACGGCCCGGTTGGCCTGGATCAGCTCGACCGCCTGGCGCAGGATCGTCAGGTTCGAGAGGCCCAGGAAGTCGAACTTGAGCAGCCCCAGCGCCTCGACGGCATGCATCTCGAACTGGGTCATCAGGCCGTCCGAGTTGGTCGCCCGCTGGAGGGGCATCAGCTCGGTCAGTGGCTCGCGGCTGATCACCACCCCAGCGGCGTGAGTCGAGGCATTCCGAGCAACCCCCTCGAGGTGCTCGGCCAGGTCGAGCAGGCGGGCGACCTGCGGCTCGGTGGCCATCTCGCGCAGGGCCGGCGTCGACTGGAGGGCCTCGTCGAGGCGGATCCCGAGCTGGTTCGGAATCGCCTTGGCGATCCGGTCGACCTCGCCATAGCTCATCCCCAGCACGCGCCCGACATCGCGGACGGCGGCCCGGGCGAGCATCGTTCCGAAGGTGATGATCTGGGCGACGTGGTCCTGTCCGTACTTGCGCCCGACGTAGGCGATCACTTCCTCGCGCCGGCCGTCCTCGAAGTCGACGTCGATATCAGGCATCGTCACCCGGTCGGGGTTGAGGAAGCGCTCGAACGGCAGCTCATAGAGGATCGGGTCGACCGGGGTGATCCCCAGGGTGTAGGTCACGATCGAGCCCGGCGCGCTCCCCCGGCAGGTGGTCTGGATCCCCTGTTCCCGGGCGAACCGGACGAAGTCGGCCACGATCAGGAAGTAGCCGGCGTAGCCCATCGAGGTGATCACGCCAAGCTCGTAGTCGAGCCGTGCCTGGAGGGCCGGCGTCGCTCCGCCGTAGCGGCGCGCCAGGCCGGCCTCGCACTCGCGCCGCAGCCAGCTCTCGACGGTCTCACCCTCGGGCACCGGGAAGTGCGGGATCCGGGTCTGGCCGAGGGGCAGCTCGATACCACCGGCCATCTCGGCGATCCGCTTCGTGTTCAGGATGGCGTCGAGCTGGTCGGGGAAGAGGGCCGCCATCTGGGCGGCTGACTTGAGCCAGAAGTCGTTCGTGTCGAACTTCATCCGGCCGGGCGTGTCGAGGTTGTTGCCGGTTCCCACGCACAGCAGGACATCGTGGGCCTCGGACTGGTCCTGGCGGACATAGTGGAGGTCGTTCGTGACCACGAGTGGCAGCCCGGCCTCGGGGGCCAGTCGGAGGAGCTGCTCGTTCAGCCGGCGCTGGTCGGGCAGGCCGTGGTCCTGAAGCTCAAGGTAGAACCGTTCCGGCCCGAAGATGTCGCCGTACTCGCCGGCGAGATTTCGAGCGAGCTCCCAGTCGTCGGTCTCGAGGGCCCGCGGGATCTCTCCGCTCAGGCAGGCCGACAGTCCGATCAGGCCCTCGCTGTAGCGGGCCAGGTGCTCTCGATCGATCCTGGGCTTGTAGTAGTAGCCGTCCAGATGGGCGTCGGTGATCAGCCGGCACAGGTTCCGATAGCCGACCAGGTTCTCGGCCAGCAGGATCAGGTGGAAGGGCTGGGCGTCGGCCTTGCCTTCCTTGTCGGCCATCGACCGCCGGGCGACGTAGGTCTCGACGCCGATGATCGGCCGGATGCCCTTGGCGGTGGCCGCCTGGTAGAACGCGACGGCGCCGTAGAGCGCCCCGTGGTCGGTCAGGGCCAGCGAGTCAAAGCCCAGCTGGGCGGCGCCGTCGACGAGCTCGTTGATCCGGCCCAGGCCATCAAGCAGGCTGAACTCGCTATGGACGTGGAGGTGCGTGAAATCGTTCGCTGCGATGGTCATCGGGAGGGCAATGGTACCGGCGCGGGTCGCTCGACGCGGTCGGCAAGCCGAGCGGACGCCGGGGCCGGGGTATCCTCGCGGCTTCGAGCGAGGTGGCGGCGATCTCCGACCTGACGTCAGCGGCACCCATGGCTGCCGTCATCTTCCTGGTGACGATCGGCGCGGTGATCTCCCGGCCGCGAGGCCTCATGGAGGCCTGGGCTGCGCTGCTCGGCGCCGTGGTCATGGTGTTCGCCGGGCTCGTTGGGCCGGTCGACGCTGCGACGAACGTAGCCGGCCACTGGAACGTCTTGTTCTTCTTTCTGGGACTGACAGGAGCGGCGGCGGTCGCGGAGCGGAGCGGCCTGTTCGAGGCGCTGGCTGGGACGTCCGCGCGCCTCTCGGGCGGCAGGCCGCGGCGGCTCCTGGTCGCGGTCGTGATGGCCGGTGCGATCGTCGCGGCGCTCCTCTCGAACGACGCGGCGGCCCTCGCGTTGACGCCCGTGATCTACGTCCTCGTCACGCGGTTCGGGCTTGAACCGCTCCCCTACGTGCTCGCCTGCCCGTTCGTGGCCGACGCGGCGTCGCTCGCACTCCCGATGAGCAACCCGGTGAACGTGATCGTGACCGCCGACATCGGCGAAAGCGCGATCGGCCTGGTCCCGGTCCTCCTGCCGGCCGCGGTCGCGGCGGTGGCGGCACTGCTCGGCTGCCTGCTTGTCATCTACCGAAAGCAGCTATCGTCGGCGGCGCCGATCCTGCCCACCGCCGACTCGTGGGCCTCGTCGCTGGGCTGGCCGCTCTGGTCGGCCTGGTTGGGCCCGAGGGGTCACCACTGGAGATCAAGCTTCTCCACGTGGTGGACTCCGGGCCTCGAGGCCTGCTGCCGATCGGTCCGGGGCCACGCCGCGGACCCTGGCCCAAACCACGGGAGGCGTCGACCCAGATCCGCATGACTGTCGCGGAAGACGAAGCCGCGACGGCCCTCCTGGCCAAGTGGCACGAACGGTTCGCGACCGGGCTGCCCGGAGCGACGGCCACGACAGAGGTTCGACGAGGTCAGCCGGAGCACGAGATCATCGCCGCGTCAGCCGCGTTCCGGGCGGTCGCGGCGGTGCTATGCGTACGGCCGCGGACCGGGCCTACGGAGGCAGGGCCGCGAGGTGTCGGACACGTAGCGCGGTTCGTCGTCGACCACGCCCCGGTGCCCGTCCTACTGGTTCGGCGTTCAACCTGACGACCAAACGGCCCTCCGCTGGCCGTATTCCACGGGCTTCCGTCGCGGCCAGGCGGCCGCTACCACTCAGACCGGTAGCAACCTCGGTTCGTCAGGGCGTGGTGCACACGGGCGAGACTCGGCCGACCGAGAGACGGGGACGCCCCGCCCGTTCGTTCGTGAACTCATACCTATTGACACGTGGAACTGCGAAAAATCGTTTGGAGCGATGGTTCTCCGCCGATTATCGACGCGCCTCGACGGTACGACTGCCAAACCGCTCCATCTATGGTACGAATGCGTAACGGTTCCGGAGACGGTGGCCAGTGGCGATCGCGGGGCTCGTCCAGCGCGTCCTGGCTGGAATGCTGGTCCTTGTTCTGCAGGTCCCGACTTCTAGCCCGCCCCCGGCGGACGGACTCGATCGCTTACGGCGACTTCTTTGGTTTCGGCGTCGCCTTGGGCGCCTTCGTTGGCTTGGGCGTCTTGGTCGCCTTGGGTGTCGGCGTTGGCTTCATCGTCGGTCCCGCCGTCAAGGAAGGGCCGCCGAGGTCGACCCCGATCGCGCTCAGATTCAACGTGATCCGACCGCCGGCGAAGAGCACCACGCTGATCACGAGAACCGCAACCAACGCCAGGACGAGCGCGTACTCGACGAGTCCCTGCCCTGATCCGACGATCATGACGATCCGCTTCGAACGCCACAGGGCGCCCAGCGTGTCGGACCACGAGTTCAGCCAGCTATAGATCCGGATCATTCAGACATCTCTCCTGCGATTGACCCGATCGTATGACCGTGAGATGGCCGCGTCCCACGTACCGACGAGCGCAAACGAAGCCGGACTTTGGTACCCCTCGCTCGGGCTCTGGCAGACTTGGGCCGTGATCGACATCACCCCTGACCCGATCGCGCTCACGATCGGACCCCTCGTGGTCCACTGGTACGGCGTTGCCTACGCTGTCGGGTTGGCGGCAGCCTATGTGGTGATCAGTCGCGAGGCTCGATGGCGCGGCCTTGATGCTGGCCAGCTCGCGAACGGGATGGTCGTGGTCGCGATCGCCGCCCTCATCGGCGGGCGGCTGTACCACGTCATTGACCAATGGCAGCTCTACAAGGACGATCTCACCAAGATCGTGCTGCCGCCGTACTCAGGTCTCGGGGTCTACGGCGGGATCATCGCCGGCACGATCGCCGCGTACGTCTACGTCCGCTGGAAGCGACAGTCGTTCCTGTCGTGGGCCGATGCGGTCGCGCCGGGCCTGTTCGCCATGCAGGCGATCGCGCGCTGGGGCAACTTCTTCAACCAGGAACTCTATGGCTCACCGACGAACTTGCCCTGGGGGATTGCGATCCAATGCCAGTACCGAACCCAGGGCTATCCGTGCCCGCCCGGGTCGGACCCGACGGCCACCCTCGGCCAACATTTCCAGCCGATGTTCCTCTACGAGTCGATCTCAGGCCTGCTTGGGATGCTGGTCCTGATCTGGCTGGCCCGTCGATTCGCCGCCTGGCTCCGACCCGGCGACCTGCTGCTGGTCTTTTTCATCTGGTACGGGACGGTTCGCTTTGCTGTCGAGTCGCTCAAGGCCGACAACTGGACGTTCTTCGGAGTTCCCGTTGCCCAGATCATCGCCACGATTACAGTGGTCGCGTCCGCCGTCATCCTGGTTGCGCGTCATGCCCGCGGCCCAGATCCGGGTGAGGCCCGACCAGTCCCAGCCTAGACTCGTTCGGACACGGTTCCGGAGACCGCACTGACGGAGGTTGCATCGATGGCCGACCCTGAGGAGCCGATCAAGCTCGACGAATATCGACGCCGCCAGGCGGCGCGCACACCGCAGCCTTCGCCTGCCGAAGCATCGCCTGCAGGACCTGGCGACGGGTCACGTTTCGGGCTCGCGATCGCGTCCGTCGTCGATCAACGTCGCTGGCACGACTGGGCCTGGCTGGACCAGGACAAGTCGATGCATCAACCCTAGGGAACCGACCCTCCAGCCTCGGGCTACCGCAGCCCGACCAGGCTGAGGAGGAGCTGGGTCATGACGCCGACCTCCGCACCGCTGCGCGTTGAGCGGCGGCTATCTACAACGTGGCAGCCAGGCTGAAGCTGCTCCAGCCCTCGCGCAGAACGATGGCGCCGACGATGAGGGCTGCGATCGCATCCGCCCACCACAGCCCGAGTGCCTGCGCCGCGGCGAGACTCGCCAGGCTGATGACCGCCAGGATCGCCGCAACTGCCGTCAAGATGCTGTCCGCTCGCAGGGCGCCGCTTCCGAGGCGCGACGCGACTCGATACTTGGCGATCGCCAGCGACGGAAGGACGAACGCTGATGCGAAGAGGAGCCCGAGACTGACCATCGAGATCTCGGGGTGGGCGCGCGCCACCAGGGCTCGGACGGCGCCAAAGGCCAGGTACAGCGCCAGCGCGATGAGCGCGAGCCCAACCACTCGCTCGGCGGCGCGCTCGACCCTCTCCGCCCGGTGCGGCTGTCGCGCTTCCACCATGAAGCGCCAGACCAGCACCACCGACGCTACTGCGTCAATGACGGCGTCCGCGCCGAAGCCGAGAAGTGACAGGCTGCCGCTGACCAACGCCGCGTACACCGCGATCGAGCCGGCAGCACCGCTCCAGGCGATGCTCAGGGCGGACAACCTGAGGGCACGGCGAAGATCAAGGGCACGCGTGTTCATCGGCAGAAGACTAGTCGAGAGCAACGGCCGGGCAATCGTGGGGCGGCCGCGCGATTGACGCGGATCGGGTGGGCGCTTCCGCCTCTCAGGAGCTCGGCGCGCCTTGACTCACGGATCTGTGCGCAAACTCGGAGCTATTGACAGGTGGAGCTGCGTGAAGTCGTTCGGGGCGATGTGCGGTTGGGACACGAAGAACCTTGGACTTCGACGGCGTGGTGAAGCGGAAGCGTAGCCCAAACGGGAGGGTGCGAGGTTAGGTGCTCAGGCGGGTTTGGGCGCAGCTGATGGGTTCGATCACCTCTTTGTCGGGAGGAGAAAGAGGGCGCCCGCAACCACGAGCACCGCGATTCCGGCGACAAAGACCCAGTCGCCCCACCAGATGTCGTTGTTGACGCGGCCGATCACGATGAGGATCGCGGAGACCACCGCCATCAGGGTCAAATATGGATGGGCCTTCACACGAGGGGGCATCTGATTCCTCCTCTGATCGCTGCGGCTGGACAGGGCCGGAACATACTGTACCTACTCACATGCGTTACCCACCGAGCGCCTCCATGTAGCGCCGCCATGTGCCCAGGCGTGGCGTCGCCGGTCGCCGGTCCCGGCGCCGAAGAGGGGGATCGGTTGGATCAGGGCCCCGCAAGGAGGGCGACGGCGCCTGCGACCACGAGGACAACGATTCCGGCGCCAAAGACCCAGTTGCCCCACCAGCGGGCGCGGTTGACCCGACCGAACACGATGAGGATCGCGGAGACCACCGCCAGCAGGATCGCGATCGGATTACGAGACATCGCCTGGTTCCTCCGAATGTAGCCCGATAGGGCGCGAACATGCTGTACCTACCCACGAGCGTTACCCACGGAACGCCTTCATGAACCGCACCCGTGTGCCGAGGTGGAGCGCGGCGTTGCTGTACATGCGGCCGGCCAGCCAGGTCAGGCCGACGATGCTGGGGACGATCAGCGCAATTGCCAGGCCGACCTGCCAGGACGGCACGTCGCTGGCCGCCATTCGCACCGCCATGAGGATGGGGGCGAACGGCGGAAGCAACGAGCCAACCGTGGCCAGGGGGCCTGTCGGATCCGGCAGCGCGGCGTACACCAGCAGGTACCCGACGATCTGGAAGATCGAGATCGGGGCGATAGCGCTCTGGACCTCCTCCTGGCGCGAGACGAGGGAGGCGACCGCGGCGTAGGCGGTGGCGTAGAAGAGGAAACCGAGCAGGAACCAGAAGAGATCGCCCAGGATCGAGGCCACGCCGAGGGCCGGGATCTCGGCGACATTGGTCACGTGGACCGCGACGAGCACGGCCGTGCCCACGATCGTGAGCTGCAGGAGGCCGACGAGCCCGATCCCGATGACCTTGCCCGCGAGCAAGCGGCTCGGCTGGATCGTGGCGAGCAGGATCTCCATGATCCGGGTCGCCTTCTCCTCGACCACGCCCTGAGCCACCTGACTGCCGTAGATCCCGAGCGCGATCCAGAGGAGGATGCCGACGGCCAGGCCGGCGAACAAGTTCTCGTTGTCCTTGCCTTTGGGGGACTGCTGAAGCTGGACCGGGACCAGGGCCATGGCCGAGGTGACCGCCGCCGGTGAGAGGCCAGCGTCGGAGAGGCGTGCCGCCTCCGCAGCCAGCGATAGGGCGGACTCGACGTTCGATGCGATCGCAGCCTTCGCCACGGCCGTCGGTGCGGTCGCCGACCCGGTCACGAGCACGTCGAGCGTGCCCGCCGTCACCTGGGCCGTCCCCGCGGTGACGTCGGCGATATCGCTGACGGTGACGCTGGCCCCCAGGGACGCGGCAGTTGCCGTGAACGTCTGCTCGAGCGCCTGCGACCCGCCACTGAAGCCGACCCGCACCGGCGCGGTCTTGCCGGCGAGCAGCGACGCTGCCACGATGCCGACCACGACGAGGACCGTCATCACGGTCGTGCCGCCAATGAAGACCCTCGAGCGCAGTCGCATGAGGGCCTCGCGCCGAGCGACGAGGACGGTGGTCGGCAGGCGATGCGTTCCGCCCAGACCAGGAGACCGGGCGTTCATGCCGCTGCCTCCTCGATGACGGACCGGAAGATCTCGCCGAGGGTGGGCTCGACGCGCTCGAACTCGCGCACGGGTCCGGTTGCCAACCCGGCCCGGAGCAGCGCCTGGTCGTCGACGCCTGGAGCCAGCTCGAAGAGCCGCCGCGTGCCGTCAGCCTGCACGAGCCGGACGCCCGGCACGCCGGCGTCCCAGCTGGCCGGGGCCATGGGGACGTCGATCCAGCGGCGTTCCTGCCCCCCGGTTCGGAGTTGGCGCACGGTGCCGGAGGCGACCATCCGGCCGCGGTCGATGATGCCCACCCGGTCGCACAGCCGCTCGACAAGCTCGAGCTCGTGGCTCGAGAAGATGACCGGGACTCCGGCGTCCGCCCGTTCACGGAGCACGCCCGCCATCACGTCGACGGCGACCGGATCGAGCCCGGCGAACGGTTCGTCGAGCACGAGGACGTCGGGGGCGAAGACGAGTGCCGCAGCCAGCTGGACCCGCTGCTGGTTGCCGAGGCTCAGCGCCTGCAGTTCGGCGTCGCGCCGGTCGGCGAGACCGAACCGGTCCAGCCAGCCGAGCGCGGCCTCCCGGGCTTCCGCGCCCGTCATGCCGTGCAGCTCGCCGAGGTACGCGAGTTGCTCCGCCACGTGCATCTTGGGATACAGGCCGCGTTCTTCGGGCATGTAGCCGATGCGGCGTCGGGCCTCGAACGTCAGGGGCACGCCCAGCCAGCGTACGACGCCGGCATCAGGCGCGAGGACGCCCAGCGCGATGCGCATCGTCGTGGTCTTGCCGGCGCCGTTGCGCCCGACGAACCCGAACAGCTCCCCTGCCGAGACGTCCAGGGAGAGATCGTGCACGGCGACCACATCACCGTAGCGCTTCGAGATGCCGTCGATCTCGAGAGCCCGAGCATCGTCGCTCATCTCGCCATCGTCTCAGGCAACCGGAACACAGTTTCGTTCCGGGCACGGCCCTCCGACGTCGATAGCATTATCGAGTGCGTCACGGATGACAATCTACTGCGAGAGTTCGCTGCACTCGCTGTCGAGCGTCGGCTCACGGATCCGATGCTTGGAGCCTTCACGTTCGTTTCCTGCCGGCGCGCTCGGTGACAGTGCCGAACGCTCAGTTCCCATGCTCCGCCCAGAGCTCAGGCCGGCGTGCGTGAACTCCCACCTATTGACACGTGGAGCTGGGTGAAATCGTTCGGAGCGAGGGTCGTCACGGGAGGTCAATGGTAGCCGGGTGGCCCGGCAGTGACCCGGGCGGCCGGAGGTGGTCGAGGCCACCCACGGCTGGTACGCTGCCGAAGCCATGACGATCAAGCTCAACCACACGATCGTCTATTCGCGCGACAAGCACGCCTCGTCAACATTCCTGACGGACCTCTTCGGGCTGCCAGGACCGGTGCCGTTCGGTCCCTTCATCATCACGAGGTCCTACGTCGAGGCCCGCTAGGTCCGCCGGACGCGTCGGGACGGATGTTCAGGACGAGAACCGACCGATCGCCGCCTCCGGGCGCCCCCGAAGACGGGCGAGCGCCTCGTCGTGCCCTTCTATCAGGGGGCCGGCGGCGCCATGCCGAGGAGCTGCCCAAGATCGGGCCTCGTGAACGGGTCGTCTTCGACGATCTTGCCATCGGCGAGACGGTAGAAGGTAAGACCTTGGGCTGTGACCTTCTCCCCACTGGGACGGGTGACCTCGCTGGTGAATCGAGCGACCACCACATCCCCGTCGGCCACCAGGTCCTGGATGGTGAAGCGCATGCCGGAGACTGCAGCAGCCATCGCGCCCAGGATCCCCTTGAAGCCGGCGAGGTCGGCACCCCCCATCGCGGTGTTCACGTAGTTCGTGGCCGCCAGCTCGTCGAGCACGGCCAAGTCGTGTCCTTCTAGGACCTCGGTCATGAACCGGCGGACGACGGCCTTGTTCTGCTCCGTTGACATGAAGGACTCTCCCTGATCGACGTGCCTGGACAGCCAGTATGGCCCGGCTGACGACCCGGCACAGGTCGGCGTTGTGGGCCCCATCTCTCCGGCGATTGCGACCAGTTTCTGGAAGCGTGACGTCACGATTTCGTCAGTCCCTGCGTGAACTCCCAGCTATTGACAGGTAGAGCTGCGTGAAGTCGTTCGGGGCGATCGTCATCGGGAGGGCCATGGTAGCCGGGCGCCCGACCAGCGTGCCCCGCGACCGACGGGCGAGCCCGCCGACCGCCTTGTCAACGAGAATGGGATCGTGTCATCGACCGGCAGCCACACCATCGCGATGGTCCACGGGACTCTGGACCGGCCGTACCTGCTGCACGTCCCACCGACGCCGACCCCGGATCGGACGCCGCTCGTCCTCGAGCTCCACTACCGCTGGCTGAGAAGGCGGCTCTACCGCGCGGCCCGCAGCATGGAAACGACGGGTGGGCATGCTCCAGCCTGCGCCTGGCCCGTGACCTCGAATCCGTAACGTTGATAGAACGCGATGCTCCTGGGATTCGGGGTGTCGAGATACACCGGCAGATGATCCTTGTCGACGATCGTGATGCAATGCTTCATCAATTCGCCGCCGAGGCCCATTCCCTGCACGGCAACGTCGACGCCGAACCATGCCAGGTACCAATGCGGGAATTTCGGGTGTGCGTCATCCATTTGGCTGAGCACGGAAAAGGTGTCCTCGTGCTTCGCGGGCGCGACGGTCTCCGTGAGCACGGCGACGATGGCGTCGCCGTCCACGTCCACACGTGGAGGCAGCCATAGCGCGACGGCCGAAAACTCGCCGAGCTGCCAGACGGTCTCGTGAGCGAACGCCTTGCCCCCGAACGCCGCCAGGAATTCGGGGAAGTGGGTCAGATACTGGCACGCTTCCGGATACAGCCACCGCTCGACTGGGTCGGCGGCGAATGCCAGGACGAGGACGTCGAGGGCCCTCCGCTGCTCGTCCTCACGCACTGTCAAGAATGGAGTTGAGCTCAAGTCGCCTTCCCTGCGTCAGTCCGCGCTCGAACTCCGACCGGCGACTTCTCAACTGGGTGTTCGCAGAAGTTCGAAGACAACGGTCGGGCCGGGGAAACCTCTCAGTACGCGCTCTTCGGCCTCATGGAAGGAGAAGCCCCTCTTGATACCGAGATCATGGACGAGCTCGGACACGAGGACGTGTCCCGCGTCGGCGGCATCACAGATCCGACTGGCAAGGTTTACCGTCGATCCGAACATGTCGTCGTTGTGATCGACAGGTTCGCCGGCGGCCATGCCGATCCGGACGCGAAGCTCCGGCGTTCCGACCTTAGGGGTCCAGGCGTCGAACCCGTCCTGGATCGCGGCGGCGCACTCCAGGGCATGGGCGACGTCGTCGAACGACGCCATGATCCCGTCGCCGGTGTGCTTCACCTCGCGTCCTCGCGAGGCCACGAGAGCACGCCGAAGGATCAGGTCGTGCTCGGCGAGCAAGACCATATACGCTGACTCGCCGACCTCCTGAAGCAGCGACGTCGAGCCTTTGAGGTCCGTGAAGACGATCGTTCGGAAGGCACTCGTGGCTTGGGTGTGGTCGACGGGATCGTTGATCTTTCCCAGAAACCGGAAGACGTTGTCCTCAGAGACGCTGATGATCTCGTTGGGAATCAGACCATGGGCTTCCCGGTGGACAGCCTGCATGTCCTCAGGTCTGGGCGCCTTAGCGAGACAGAACACCTCACCGTTATCGGCATCGAACCAGTAGGCGAGGAACTGCACGCCGTATTTGGCCTCCATCTGAAGATCACTCAGATGGGCTTGCGCAACTTGCTCTGCGGTTGCGCCGGGTAGGTCATGACGGTCCATGAAGAGCGGCAGGTCGATCCCTCCGTTCCGCGCGCTTCGGATCCCTGGCGCGGTCCAGCGTGCCTTCTGTGCTTCCGCATCGTGACCGCCGCGAGGCGGCGCGGCAAGCGCCCTTCAGCTAGGGCGCCGGGGCCCCGCCAGTCGTAGTGCTCGGAGGATCCCGGCGGCACCGAGATCGGTCAGGATCGCCTTTGCCTCGGCGCCGCTGCCGGGGCCACGGGAGGGACGCCGTCCGGCCGACAGCAGCCGCCCCCGCTCGGTGAGGCACAGCGCAAGGTCGAGGGGCAGGCGGAGGGCGCGCCAGGACGCGATCGCCGCCTCGTACAGCTGGGCCGCCGCCTCATCGCCGGCGAGCGCCGCCGCGCCCGCTCGCAGGGTCAGCTCGGCCGCCTCGACCGCCCGGCCGTGCATGGCCATCTGCTCCAGCCGGAGAATCGATGACGCCACCCGAGCCTGATCGTTCTGCCACAATGCCGCTCGCGTCGCGAGGACGAGGGCGGCATGTCGCTCAGCGCCGAGCGACCTGCCGGCAGCTGCCTCGGCCAGCTCCCGGGCTTGCTCCCAGTGGCCGCCGGTGAAGGCAATCCACGCCCGCGCCTCGTCGATGGCCGCGCCGATCTGAACGTCCATGTCAGGATCGAGCGGGTCCAGCCCATCGAGCACGGACCCGGCCGTCAGATCGCCCCGCAATGCACGCAGCCGCGCCTCATTGACCGCGAATTCAACCCGGTGGACGGGAGCCTGCGGCCGATCCCGAACATCGTCGAGCACGGCCAGGGCCGTGTCCCAGTCGCCCGTGTCGATCGCCACCGTGGTGACGACCTCGGCGAGCTGGAGGGCCATGTCGCCGACCCCCATCCGGGTGGCCAGGGCCAGGCCGTCGCGAGCCGTGGACAGGGTCGCCTGGGGGTCATCGGACGCCAGCAACCAAGCCAGGTTGTTCCTGGCCCGCAGCTCGGCGCCGATGTGGCCCAGGCCCTGCGCCTCGTCGATCGCGGCATGCAGGTCGGCCAGGCCGGCTGGCTCGTCGCCCAGTCGGATCAGGGCGGTCCCACGGGTGATCCGGGCGTCGATGGCAATGGCCGGCAGGCCAAGGTCCCGACTGGTATCGAGCGTCCGATTCGCCCAATCCAGGGCCAGCTGATCATGCCCGACGAGGACATGGGCTCGGGCGAGCTGCCCGCTCAACTCGACGGTGGACGCGTCCGCCGCCAGGTCCTTGACGCCGTCCAGCGCGGCTTCGAGGTCGCCCAGGGCGGAGCCATGGCGCTCGGTCGCCAGCAGGAGGCTGGCCAGCTCGGCGGTCGTCCTAGCCGCGTCGTGACGCCTGCCGGCCGCCTGCTGCCAGTCGCCAAGCTGCCGCAGGAAGGCCTCGGCCAATTCAAAGCGGGGTGCCGCCCGCGCAGCGGTCGCTGCCTCCTGCCATAGGGTGGCTCGCATCTCGGCGTCGTCCACCAGGGCGATGGCGCGCTCGAGATAGCTCAGGGACTGGCTCGGGACGCGCAGGGCCAAGGCCCTGCCCGCCGACAGGCGAAGAGCGCCCACGGCCCGGCGGGCAACCGCCGGGGCATCGGCATGCTCCGGCCCGGCAGCGTGGGCAGCGACAAGATGTTCGGCCACCGCCTCGACCAGCTCGTCGTCGCGGAGCGCCTCCACGTGGTCGGCCGCCGCCAGGTGGAGGGTCCGCCGGTCGTGCAGCGAGACCGTGCTGTAGGCGACATCACGGACGACGTCCTGGACAAAGGCGACCTGGCCGCGGCCGGGTGAACGCAGGTCGTCGTCGAGGGTCACTAGCTCCCGTCGGACAAGGGACCCGATTCGAGCCCGAGCCTCGTTCGCCTCGAGCCCGCTGATCGCGCCGAGGACGTCCGGGTGGAACCGGTTGCCGAGGACGGATGCCGACAGGAGCATGCTCCGCTCGGCCGGCGGCAGCGCATCGATCCGGGCCGAGACGAGCGAACGCAGGGAATCGGGGATTTGGAGCTCCTTGAGCGTGCCAAGCAGCTCGGCGCCCGGGTCTGGCGCATCCCCGGCGCCCCGATCGACCAGCATCCTGAGGACTTCGACGCCGTACAGCGGAACGCCGCCGGCGCGCTCGATGATCCGGCGGACAGCCTCGGCCGGGAGCCCAGGCGCGAGACCGAGCAACAGCATCGCCATCTGGCTGTCCGGAAGCGCCTCGAGCTGGATGGCGGTGAAGCTACGGTGACCGACGCCCCAGGTCGGGCGTCGGTCGAGGAGCTCGGGCCGGGCGAGGGTCACGATCAGGATCGGGTGCGAACGTGACCACATCGCCAGGTGATCGATGAAGTCGAGCAGGGCGGGATCGGCCCATTGAAGATCCTCGAAGATCAGGACGGTCGGCGCCCACGCCGCGACGTTCTCGAAGAATCGTCGCCAGGCGGCGAAGAGCTCGTCGCGTTCGAACTCGACATCCGAGCCGGGTGACAGCAGGGTTGCCAGGCGCGGCTCGATCCAGCGCCGTTCGACGGTGTCCGGCACCAGCTCGACGAGCGTCGCGGCGAGCTGGCGGCGGGCAACCTCGCTCTCGGTCCCCTCGCTAATCCGGGCGCTGCGGCGGACCATCTCGGCGAGGGGGGCGAAGGTGATGCCATCGCCGTACGAGGGACTGCGGCCGACATGGATGGCGGCGGGACCTGCCTGCTTTGAGTCGAGCTGGCGCTCAAATTCCCAGGCGAGACGACTCTTGCCGATCCCGGCGATCCCCAGCACCGACACGATCCGGCTATGACGGGCGGTCACCGTTCGCCCGAACAGGGCAACGAGCTCGGCGAGCTCGATCTCGCGCCCCACGAACGGCCCAGCGTGGCCGGCCGCCCGTCCCTTGGGCCGCTCGCCGGCCACGGCGACCGCCCGCCACGTCGTGACCGCCCGGCTCTTGCCTTTGAGGGTCATCCGACCGGCCGGCTTGAACGCGATCACATCGCCCACGACCCGCCGGGTCGTGTCGTCCACGAGGACAGCATTGGACGGGGCGGCCGCCTGCAGGCGGGCCGCGGTGTTGACCGTGTCGCCGGCCACCATGCCCTGCCCGTCGGCGCCCGCCGTCACGGCCGCCTCCCCCGTGCCGACCGCCGCCCGGGCGCTCAGCCGACGCCCCGGGATCGCCCCGCGCAGCTTGGCGACTGCCGCAAGGAGCTCGAGACCCGCCCGGACCGCTCGCTCGGCATCGTCTTCGTGGGCCGTGGGCGCGCCCCAGACCGCCATGATCGCNNCGGGTAAAGTCCTCCAGGTCGACGAACAGGACTGACACGAGACGGCGCTCCGAGGGCAGCCAGGGTTCCGGCTCGGCGCCGCTTGGCACGCGCTCCGTCGGAGTGCCGGCCGGGATCGACCGGCCGCAGGCGGAACAGAAACGCTGCCCGACGGGCACGTCCGCGGTGCAATAGGGACAGCTCGCCGTCAGTCGTCCACCGCACGCGCCGCAGAACCGGGCCGCTTCGGCGTTGGCCGAGCCGCAGCTCGAGCAGGTCATCCGTGCCGCGCCGGCGCGGGCCTAGGGTCCGGGTTGCTTGTGGATGATCTGGCCGGCCGTGGTCCCGTCACTGATCACGACCGTGCGCGTGATGTGGTACGCCAAGGTCTGCTCGTGGTTGATCACGTAGGTACCGATCGGAGTCCGCGGGTCCTCGCCCGAGACGCCCTCGACGCCACCCAGGATCCCCTCGACCTGGCCGGTCATGGCCAGATGGGGCTTGTGGACGAAATACTCCGACTCCCGGTGGCTGCTCTTGAACTGGGCGAAGGTCACGACGATCGGAGCGTCGACAAACGCCCGGATCGCGGGGTTCCCGAGGGCCTCTTCCGTGAACAGTTTTTCGTCGTTGATCACGGCGAACGTGTTGAATCCCTGGTCGGGCCCGTAGCCGTCTTCCTCACCCGTCGGAAACAGGTCGTACAAGGCGTCTTCGTTGAAGTCCTGGTCCTTGGATACCATGGAACTAGGTCCTCCTCCGCGTACCTGGCCGCGAACGCGGGCGGTCGCCCGCCCAGTCTCGCGAGTCCCCGCAGCGAAGTCCAGCGTCGAATCGTGGGCAACGACCGAGGCTGGGCGAACGGTGCTGTCCCAGGCACTTGGCCGACTACACTGCGAGGACATGGACAGCCGCCGCGATGCCGCGACGACCGACTCGCTGGGCGAGGCAATCCGGGCGATCCTGCCCTCCCTGGAGCGATTCCTCGAGTTCGAGGGTCCGGATCCAGCCCGTGAACGATCGCGCTGGCGCCCCGCACTTGATCGGCCGCTGCCGGCGGCCGGCATCGGCCGCGACGCGACGTTGGCTGAGCTCGCAGACCTGGTCGTCGCGAACGGCCTGCGGATCGGTCACCCGGGATTCTCGGGCTGGGTGACGACTGGACCGTCCGATGTTGCGGCGGCGGCGGACCTGGCCCAGGCGGTCGCGGTGGCGCAGCGCTGGTGGACCACCGCGGGCAACTTCGTGGACCACCTGGCGATGCGCTGGCTGATCGAGCTGCTCGGCTTTCCGGCCACCAGTGTCGGTACGTTCACCTCGGGCGGCTCGACGGCCAACCTGGTCGGGATCGGCGCGGCCCGCCAGCATGCTGGTGAGCGACTGGGCCTGCGCCCTTCCCTGGACGGGATCGACGGAATGGTCGAGCCGACGGTCTACGCGAGCACGGAGACCCACCACGTCGTGGGCCGCGCCCTGGGCGTGCTGGGGATGGGCCGCCGCAACCTGCGCTCGATTCCAGTGGATCGCTCCGGCACGATCGACCTCGATCTCCTGCAGGCCGCGCTCGATGAAGATCTGGCCGCCGGACGGACCCAGGTGGCGGTCGTGGGCTGCGCCGGCGACGTGAACGCTGGCCGGGTCGATCCCCTAGCTGAGCTGGCCCGGATCGCCCACGAGCGCGGCATCTGGCTGCACGTCGATGGCGCCTATGGCGGATTCGGGCTCCTCGACGACCGGGTCCGCGAGCGCTATGGCGACGTGGCGACCTACGACTCGTTCGCGATCGACCCCCACAAGTGGATGGCGGCCCCGGTTGGCACCGGCGCGGCGATCGTCCGCGACGAGGGGATCCTCGGCCGCGCGTTCACGATCGAGACCGGCGACTACGACCGGGAACGGCTGGTCGATTCCACCTCCGGGGATGGCGACCTTGGGTCGCCGTTCGACGAGCTCGGCGTCGGAACACCCGACTGGGGCGTGGACTTCTCCATGCCGGCCCGTGGCCTTGCGGTCTGGGCGATCCTGCGCGAGATCGGCGCGAAGGGGATGCGTGAGCGGGTGGTCCGCCACGACGACTGTGCCCGCAAGGTGGCGGAGCGAGCCCAGGCCTCGGACGAGCTCGAGCTGCTCGCCGAGCCGGTCCTCTCGATCTGCTGCTTCCGATTCCGACCGGTGGGCTGGACGGACGAGGAACGACTCGATGCGCTGAACGAGAAGGTCCTGCTCCGCGTCCGTGCTCGCGGGCGAGTCGTGACCTCCAGTACTCGCGTGGACGGGCGGTTTGCAATCCGACCATGCTTCATCAACCCGCGCACGACCCTGGCCGACGCTGACGCCCTGGTCGACGAGGTGCTCGCGGTCGGCCGGGAGCTGGCCGCCGGAGCCTGAGTCCCCCGCACAACAGGCCTGCCAGGACGGTCCTAGTACGAGGCAGTGCAATTTCACCGAATCGCGGTGCGGCCCTTCCGAGCGTGGGACCTACCCTGACCTTCGGGTGAGGACGTTGCTGAGCGTGGAGTGGGATAACAAACCCTAACCATTCCGCTCCGTGGGAGTCCACGATCCAAGCGTCGTCGTTGCCCAGCGGTCTCGAGGGAGAGCAGCCGATCGGGGCCGGCTCGATCCGGCTTGTTCGACTGCGTCTGACGCTGGCCCTGCTGGCGATGGCGATCCTGCCCCTGGCGGTCGGCGCACCACTCCTGGCCACCGCCCTCGACGGCCAGCGATCAGCCGAGCAGCTCCGGGTCCAGCGCGACGCCGCGACCGCCGCCGGCTCGATCTCGTCGTCACTCGACGCGATCGAAACGTCGCTCACCCGGTCGGCCTCGGCCAGCGTGGTGGCCGGCGTCGCCCGGGGCGACAAGAACGCGGTCACGAAGGCACGCCCGATCCTCGATCCGGTCGCGGCCGACAGCGCCCACGGCGTGGTCGCTGTCGAGGTCGTCTCGGCCGGCGGAGTGATCCTGTTCCGGGAGACGAGCGGCAAGGTCATCAGCAACTCGGGCCAGGACGGCAGCGATCCCCTGCTCCAGGCCACCGGCTCGGCCGGCCAGGGCGACGTCATCCTGGGCGACCCCTCGACCCTGGCCGACGGCACCACGATCGTAGGCATCGCCGCACCGCTGTCGGCAACGACGAGCGACGCCGCTCCGATCGGGATGCTCCGCCTCGATATCTCCCTCTCGGCGCTGGTCATGGCCGCCGGAGGCCAGTTCGAAGCGGGCACCTCGCTGACCCTGACCAACGCCAGCGGCGCGTCGATCACGACAGCCCAGGTGCCCATCGACGCAACCGGGGCCAACACCTACGCCTCCACCGCCGCCATTCCGAGCCATCCCGACTGGCACGTCCGGCTGGCGACCCCGGTGGCCTTCGGGTCACCGTCGATCGGGCTGTTCGCCCTGCTGGGCCTGGCGATCGTCGTCCTGCTCTCCCTCGTGGTCTGGATGGCCAAGCAGATCCTTCGGCCGGCCGAGCAGCTCGAGTCGTCGCGGGTCCGGCTTCATGACCTCTACCAGCTTGCCCGGGTCGACTCGCTGCGGGACATGCTCACCGGCCTCGGCAACCATCGCGCCTTCCAGGAGGAGGCCGATCGCCAGATCGACGCCTCCCGCCGCTACGGCGCCCCGCTGGCGGTGGTGGCGATCAACCTGGACGACTTCAAGGCGACCAACGACCGCATCGGCCACGAGGCCGGTGACGGAATCCTGGCCAGCTTCGCCGAGCTGATCCAGAGCACGATGCGCTCCCCCGACCGGGCCTTCCGGACGGGAGCCGACGGCTTCGCCATCCTGCTCCCCCACACCGACGCCGACGGCGGCGAGATCTTCGCCCGACGTCTCCTGGCCGTGGCGCTCGAGCCGAACCGTGGCGCCTCGGGTCGGGACGGAATCTCGTTCTCGGCCGGCGTTTCGGCCTGCCCGGCATTGGCCACCGATCGGCGCCACCTGATCGCCCAGGCGGAGGCGGCGATGGCCTCGGCCAAGCGCCACGGCCGGACGGCGGTCGAAACCTTCGACCCCGCCCGCCATCGGGCGCCGGGTGTCCTGACCTCGGCAGCCGAAGCCTCGGCCGCGATCGCTGAGACTGTCACCAACAAGCTCCTCCGGCCCGTCTTCCAGCCGATCGTCGACCTGCGCAACGGCAAGGTCATTGGCTACGAGGGCCTCGTCCGGCCGATGCCGGAGTCGGGCTTCCCCGACCCGAGCGCGATGTTCATCGCCGCCGAGCGGGCCGGTCGGACCGTCGAGCTCGACTACGCCTGCATCGAGGCCGTCGCGGTCGGCTCGGCTGACCTGCCCCGCGAGGCAATGATCACGATCAACGTCTCGCCCCGGACCCTCGAGCTGCCCGACTTCAGCCCGCCCCTCCTCGTGCGCACCCTCCATCGCGCCGGCCTCGAGCCGGGCCGGGTCGTGATCGAGGTCACTGAGCGCGAGTCGATCGAGGAGATGGAGCGCCTGAAGCGCAATGTCGCCGCCTGCCGGGCCGCCGGCTTCCGGGTCGCCGCCGACGACGTGGGCGCCGGCAACGCCGGCCTTCGGTTGCTCAGCCAGATCCAGTTCGACATCGTCAAGATCGACATGTCGCTGGTCCAGGAAGGCGCCCTGTACGAGACGTCGCTGGCGGTCGTCGGCTCGCTCCAGGAGCTCGCCCGGCGCTGGGGGGCATGGGTGATCGCTGAAGGAATCGAGACCCCCGAGCAGCTCCGGGTGGTCCGCCAGCTCGAGATCACGGCTGGCCAGGGCTACCTCCTGGGGCGGCCCAACTCGACCGAGGAGCTGCGCAAGATGGATGCCGCGGCAGTCGACCTGTCGGCTCTTCTCGGCCGCGACAACTGGCTCCAGGACCTGGCCCGCTCGGCCCCCGGGCTGGGCGCCGCGCAGTCGGGCTGATCGTCCCCCAACCGGGGTTTGCCCTCCCGCTCGATCGGCGTCAGGATTCGGCGGTGCGCTCCCACGTCATCCGGGCCCTGGCCGTGGCCGCTCTGGTCAGCCTGGCCGCCGCCTGCTCGCCGGCGGTGCCGACCGATTCGGGGGCCAGCTCTCCGCCGTCGTCGGTGCCCGTCGACAGCAGCACTCTGCCCTCCCTGGGACAGCCGGCCAGTGCCGCGCCATCGCCGATTGTCTGCGCGCACGAGCTGCGGGTCGGCCTGGTGGCGGCGCCCGGCAGCCTGACCGACAACGCCTACAACCAGTCGACGGTGGCCGGCCTGGCGGCAGCGGCGGCAGCCGCACCCACCTGCTTCCAGACCGACGGGGTCGCCACCAAGTCCGTCGCTGACGCGGCGGCCGACATCAAGGGCTATGCCGACGGCGGCTACGACGTCGTGATCGGGGTCGGCCAGTCGCTCGGCGACTCGCTGGGCGATGTGGCGCTGAGCCATCCGGGGGTCAAGTTCATCGGCGTCGATACGGCGCCAGGACCGACCCACGACGGGTCGTGGGCGGTCAATGGCGAGAGCCTCTTCTTTGCCGAAGACCAGCAGGGCTACCTGGCCGGCACCCTGGCTGCGTTGCTCAGCCGGAGCCACAACGTGGGTGTCGTCGGTGGCCTCCTGCTCGTACCCCAGGTCGAGAGCTCGGTCGAGGGCTTCCTGCACGGCGCGGCAGAGTCCGTGCCCGGGACGACGGTCGAGTTCGCCTACACCGACTCGTTCACGGATCCGGCCCAGGGCGGTGCCGCCGCGAAGGGCATGATCGCCAAGGGCGCGGACGTGATCTTCTCGACCGGCAGCCCGACCGGTGACGGCGCGCTGCTGGCGGCCTGCAAGGCAGGAGTGCTGGCGATCGGCTCCGACAACGATCAGGCGTTGAGCCTGCCCAAGGCATCGGCCTGCCTCGTCTCGAGCGCGATGAAGGATGTCGGCGGAGCGCTGACGGCGGCGCTCCTGCGCCTGGCCGGCGGCTCGTTCACGCCCGGCTTCCACACCGACGATGTGGCCTCGGGCGGGGTCCTGCTGGCGCCCGGCCACCAGCTCGCGAGCGATATCACGGCCACGATCCAGACGCGCCTCGACGCGACGCTGCGGGGCCTGGCCGACGGGTCGATCCGGCCCGACGTCGTGGTCGACGGCAAGACGCCCTGACGACAACCGCCTGCTTGATTCGATGGTGCTGGCTCGACTACGATGCGACTCGACCCGTGGCCTACGTGCCGGGCTGATCGTGGCGAGGCTGGTCCAAATCCCGGGTACCCGCTCGCCGCATGGAGGAGGAAGAATGCACAAGCGCCGCTTGGGCGTGACCTTGATCGCGAGTGTCGCGCTCCTGGTTTCCGCCTGTAGCTCGACTTCGAGCCCGGGTACGTCTGCCGCCGCATCGGCAGCCCCCGACCCATGTGCAGGTGCCGCCGCCGGCCCGGCTCATACCGCGCCGACGGACTGGAGCAAGGCCAAGATCGGTGTGGCGACCGACATCGGAACGCTTGACGACAAGAACTACAACGAATACACGTTCAAGGGCGCCCAGGCCGGTGCCACCGACCTCAAGGCCACGGCTCCGTCGTCCGTCGTTCCCAAGGACTCCTCCGAGTACATCAAGGACATCCAGGCGTTCGTCGATCAGGGCTTCGACATCATCGTCACCCCGGGGTTCAACAATGCGACGGCGACGACGTGCGAGGCGCACCTGAATCCAACGGTCTGGTTCATCGGCGTCGACCAGTCGCCGATCTGNNACGGCCGTCCCGAACTACATCTCGCTCGAGTACCAGGAAGACCAGGCCGGCTACCTCGCCGGGATGGTCGCCGCATCGGTGAGCAAGACCGGGATCATCGGGGCGATCGGCGGCACGAGCCTGTGCGGGCCGTGTATCCGATATATCCAGGGCTTTGCCCTCGGCGCCCAGTCGA
Organism: Chloroflexota bacterium; assembly: GCA_003169655.1. Classification (GTDB taxonomy): domain Bacteria; phylum Chloroflexota; class Limnocylindria; order Limnocylindrales; family CSP1-4; genus Palsa-1033. The sequence goes on from PNAZ01000030.1 coordinate 26,188, forward strand.
TCAACCCGAGCATCAAGGTGTTCACCGCCTACGTCACGAACGACTTCTCGAACAAGGCGTTCAATGACCCGGTGACTGGCACGAACTTCGGCCAGCAGTTCATCGGCCAGAACAAACCGGATGTCCTGTTCCAGGTCGCCGGCAAGACCGGCAACGGCATCCTCGACGCCGCCTGCAGCGCGGGCATCTATGGCATCGGCGTTGACGTCGACCAGTTCCTGTCCTACCCGAACGCCGACAAGTGCATCGTCACCAGCGCCGAGAAGCATCTCACCGCCACGGTCGAAGCCACGATCAAGGCGATCGCAGCCGGAACTGCCGTCGCTGGCGATAATCTGTGGAACGCAGCCAACGATGGCATCGGCATCTCGGACTTCCACGACAAGACCAGCCTGATCAGCTCAGACCTGCAGTCGAAGCTGGCCGCCGCCCTGGCCGCGATGAAGGCCGGCACGCCACTCAAGACGTGCCCCACGCCGTGCGGCTCCCTGGCCACCCCAGCTCCGTCCCCAAGCTCCTAGGCGGCCGACCCCGACTAGGCAACGTGCCGGCCGCGCCATCGTGGCCGGCCGGCACGTCCATGTTCCGCGACCAATCTCGACGAGGCCCGCATGACGATCGAGACCGCGAGCCCTCCCGCGCCGGCGCTCGAGATGCGTGGCATTACCAAGCGCTATCCCGGGGTCGTGGCCAACGACCACATCGATCTCGAAGTCCGCCCCGGGGAGATCCACGCCCTGCTCGGCGAGAACGGCGCCGGGAAGACCACCCTGATGAATATCCTTTACGGCCTCGCCCGCCCGGACGAGGGCGAGATCCTCCTCGATGGGCGCCCGGTCACGATCACCGGGCCATCCGACGCCATCGCCCGTGGCATCAGCATGGTCCACCAGCACTTCATGCTCGTCCCCGTCCTGAGCGTCGCGGAGAACATCCTCCTCGGCGAAGAAACGATGGCCAATCCTGTCTTCCTCGACCGGCGCGAAGCTCGCCGGCGGATCCTTGAGCTGGGCCGGCGATTCCACTTCGAGATCGAGCCCGACGCCCGGGTCTCGACCCTGTCGGTTGGCTGGCAGCAACGGGTGGAGATCCTCAAGGCCCTCTACCGCCAGGCGCGCATCCTGGTCCTCGACGAGCCGACGGCCGTCCTGACGCCGCAGGAGACCGAGGAGATCTTCGCGGTCCTCCGACGGCTTGCCGCCGAGGGCCACAGCATCGTGTTCATCAGCCACAAGCTGTACGAGGTCCTCGAGATCGCCGACCGGATTACGGTCATCCGGCGCGGCCGGGTCGTCGGCTCGCGGATCCCATCCGAGACGAACGAGGACGACCTCGCCGAGCTCATGGTCGGGCGCGAAGTCCAGCTCACGGTCGACCGGGGCGCGTCTCACCCGGCCGAGGTCGCCCTTCGGATCGAAGGTCTGCGGGTCGCCGACGATCGCGGCTCGGAGGTCGTCCGGGGCATCGACCTTGACGTCCGGGCCGGCGAGATCCTGGGCATCGCGGGGGTCGCCGGCAACGGCCAGGATGAGCTCGTCGAGGCGCTCATCGGACTGCGCCGGCCAGCCGCAGGCCGGATCACGCTCGCCGGCCACGACGTGACCGGCCATAGCCCGAGACAGCTCAACGAGGCGGGCGTGGCGTTCGTGCCTGCCGACCGGCACCGGTTCGGGCTGGTGCTGCCCTTCGACGTCTCGGACAACCTCGTCCTCACGAGCTATTACCGTTCACCCTTCGCCCGGGGCATCCTGCGCAACGATGCGGCAATCGAAACGGCCGCCAAGGAGACAGTCGCCGCGTTCGACATCCGGACCCCCTCGGTCCACGCTCAGATGAGCACGCTGTCGGGAGGCAACCAGCAAAAGGTGGTCGTCGGCCGCGAGTTCGGCCGCGACCTCCGGTTGCTCGTCCTCGACCAGCCGACCCGCGGCCTCGACGTGGGCAGTATCGAGTTCATCCACCGCCGGACGATCGCCAAGCGCGACGCCGGGACGGCCGTCCTGCTCGTGTCAGCCGAGCTCGACGAGATCCTCGAGCTGTCCGACCGCATCGCGGTCATGTATCGCGGCGAGATCGTGGCCGTCGTCGACGGGCCGACGGCCGACAAGAACGCGATCGGCCTGCTGATGGCGACCGGCGGCCGGGCGGCCGCCGGGGTCGAGCAGGTGCCGGCATGAGTGGCGCGCCGGCCCGTGCCGGGGACGGCCGGCCCGGGTTCGTCCGGCGGTCCTGGAGCGTCGTCGCGTTGCCGCTCATTTCAATCGTGCTCGCCCTGGTCGTGGGGGCCGTCATCATCCTGGCGTCCGAACTACTCATTCCCGGCCAGGCCTTCGATCCGCTCCTGCCGTTCCGGGCATACGCCGCGCTCGCCCAGGGCGCGATCGGCTTCCCGCCGGATCTCAATGCGATCGTCAGCACGCTCGTCGCCACGGCGCCACTCCTGCTCGCCGGTCTGTCAGTCGGGCTTGGCTTCAAGGCCGGCCTGTTCAACATCGGAGCGCAGGGCCAATTCCTGATGGGCGCGCTCGGAGCGGTCGCGACCGGCATCGCGGTGAGCTCCCAGCCAAGCTTCATCGCAATCCCGCTGGCACTCGCCGGCGGGATGCTGGCTGGCGCAGCCTGGGGATTCATCCCGGGCATCCTCAAGGCCCTCTCGGGGGCGCACGAAGTGGTCACCACGATCATGCTCAACTACGTGGCGATCAGCCTCCTCGCCGGGATCGTCAGCGGCCCGCTCAATGTTCCCGGCGCGCCCTCCCCGATCACTCCGGATGTCGGCAACGCGGCGCTTCCGATCATCTTCGGCCGGGACGCCCACCTTGGCCTGTTCATCGCGTTCGCGGCGGTCGGGGTGGTGGCCTGGCTGCTCTACCGGACGACCTTCGGATTCGAGGTCAGGACGGTCGGCGCGAACTCCGACGCTGCGCGCTACGCCGGGATGCACCCGCGCCTCCTGATCGTCGTAATCATGTCGCTAGCCGGGCTGCTTTCGGGGCTCGCCGGGGCGGGTGACACGCTCGGTCTCCAGCATCACCTGACGAGCTCATACGGCACGACCGTCGGCTTCGACTCGATTGCGGTGGCGCTCCTGGGCCGGTCCAATCCCGTCGGGATCCTGTTTGCCTCCCTGTTGTTCGGTGGGATGCGGGCGGGCGCGCCACTGATGCAGATCAGCGCCGGGATCCCGGCGCAACTCGTCGACGTGCTGCAGGCGACGGTCCTCCTGTTCCTCGTCGCGGCGCCAGTCCTGCGGCGCGTCCTGCACCTGCGCGGGACGCCGGCCGCGATCGATCCGACGCCGACCTTCACCGGGACATACGGCGGCAACGACGTGGCGGGCCTGTGATGGACGGACTCATCAACGGGCTGTACGGGATCCCTGTCGCGGGCCTCCTCTTCCAGCTCCTTGGCTATCTCGTCGCGGTCCTCCCGATCGTGGCTCCGATCATGCTCCGGGTGGCCTGCCCGCTGACGCTGGCCGCGCTGTGCGGCGTCGTCTGTGAGCGGTCCGGGGTGGTCAATATCGGGATCGAGGGGACGATGCTCGTCGCCGCGTTCGTCGGTTGGGTCGTCGGCGTGGCTCTCCTGCCGGTGCTGCCGGCCACCCCCTCGCCGTTCTTCGGGGTCACCCCGGTCCTGCTCATCGCGTTCGTCGCGGCCCTGGGCTCGGCGATGCTCGTGTCGCTCCTCCACGCCTGGCTGTCGATCAGCGTCCGGGCCGACCAGATCATCAGCGGCACGATCGTGAACATTGCCGCGTTCGGCGTGACCGGCTACCTCAACGAGCTCATCTCGAAGAGCTCGCCGACGAGTGCCGGTGCGTTCAGCGCATTCGTGCCGCCGGCGGCCCTGGTCAACCTGCCGCTTGTCGGCTGGCTGTTCAACATGTTCCTCAACCAGGGTCCGATCACCATGTCGGTCCTGGTGATCGTCGTGGTCCTCCAGATCCTGCTGTTCCGCTCGCGCTGGGGCCTGCGCACCCGTGCCGTCGGGGAGCATCCCCAGGCAGCCGAGACGGTTGGCATCGACGTCATCCGGGTGCGCTACCGGAACGTCGTCCTGGCCGGCCTGCTGGCCGGCCTGGGTGGCGCGGCGCTGAGCATGGAGCTCACGAATTCGTTCCAGGAGGGAATGACCGCCGGGCGCGGCTTCATCGGCCTCGCAGCCATGATCATCGGCCGCTGGACGCCCCTGGGAGCGTTCGGGGCAGCCCTGCTGTTCGCCTCGTCGGTGGCGGTCTCGCAGTCGATCACGTTCGCCCCGCCGGCTGGTGAACTCGGCCGCCTGCTGGGCGCCATTCCCGGCCAGTTCTGGGACGCGCTGCCGTATGTCGTGACGATCATCGTCGTGGCGGGCCTGATCGGCCGGAGCATTCCGCCGGCCGCCGACGGCAGGCCGTACGAACGGGAAGCGACCAGCTAGCGCCTATGCGCGAGTACCCGGCGATCTCGCTCCGGGAGATCGGTTACGACCCCTGGAGCCCGGCCTTCGTCGCCGACCCGTACCCCGCCCTGGCCCGGCTGCGGGCGGGACCGGCAGCGATCTACGACGAACGAACCGAGCAGTGGCTGGTCAGCCGCCACGCCCTGGTCAATGCGCTCCTGCGCGATCGGCGGCTCGGCCGGAGCTATCACCACGTGGCGACCGATGCCGAATGGGGCCGGCCCGACCCGCCCGCCGACGAAGCTTCCTTCTGGCGCCTGCTCGACATCCAGATGATCGACCAGGAGCCGCCCGACCACACCCGCCTGCGCCGGCTCGTCAGCGCGGCCTTCACGCCGCGCACGGTCGAACGGTTGCGACCCCGCATCGACGAGATCGCAACCGGCCTCGTCGACGACGCCCGGGCGCTCGGCGAATTCGACCTGATCGCCGACCTGCTCGAGCTGCTGCCGGTGGCGGTGATCAGCGAGCTGCTCGGGATCCCCGAGGCAGACCGGGCCCGGCTCCGGCCCTGGTCGGGCGATATGACCCTGGTCTTCGAGCTGAACCCGAGCGCTGAGGACCGGGCCCGGGCGGTCGCCGCCGGGAGCGAGTTCGAGGCCTACCTCCGGGACCTGGCCAGGGAGCGCCGGCGGCGGCCGACCGGCGACCTGCTGAGCGAGCTGGCGCTCGTCGCGGAGGCCGGCGACCGGCTGACCGAGGACGAGCTGGTGGGCACGGCGATCCTGCTCCTGAACGCCGGCCACGAGGCCTCGGTCAATGGCGCGGCCAACTCGTGGTATGCGCTCTTCCGCGAGCCCGCCGCGCTGGCGGCCCTGCGGGCCGACCACGACCTCCTCCCGACGGCGATCGAGGAGCTCCTCCGCTTCGATACGCCGGCTCCAATGTTCGAACGCTGGGTGCTCCAGGACATCGACATCGAGGGCACCCGGATCCCCCGTGGCCAGGAGCTCGCCCTCCAGTTCGCCGCCGCCAACCGCGACCCGAACGCGTTCGCCCGGGCCGATGAGCTCGTCCTCGATCGCGACCCGAACCCGTACCTGTCCTTCGGCGCCGGGATCCACTATTGCCTCGGAGCACCCCTGGCCAAGGCCGAATTCGACATCGTCTTCCGCCGGATCCTCGAACGCCTGCCGCGCCTCGAGCTCGTCGAGGAGCCGACCTGGAAGCCGCGCTTCATCCTGCGCGGCCTGGCCGCGCTCCTGGTCCGGGCCTGAGCCCGGTCCGCCCAGCCCGATGACCGGCGAGGAGCGCGCCCGGGCGCGGGCGATGCTCGACCTGCATGAAGGACGGGGCCTGGTCCGGGTTCTCGACGACGCAGGGATCGGCGTCGTCCTGCTCCGGGCGCGCCGGATCGCGGTCGTCGGAGCGTCGTCCAATCCGGCCCGGCCGTCGTTCGCGGTCTTCCGCTACCTCGCGATGCAGGGCTACGACTGCGTGCCGATCAACCCGAACGAGCGCGACGTCCTCGGCCAGCCGGCGTTCCGATCCTTGTCCGAGGCCGCCGAGGCGACCGGTCCATTCGACATCGTCGATGTCTTCCGGCGATCGGAGCTGTGCTTGCCGCACGCCGAGGAGGCGGTCGCGACCGGCGCCGGCTGCCTGTGGCTCCAGCTCGGGGTGGTCAACTGGGAGGCGGCCGCGATCGCCAGCGCCGGCGGCCTGTCGGTGGTGATGGACCGCTGCACCGCGATCGAGCATCGAGCCTTGCGCCAGCGCGGCTGAGGCGCGCCAGCCCTAGCGCAGCAGCAGGCCGACAAAGATCGCGGCGACGCCGGCCAGGCCGATCGCCGCCCCGACCCGGACCTGGCGCTGGAGGATTGCCATCGCGACCGACGCGCCGGTCTTCGAATCGTCGCGGATCCCGCCCCGCCAGGCCTCGTAGCGGGCCACGTTCGCGTCCTGGGCCTGGAGGCCGCGCAGCCGGGCGTAGGGACCTCGGGTCCGCACGAAGCCGTACACGATCAGGGCCAGCCCGACGACGACCAGGGCCACCCCCGGCGGGTTCATCGGCCGGCGCCGGGTGTCGAACCCAGGCGTTCGCGAAGCAGCTTGCCGGCCAGCTCGGCATTGGCCTGGCCCCGGGTGGCCTTCATCACCTGGCCGACCAGGAAGCCGAGCGCCGGCTTGCCGGCATGGTGGTCGGCAATGGCCGCCGGATTGGCGGCGATGACGGCATCGACGGCTGCGCCCAGGGCGGTGTCGTCGCTGATCTGGCGGAAGCCCTTCTCGGCCACGATCGCGGCCACGGCCTGGCCGCCGGCCGCGTGGATCGCGAAGACCTCGCGGGCGTTCGTGCGCGACAGCTCACCCGCATCGACCCGTCCCAGCAGGGCGGCCAGCTCGGTCGCGCTTGACTTCCCGGCGAGGCCAGCGGGCGTCCGCTGGCCCGATTCGTTGACCGCCCGGCCGTAGTCGCCGGTCACGAAGTTGGCGACCTCCTTGGCTGCCAGTCCGGGACCCGCGGCCCGGATCGCCTCGAAGGCGAGCGCCAGGTCGGGCTGGGCGACGATCACCCCGGCGTCGTAGGCGGATAGCCCGAGGCCGTCGATGTAGCGGGTCCGTCGGGCGGCCGGCAGCTCGGGCAGCGCCGCCCGGACCGCGTCGATCCAGGCCGGCGCCACCCGCAACGGAGGCAGGTCCGGCTCGGGAAAGTAGCGGTAGTCGTGCGAATCCTCCTTGGAGCGCATCACGTAGGTCACGCCCCGGTTGTCGTCCCAGCCGCGGGTGTCCTGGGTCAGGACCTCGCCCGCGTCGAGGGCCACGGCCTGGCGCTCGATCTCGAAGGCGATCGCCCGTTCGACCGAGCGGAACGAGTTCATGTTCTTGACCTCGACCCGTGTCCCGAACGGCTCAGTGCCCCGCGGCCGGAGGGAGACGTTCGCCTCGACCCGCATCTGGCCCCGCTCCATATCGGCGTCGGACACGCCAATCGTGCGCAGGAGGAGCTGGAGCTCCTCGGCGTAGCGGCGGGCCTGCTCGGCCGTCCGGATCGAGGGCTCGGTGACGATCTCCATCAGCGGCGCACCCGAACGGTTGAAGTCGACCAGGCTGATCCGCCGGCCGTCCGGATCGGTGCCGTGGATCAGCTTGGCCGTGTCCTCCTCGAGATGGGCGCGCTGGATGCCGACCTCAAACGGCCCGTCGGAGGTCTCGATCCGAAGCCGGCCATGGGCCGCCAGGGGCAGGTCGTACTGGCTGATCTGGTAGCCCTTGGGCAGGTCTGGGTAGAAGTAGTTCTTGCGATCCCAGCGCGTTGCCGGCGGGGTCGTCGCACCGATCGCGATCCCGGTGGCGATCACCCCCTCGACGGCCGCCCGGTTGATCGTCGGCAGCGCCCCGGGCAGGCCCAGGCAGACCGGGCAGCAGTGGCTGTTCGGCGGGGCGCCGTCGTACGCCGTCGAGCAACTGCAGAACATCTTGCTCGCGGTCCGGAGCTGGCAGTGCACCTCGATCCCGATCACGGCCTCGTAGCGCGCGGGGGCCGACGTGGCCGGTGGTGCAGTTGCCTTCACGACAGGGCCTGGCTCTCGACGATCAGGAACAGGCCGTACATCGCCACGGCCAGCCAGCCGATCGCCACGCCGAGCCGGCGGGCGAACAGGCGGACCCGCGGCCGATCGGTGATCCGGCGGGTCGCTTCGATGGCCGTCCGGGTCGGGTCGCCATCGTGGACCAGCGGTCCGACGGCCTCGCGGGTGGCGGCATAGCTGCGCGAGGCGGCAATCACGACCGCGATCACCCCGCACAGTTGGAGCACGAAACGAGCCATCAGGCGCGCTGGCGGTCCACGAACCGACCGATCCGGCCGAGCGCATCCCGGATCTGCTCCTCGGAGGTCGCGTAACAGGCCCGCACGTGATCCTCGCCGGACGGGCCGAACGCCCCGCCGGGGACCACCGCGACGTGCTCCTCGTGGAGCAGCCGCTCGGCGAACGTCTCGGCGTCGAGCCCGGTCGAGGTCACCTTAGGGAAGGCGTAGAAGGCGCCCCGCGGCTCGAACGTGGGCAAGCCGATCGCGTTGAGGCCTTCGACGATCAGCCGCCGCCGGCGATCGTACGCGGCGAGCATCCGCTCGACGTCCGCCTCGCCGTTGGCCAGCGCCTCCACGGCAGCGTCCTGGGCCGTCGTCGGGGCGGACATGATCCCGTACTGGTGAATCTTGACGATCCCCTCGAGGATCCCGGCCGGGGCGCACAGCCAGCCGACCCGCCAGCCGGTCATCGCGTAGGCCTTGCTGAAGCCGCCCATCAGGATCGTCCGCTCGCGCATCCCGGGCAGTGAGCTCATCGCCCGGTGGCGATACGAGCCGAAGGCGAGCCGGTCGTAGATCTCGTCGGAGTAGACCAGCAGGTCGTGGCGGACGGCGATCTCGGCGAGCTGGTCCTGGATCGCGTCGGACAGGACCGCGCCCGTTGGATTGCAGGGATAGCCCAGGAAGAGCGCCTTGGTCCGCGGCGTGATCGCCCGTTCGACGGCCGCCGGGTCGAGCGCGAAGTCGTCCGCCAGGATGGTCGAGACGTGGACCGCGGTCCCGCCGGCAAAGCGGATCGCCGGGACGTAGGCGACGTACGAGGGCTCGTGGAGGATCACTTCGTCGCCCGGATCGCAGGTGGCGCGCAGGGCCAGGTCGACCGCCTCCGACGCCCCGACCGTGATCAGGATCTCGCCCTGCGGGTCGTAACCGACGTCGTAGCGCCGCTCGAGATGGCCGGCCAGTGCCCGGCGCAGCTCGAGCGTGCCGTAGTTGCTCGTGTAGTGAGTCCGGCCCCGGCGGAGGCTGGCGATGCCCGCCTCGACGATGTTCGCCGGGGTGTCGAAGTCCGGCTCCCCGACGCCCAGGCTGATCACGTCGTCCATCGTCGCCAGGATGTCGAAGAAGCGCCGGATGCCCGACGGCGGGACCGAGCGGACCCGCTCGGCCAGGGCTCGCTCGGCCAGCGGGGCGCGCGCGCCGGTGGGCTGCCTGCGTCCCTGGGTCAGCGGCGGATTCGTCTCGGTGGCCATGCCGGCGAGTATACGGACCCGCCGTCCGCTGCGATCCGGGGCGGTGGCCGGGGCGTAGCATCACCTGACAACCCGCCCTGAGGATGCCCATGCTCGGCCGCCTGCTCGAGCGCCTCGTCGATGCCCAGACGCGCTGGGCGAAGCCGGTCGGCGATTGGCTCCACGGGGTCACGGCGGCGGTCTTCGGCCGGATCCTGCCGGTCCGCGACTTCCTGGCCGGGACGTGGCTCGGCCATCCCCTCCATGCCCTGCTGACCGACGTCCCGATCGGGGCCCTGACCGTCACGATCGTGCTCGACGTGATCGGCCAGCCGGTCGCCGCCGACGTGGCCCTGCTGATCGGGGTCCTGACCATGCTGGCGTCGGCCCTGGCCGGCTACGCCGACTACTCGACGACCGACGGCCGCGCCCGCGTCCGGGCCACGGTCCATAGCGCGGTGATGCTCGTGTCGCTCGCGATCTATGTCGTCTCGCTCGCGATCCGGGCGACCGGACCGACTAATCGGGCGCTGCCGATCGCCCTCTCAATCGTCGCCTACGTGATCCTGGCCGGCGGCGCGTTCGTCGGTGGCGACGTCGTCTTCGTCCTCGGCAACATGGTCGATCGCCACGCCTGGCGCTCGTCCGGGACGAAGTGGCAGCCGCTCGAGGTCGGCGAGATCGCCGAGGGCAGCCTGGTCAAGGCCAAGCTCGGGATCCAGGACCTGCTCCTGATCCGGACCGGCGACACGATCCTGGCCCTCCACAACCAGTGCGCTCACGCCGGCGGGCCGCTCAACGAAGGCACGCTGGTCGACGGCTGCGTGGAATGCCCCTGGCACGGGTCACGCTTCGAGGTCGCCACCGGCCGGCGACGGCGCGGCCCCACGGTCTACGACCAGCCGAGCTACGAGGTCCGGAAGATCGATGCCGGCGGCTACGAGGCGCGTCGGGTGTCCTGAGCCCGCGAGAGCCTAGGCTGCTCCGGCCAATGCGGCAGCACGATCCATCGGGGTCGGGCCATCCGGATCGCCGGCCCGCGCCAGGTCGGTCGGCTCGACGGTCCGCCACGCTGCGTCGGCGGTCAGCGCCTCGTAGCCCCGGGCAAGCTCGAACAGCTCGGCCTCGGTCCACGGCGCACCGATCAGCTGCAGCCCGACGGGCATCCCCTCCGACAGGCCGCAAGGAATCGAGACGCCGGGCAGGCCGGCCATGTTGACCGGCAGGGTGCAGGCGTCCGAGAGGTACATCGAGACCGGGTCGGCCAGGCGGGCCCCGAAGCGGAAGGCGACCGTCGGGCTGGTCGGCGCGACGAGCGCGTCGAAGCCGTCCGCCCAGAGCCGGTCGAAGTCGGCCTTGATCAGTGTCCGGACCTTCTGGGCCTTGAGGTAGAAGGCGTCGTAGTAGCCGGCCGAGAGGGCATACGTGCCAAGCATGATCCGGCGCTTGACCTCGGCCCCGAAGCCCCGCCCCCGGGTGGCCAGGACGTTGGCCAGGGTGTCCCCGTCGCGCATGCCCGGGCCGTAGCGGATCCCGTCGTAGCGGGCGAGGTTCGCCGACGCCTCCGCCGGCGCCACGATGTAGTAGGTGGCCAGGCCATAGTCCGTGTGGGGCAGGCTGACCTCCTCGACCACGGCCCCAGCCGCCTCGAGGGCTGCCACCGCCTCGCGAACACGGGCCTCCACGCCCGGCTCCATGCCGGCCACGAAGTACTCCCGGGGGAGGCCCAGGCGCTTGCCACGCAGGAGGCCGGCTGCGGCGTCATCGGAGGCGGCGAGGGCCAGCAGCCGATCCGGCACGGGCACCGGGGCGGAGGTCGAGTCGCGCTCGTCGCGGCCGGCCACGGCGTGGAGGAGCGTCGCGGCATCGCGGCTGTCGCGGGCAAACGGGCCGACCTGGTCGAGCGAGCTGGCGAAGGCGACGATCCCGTAGCGGCTGACCCGCCCGTACGTCGGCTTCATGCCCACGATCCCGCACAAGGCGGCCGGCTGGCGGATCGAGCCGCCCGTGTCGGTGCCGATGCCGAACGGTGCGTGGAAGGCCGCCACGGCCACCGCCGAGCCGCCGCTCGAACCGCCCGGCACCCGGTCGAGGTCCCATGGGTTCGAGGTCGGGCCGTAGGCCGAGTGCTCGGTCGAGCTGCCCATCGCGAACTCATCCATGTTCGTCTTGCCCAGGATCACCGCCCCGGCCGTGCGCAGGCGCTCAGTGATGTGGGCGTCGTACGGCGATCGATAGCCCTCCAGGATCCGCGAGCCGGCGGTGCACTGGCCACCCTCGACCGAGACGAGGTCCTTGAGCGCGACCGGCAGGCCGTGGAGGGGCGGCAGGGCGGCCACGGCGACGGGCCCGTCGCGCCGGGCGGCGACCAGCGCCGCGTCGGCGGCCGCGGCCTGTGCCCGGGCGCCTTCGGCATCGATCGTCAGCCAGGCATGGAGGCCGCGATTATCGCGCTCGGCCGCCGCGAGGTGCACATCGGTCAGCTCGAGCGAGCTGAAATCGCCGGCCCGCAGGCCGGCCGCGAGCTCGTGGCCCGGCCGACGATTCAACCCGGCCGGATCGCTGCCCATCGCTAATCCCCGCCGGTCAGGATCGCGCTGACGACGATGAACCCGTCGCTCGTCGCGGCCGCGTTGGCGAGCGCCGCGGCTTGCGGCAGTGAGGGCCGGACGACGTCGTCACGGAGGATGTTCTCGAGCTCGATCGTCTGGGCCGTCGGGGCGATCGCATCGGTGTCGAGCTCCGTCAGCCGGCTGTACTGGTCGAGGATGTGATTCAGCTCGCCCTCGAGCCGGCCGAGCTCGTCTGCGGTCAGGCCGAGGCGGGCCAGGTGGGCAACGTGGGCGACGTCGTCGCGGGACAGGCTGGCCATCGCCCGATGATACCGGACGGGGCCTCGGGCTCGGTCCGGGCTCGGTCAGGCCCCGGCCGCGGGCGGGTCGCCCGCCAGCAGGCGCCGGAACATGCCTTCGTCGAGGACCGCCACGCCCAGCTCCTGGGCCTTGGCCAGCTTCGAGCCGGCACTCTCGCCGGCAACGAGGTAATCCGTCTTCTTCGAGACCGACCCCGACACCCGCCCGCCGGCGGCCCGGATCGCCGCCTCGGCGGCCTGCCGGTCGTAGCCGGCCAGGGAGCCCGTCACGACCAGCGTCTTGCCGGCCAGCGGCCCAACGGCCGCCTCATTGCCGTCGCCGGCGGCCACCGGCCGGACCGCCGGCTGCTCGGCTTCCACGCCGACGGCAACAAGCTCGGCCAGGACGTCCCGTGAGGCCGGCTCGCTGAAGTAGCGGATCAGGCCACCGGCTACTGTGGCGCCGACGCCGGGCACGTCCTCGAAGGCCGCCGGCTCGGTTTCGGCGATCCGCCTGAGCTCGGCCGCTCCGCGCGCCGTCCAGCCGTCGGGGCCGCCCATCGGCTCGCCCCCGGCCGGCGGGATCCGGGCAGCCAGCCAGCTCGCCAGGTCGATGGCGGTCTGCTCCCCCACCTGGGGGATGCCCAGGGCGTTGAGGATCCGGGCCAGTGGCCGGCGGCGGGCGCGCTCGATCGCGGCGACCAGGTTCTCAGCGCTCTTTCGGGCGTAGCGTTCGAGGGTCATCAGAGTCTCGACGTCGAGCCGGAAGAAGTCGGCCCGCGAGCCGAGCAAGCCGCGCTGGAGGAGCTGCTCGACCACCGCCCAGCCGGCGCCCTCGATGTCCATCCCGGCCCGGCCGGCGAAGTGGCCGTACTCCTGGCCGACGCGGGCGGGGCAGCGCAGGTTCGGGCAGTAGTGGCGGACGGCGCCCTCGTCGCGGACGATCGGCGTCGCGCAGACCGGGCACTCGGCCGGCATCTCGAACTCGATCTCGGCGCCCGTCCGCGCCTCGAGGACCGGTCCGACGACCTCGGGGATCACGTCACCGGCCTTCTGGAGGATCACTGTGTCGCCGATCCGGATGTCCTTGCGCCGAACCTCGTCGAGGTTGTGGAGGGTGGCCCGGGCGACGGTCGAGCCGGCGACCTTGACCGGCCGCAGGTGGGCCACCGGCGTGAGCGTGCCGGTCCGCCCCACGTAGGGCACGATCGCCTCGACCACGGTCAGGACCTGCTCCGGCGGGAACTTGTAGGCGATCGCCCAGCGCGGGGCACGGGCCACCAGGCCAAGCCGGGCCTGCTGGTCAAGCCGGTCGACCTTGAGCACGACGCCATCGGTCTCGTACGGCAACCCGTGGCGTCGCTCGCGCCAGGTCTCGATGAACGCGATCACGCCCTCGATGTCGAGCCCGGCGGCGCTCTCCGGGTTGACTGGCAGGCCGAGCGCCGCGAGCCGGGCGAGGGCCGCCGACTGTGTCGCCACGTGCGGCTCGGGACCGTCCTCGACGAGCTGGTAGAACCAGGCCGACAGGCGCCGGCCGGCCGTCACGGCCGGATCCATCTGGCGCAGCGAGCCGGCCCCGCTGTTGCGCGGGTTCGCGTACAGGGCCAGGCCCGCCTCCTCGCGCTCGGCGTTGATCCGGGCAAACTCGGCCTTGGGCATGTAGACCTCGCCCCGGGCCTCGATTGAGACCGCCTCGGTCAGCCGGGCCGGGATCGCCGCGATCGTGCGCAGGTTGGCGGTGACGTCCTCGCCGGTCGTCCCGTCGCCGCGGGTCGCGCCGAGGACGAAGCGGCCTGCCTCGAAGCGCAGGCTGATTGCCAGGCCATCGATCTTGAGCTCGGCGCCGTAGCGCAGCTCGGGGACCGGCTCGGGGGCGGCGGCCAGGCCCAGTCCCTTGCGGACGCGGGCGTCGAACGCCCGCAGCTCATCGGCCGAGAAGGCGTTGCCGAGCGAGAGCATCGGCCGGCTGTGGCGGACCTCTGCGAACGTCGACGAGGTCTGGGCGCCGATCTTGACCGTCGGCGAGTCGTCGCTGCGCAGCTCCGGGAAGGCCGTCTCGGTCGCGACCAGCTCGCGGAAGCGGGCGTCGTACTCGGCGTCGGACAGCTCCGGGGCATCCGCGAGGTAGTACAGCCGGTTTGCCCGCTCGATCTCGGCGGCGAGCTGCGCATGCCGCTCGGTGGCGACCTGAAGGCCGCCGGCCGCGGCCGCCTCGACCAGGGCCGGATCGACCGGCAGGTCGCTCATCGGCTCAGCCGATCAGCTCGAGGTTGGCCAGGCTGGCGAGCATCGTCTTGTGGCCCACCCCGCCGTCGCGGAAGGCGACCGTCACCTCCTCGTCATCGCGGGTCAGCCGGGCGGAGACGACGATCCCGTCACCGAAGCGAGCGTGATGGACGCGGTCGCCGTCGCGGTAGCGGCGCTCGCCGGGCACGATCGGACGGGGCGGGATCCGCGCTGGTGCCTCCTCGACCCGGCGGACCGAAAGGTCGTCGGGCGCCTCGGGATCGACGTCGACCGGATCGTCCCAGGCGCGGATCCCCCTGCCCGGCGTGGTCAGCTCGCCGGAGCGGGCGCCGGCGGCGTACGACGAGCGCTTCGCGGCCAGGTCCCGGGTGGGGGCGAAGGCGGTCCCCGCCGGCGGCGCGCCGGGTCGCCCGCTGCCTTGTCGATACGCTCCGCCGCCGGCCCGGATCGGGGTCCCGAAGCGGCTCGAGCGGCGCGCTCCGAAGACCAGTTCGAGGTCGAGCGGCCCGTCGGCGTGCTCGTCGTCGGGGCGCAGGTTCGGCCCCTCCATCAGCTCGGCCGGGATCTCCAGCAGGAAGCGCGACGGGACGGTCGCCCCACTTGCGCCCCACGTGGCCCGGTGCCAGGCATGGGACAGGAACAGGCGCCGCTTGGCCCGGGTGATCCCGACGTAGGCCAGGCGGCGCTCCTCCTCGAGCTGGCGCTCGTCATCGAGCGCCCGGCTGTGGGGGAAGGTGCCCTCCTCGAGACCGGCGATGAAGACCACCGGGAATTCCAGCCCCTTGGCGGCGTGGAGGGTGATCATCGTCACCGCATCGGCGTCGCCGGCATACGAATCCTGGTCGGCCACCAGGGCGGTCTCCTCGAGCAGCCGATCGAGGGCGTCCTCGGGCGACAGGTCGTCGTAACG
Source organism: Chloroflexota bacterium (assembly GCA_003169655.1). Taxonomy (GTDB): domain Bacteria; phylum Chloroflexota; class Limnocylindria; order Limnocylindrales; family CSP1-4; genus Palsa-1033. The sequence goes on from PNAZ01000030.1 coordinate 41,628, forward strand.
GGTCGTCACCGAGCGCAGCTCGAGCAGGTTGTTCCAGCGGTCCTCGCCCTCCTCGGAGCCGTCGGCCAGCATCGCCCGGTAGCCGGACCGCTCGAGAACCGCGTCGAGCAGCTCGGGCAGCGGCAGCAGCCCGATCCGCGTCCGGAGCGAGCCGATGATCGCGGCGAAATCGGCCAGGGCCGCCCGGGCCCGGGGGACGATCCCCTCGACCCGGCCCTCGACCGCGGCTTCGATCGCGGCCCAGAACGTGCCGATCACCTCCCGCCCGGCGGCCGCCCGGAGGACCTCGACCGTCTTGTCGCCGATCGCCCGGGCCGGCACATTGATGATCCGTTCGAAGGCGATCGCGTCGGTGTCGCTGCGCAGAACGCGCAGGTAGGCCAGGGCGTCCTTCACCTCGCGGCGCTGGTAGAAGCGGGTCCCGCCGATCAGCTGGTAGCGTATCCCGTAGCGCAGGAACGCCTCCTCGATTGCCCGGCTCTGGGCGTTCGTGCGGTACATCACGGCGACGTCGCGCGGGCTCGAGCGACCCTCTTCGTCGTCGGCCTTGCGGGTCAGCAGCGCGCCACCGCCGATCAGGGCCTCGACCTGGCGGGCGATCCACTCCGCCTCCTCCTCCTGGTTGTAGGCCTCGAAGCGCTGGATCGGGCGACCTCCAGCCTGCTCCGTCCACAGCTTCTTGTCGGTCCGGGCCGTGTTCTTGCTGACAACCGCGTGGGCCGCGTCGAGGATCAGCTGGGTAGAGCGGTAGTTCTGCTCGAGCTTGACCACCGTGGCGTTCGGCTCGTCCCGCTCGAAGTCGAGGATGTTGCGCAGGTCGGCGCCCCGCCACGAGTAGATCGACTGGTCGTCGTCGCCGACGACGCACAGGTTGTGGTGGCGGGCGGCCAGCGCCCGGACCCACAGGTACTGGGCCCGGTTCGTGTCCTGGTATTCGTCGACGTGGAGGTAGCGCCAGCGCTCCTGGTAGCGGCTGAGGACGGCCGGCGCCTCCTGGAACAGGCGGACCGCGTCGAGCAGGATGTCGTCGAAGTCGAGCGCGCCGAGGGCCCGGAGGCGGGCCTGGTAGATCCGGGCGAGGTGGGCGATCTGGCGCTCGTGATGGTTCAGGGCGCCGTCGGCCAGGGCGTCGGCGTCGAGCATCTCGTTCTTGGCCCGGCTGATCGAACCGAGCACGGCCGCCGGCCGGAACTCGCCCGTCGCCGGGAGGTCCTCTTCCTTGAGGATCTGCTTCATCAGCGTCTGCTGGTCATCGCTGTCGTAGATCACGAAGCGCCGGTCCAGGCCGATCGCCGCGCCGTCACGCCGCAAGGCCCGCGCGCAGACCGCGTGGAATGTGCCGCTCTCCACCTCACGGCCGGCCTCGCCGACGAGGGCCACGATCCGTTCCCGGAGCTCGCCGGCGGCCCGGTTGGTGAAGGTCACCGCGAGGATCTGCCAGGGCCGCACGCCGAGCACGCCGACGAGGTAGGCGACCCGGTGGGCAAGGACCCTGGTCTTGCCGCTGCCGGCACCGGCCAGGATCAGGAGCGGACCGTCGGTCGTGGTCACGGCCCGAGCCTGCTCGGGGTTCAGGCGGGCGACGATCCGCTCCGCGAGAGCGGCCCTGGCCGCAGGGTCGAGCGCGGCGGGTGGCGCCGGTCGCGGATTGCCGTCCGGATCATCGGGCGGCGGCGGCTCGTCCCCGAACGGGTCGCCGGCCGGCTCAGCGGGCGTCTCCAGGGCCTTGGCCCGAACCTTGGCTCGGCGCTTTCGGACCGTCCGGGGATCCTGCTCGAGGGCCTGGTCGGAGGTGTCCAGGCCTTCGGCTTCGGCGGAGTCGGGCGGCGCTGCGTCGGGGAACGGGACGTCCTCGTCGGGCGGCTCGGGGAAGAGCCGATCGGTCACAAATGGCACGTCGCCATTGTAGGGCGGGCCTCTGCACCGCTCCTGACCCGGGTCGGCCTGGCTATCCTCGTGGGGTGCGCGACGAAGAGCTTGGTGACGACGGCAGGCAGCGAGTCAAGGCCGCGATCACGGCCGCCTGGGATCGAGGCGCCCCTGTCTACGACCGGATCCCGCGCCACGGGATCCTCCACGACGACGAGCGGCGGGCCTGGCGCCGGTTGGTCGCGGCGGTCCTGGGTGATGCGACCCATTCGGAGATGCCCCGCCGGGCGGTCCTCGACGTCGGCACGGGCACCGGCACGCTCGCCCTCCTCGCCGCGGAGCTCGGCCACGACGTCGTGGCGATCGACCTGTCGGAGGCGATGATCCTGGCGGCCCGGCGCAAGAGCATCGAGAGCGGGATCGCGGTCGACTGGCGAATCGGCGATGCCGAGGAGCCTCCCGTCCCCGAGGCGAGCTTTGACGCCGTCGTCAGCCGCCATCTTGTGTGGACCCTGCCCGATCCGGGCCTTGCGGCTGGCGCCTGGCGAGCCCGCCTCCGGCCGGGCGGCCTGGTTGCGGTGATCGACGGCACGTATCCTCGCCGGCCATTGCCGCTCCGCCTGCTGGCCGCGGCTGCGACCCACGTCGTCGGCAACGAGGATGACGACGAGCACGAATACCCGGCCGAGATCGACGCCCGGCTACCGCTCCTCGAGCAGCGCAGCCCGGAGGCGATGATGGCCGTCCTCCGCCGGGCCGGTTTTGAGCGGGTCCGTGCCCGCAGCCTGGGCGAGATCGACCGGGTCGAGCGGGCCCACCTCGGCCTGCTCCAGCGGGCGGCCGACGGCTGGCGGCGCTACCTCCTCGTGGGTCGGGCGCCGCGAGCCTGACTCCCATCCGAGGCGGGAGTCCTACGGGCCGGGGCTGGCCTCGACGACCTGGTCGGGCGGCGGTGCGCTGATCGTCACCGGCGCATTGAACTTCGACAGGTTGAGGGTGAGATTGAACGTGCCGTTCGCGCCAGCATTGATCAGCGCGATGGCCTGGACGGGCAGAAGCGTGTCCTGCTCGATCGACAGGGTGACCGCGACCGACGCGCTTGCGTCGCTGGGCAGCGGCAGGCCGAGGCCCGTGTCGTCGCCGGAGTTGAGCGGAACGTTGAGGTTGATCGTGTAGCACGTCTTCTGGCCGCAGGCCGCGTCGGTACCCTTCGTGGGCGGGTTGGGCAGGTTGTCCAGGCCGGCCGTGATCTGGCCGACGAGGTCGAGGCTCGCTTCCGGCGTCGGCAGCGCGACGGGGGACGGGCTGGCGGCCCCGATCCGGCGGGGCGTCGGGACGGCGCTCGGCGGAATTGATGCGTCGGCGACCTGCGTCGTGTGGGTCCAGCTCGAACCCGACAGGCTGTTCCGGCTGTAGGTATCGGGGCCGATCTGGAGGTAGTCGACTTTCAGGGCGAACAGGGCCGGGACCGAGATCGACAGCGAGGCGCGCTCGTTCGGCACGTCCGCGTCGGCGGTCAGCGAGGTGCCCTTCATGTCGATTGCCGAGTCGGTGCCGCTGTTGGTCAGGTCCGCTTCGAGCGTGCCGGTCAGGGTTCCGTCGAGGTGAAACGTCTGGGCGTCGTTGAGCGCGGTCAGGCTCCGGGCCAGGATCTCCTTCGCGTCGGTCAGGGCGGGCCCGTTGGCCGCGCTCGGAGCGCTCGTGCCGTTCCCGCAGGCCGCGAGCAAGGCCCCCAGGAGCAGGGCGGCGATGGCGTGCGCCGGGTGGCCTTGAGGCCGATGGTTCATCGCCAGATCGTAGCCCGGGTGACTGATCAATGACCTGAATCGATGCCCCGAGCGGCAGCCCGGCCGGTCAGCCGCTCTTGCCGGAATCCTCGTCGTGAACTGCGCTGGTCAGGTCGAGCGCGCCCGGCGCCTTGACCGGCGACTCGCCGGGTCCCTCCCAGGGCAGGTACGGTGCGTGCTCCTCCTCGGCCGCCCGAATGGAGCTGGCAATCGCCCGGTTGATCAGGAGCGTGTTCACCTGGTGGTGGATCGTCCGCGCGCCGAGCAGGTAGCTGATCACCGCATCGGTCAAGGGCACCCAGGGGGCGCGTCGGAGGACGCCCGCCAATGGATTCGACGCCGCGGTGCCGTGGATCGCGCCCCTGATCTCGTACGGGCCCGTCTCGACGACCACGTTCCGGGTGTGGGTATGGAGCCGACGGGCGGCCGAGCCGCGCGGACCGACGGCGACCACGGCGCACAGCTCGTCGCGATTGACGACGAGCTCCGGGATCTCGGAGACGTGGCCGTCGGCCAGGCTTTCGAGTCGCGCACCGATGATTCGGAGCTCCGACTCTTCATTGAGCAGGTCCGTCAGCCGACCGTCGCCGAGCTCCACCAAGCCGAAGAGCCGGCAGTCTGGCGCGTAGGCGTCGAGGTCGATCACCCCGTCATGCTAGCCCACGATCCGCCGGAATCCGGATTCCTGGCCCGTCTTCCGGCGTATTCCGTTGCGTCCGGGCCTATGCCCCGGACGAGGAAGGCAGCAGGTACAGCGCGACCAGTCCGATGATCACGGCCATCCCCCACGCCGGATTGATCAGGGCCGCAACGAAGGCAACCAGGAAGCCGGGCGGGCCGAGGCGGTAGCTCCGGGTGATCGAGTCGACCGAGCGCCGATCGACATCCGGACGGAGGACGCCCCGCCCGCGGCGAACCTGGTCCCACAGGACGTTGAAGGCCACGGCGATGGAGACGAAGGTCCCGGCGTAGACCAGCACGCCAATCTGCCCGGTCGGGGTCCCGAGGGTCGCGGCCAGGAGGGCCGTCGGGAACGGGACGAAGCCCACGATCAGCAGGAGGAGCAGGTTGGACAGGATCAGGCCGTGGCTGACGATCGCCACGAGCCGGATCAGGTTGTGGTGGTTGGCCCACATGATTCCGATCGTGGCAAAGCTGACGAGATAGCCCAGGTAGCTCGGCCACAGGGCACCCAACGCCGACAGGAGATGGGCGCTCGTGTCGAGGTCCTGCGCCGGTGGCACCCGGATCTCGAGGACCAGCAGGGTGATCGCGATCGCGAAGACGCCGTCACTGAACGCCTCGAGCCGCTCCGGCCCGCGCCGGGTCTCGGCCCGCTCGGACCCGCGGTCCCTGTCGGCCCGCGCCGACCCTGGTTCGTCAGCGGCTTCGTCGAACGCAGTGGGCTCCGCCATGGCCCGATTATCGGCCTGCGCACCGGCGTCGCAGCTCCGATTCGGCGGGATGTAGACGCCGCTGATGCTGGGGGCACGCGACTACCCGGCAGTTCCCCCGCACTCAGCCGACCTCCGGTTGGAGCTGGCGCCACCGTCCGCCTGCCGCCGCGACCGGCGGGCCCGANNCGACGGGCCGCCGAACACCCACGACACGCCGTAGTCACCAGCCAGGGCACCGGAGCCGAACCCGCAAGACACAGAAGAGCCCGGGTCGATGACCCGGGCTCTTCGCTTGGGTTCGGACGAGGACTAGAAGTCCATGTCTCCGCCGCCACCGGGATGGCCGTGGCCACCGCCGTTGCCGTCCTTCTTCTCGGGCAGGTCGGTGACCAGCGTTTCCGTGGTCAGGACCATGGCCGCGATCGAGGCCGCGTTCTGGAGGGCGGACCGGGTTACCTTCGCCGCGTCGACGATGCCTCGGGCGAACATGTCGCCGTACTCACCCTTCAGCGCATCGAAGCCGTGGCCCTTCTTGGCGTTGCGGACCGCCTCGACGACGACCTCGCCCCGGGCGCCCGCGTTGATGGCGATCTGACGAGCAGGGGCCTCGAGCGCCTTGCGCACGATGTCCACGCCGATCTTCTCGTCACCTTCGAGCTTGACCTTGTCGAGGGCCGGGATCGCCTGCAGGAGGGTGGTCCCACCGCCGGCGACGAGGCCTTCCTCAACGGCTGCGCGAGTCGTCGAGAGGGCATCCTCGATGCGGTGCTTCTTCTCCTTGAGCTCGACCTCGGTGGCCGCGCCGACCTTGATCACGGCCACGCCGCCGGACAGCTTGGCAAGGCGCTCCTGGAGCTTCTCCTTGTCGTAGTCCGAGGTGGTGTCCTCGATCTGGGCCTTGATCTGGCTCATTCGGGCCTTGATCTGGTCCGGCGTTCCGGCACCATCGACGATCGTGGTGTCGTCCTTCGTGGCCACGATGCGGCGCGCCGAGCCGAGGTCCTCGAGGGTGACCGAGTCGAGCTTGCGCCCGATCTCTTCGCTGATCACGGTGCCGCCGGTCAGGATGGCGATATCGCGGAGCATCTCCTTGCGGCGATCTCCGAAGCCCGGCGCCTTGACGGCCAGGACCGAGACGGTCCCCCGGAGCTTGTTGACGACCAGGGTGGCGAGCGCCTCACCGTCGATGTCCTCGGCGATGATCAGGATCGGCCGGCCGATCTGGACCGCCTTCTCGAGGGCCGGCAGCATGTCCGGAACGCTCGAGATCTTGCGGTCGGTGATCAGGATCCGGGCATCGTCNNCCCCGGTCGAACTGCATGCCCTCGGTGTATTCCTTCTCGAGGCCGAGCGACTGCCCTTCCTCGACGGTGATGACACCGTCCTTGCCGACCTTGTCCATCACTTCGGCGATGATCTCGCCGACTTCCGGATCAGCGGCGCTGATCCCGGCCACGGCCGCGATCTGCTCGCGGTTGGCGACCGGTCGGGACTGCTTCTTGATCTCCTCGACGATCGCGCTGACCGCCGCCTCGATGCCGCGCTTGACGACCATCGGGTTGGCCCCGGCGCTCACGACACGGAGGCCTTCGGAGACCATTGCCTGGCCGAGGACGACCGCGGTGGTCGTGCCGTCGCCGGCAACGTCGTCGGTCTTGGTGGCGACTTCCTTGAGGAGCTGGGCGCCCATGTTCTCGAACGGGTCCTCGAGCTCGATGTCCCGGGCGATCGTCACGCCATCGTTGGTGATCGTCGGGGAGCCGAACTTCTTGTCGAGAACGACGTTCCGGCCCTTGGGGCCGATGGTGACCTTGACCGCGTCGGCGAGGTGGTCGATGCCCCGCTTCAGCGAGCGACGAGCACTCTCGTCAAAGATGATCTGCTTAGCCAATTTGACTCTTCCTCCGGGTTTCGTTGGGGATCCGTCCGAGACGGATCGGTCAGCCCTCGACGATCGCGAGGATGTCCTTTGAGCTGACGATCAGCAGGTCGTCGCCCTCGATCTTGAATTCGGTGCCGGCGTACTTCGCATACAGGACCTTGTCGCCAACCTTGACGTCGACAGGCTCGCGCTTGCCGTCATCGAGGATCCGGCCGGGGCCGACGGCAAGGACGGAGCCCTCCTGGGGCTTCTCCTTGGCGGTGTCCGGCAGGACGATGCCGCTCTTGGTCATATCTTCACGGGCGGTTGGCTTGATCACGACGCGATCGCCCAGCGGACGAAGCTTCTTCTCCGCTGCCTTGTTCTCAGTGGCCTTGGCCAAGGTGCGAGCCCTCCTGTGTCGGCGGCGTCCGCCGGCGTGGCTGGTTAAAGGGCACGTCGGCCTTGGCCGGCGGGCCCGGATGTCCCAGGTTGAGTGCCTGCGGGGACTCGATCCGGTTTCCTTCCACGGACCTCGCCCGTTCGGGGCGGCCGGTCGAACCGTTCGACTCCACTCGCTTAGCACTCTCGATGTGAGAGTGCCAATACAGTATCGCGGCGCCCTGCCGCGTGTCAACTGGCTGGGCGGCATGGCCCCGCCCGTGGGGGCCGTACGTGGGGCGGGTTCGTGGCGACGGCGGCGCCGAGGCCTTACCTCCGGCCATTCTTCGTCCATGGTCGCCATGAGCACAAGGCCAAGCGACAAGGCCGCCTGTGGTCGGGTCTCCCGCGCCTGGATCCGCTCGACCCGCGCTCATCGTGCGTGCGCGGACTCGATCCGGGTCTCATACCTCGAGCCGGCCGGCCGCTTTTGGCCCTTCGGCCCTTCTCTGCGTTCGCAGCGACCATGCACGAAGAACCAGATCGGCTAAGCCCTGCCTGCGCTCGCTGCATGAGCATTCCAAGGCCAAGGGGTCACGATGTCGTAGGCCATCAGCCTGGCCGACGCCTCACTTCGCGATCACGTTCCGTTCCGGCGCCCAGCGCAGGGCGAGCAGGCGCGTGGCCAGCTCGAGATCGAGATCGGCGGCCACGACGCCCACCTCGCCGTACGCGAGGCCTGCGATCAGCCGGCCGTCGGGGGCGATGATCCCGGTCAGCGAACCCTGGTCGGGGCCGGCGAAGTTCGAGGCAGCCACGAAGACCGTGTTCTCGAGCGCCCGGAGCATGATGGCCTTCTCGTTGTAGGGGTTGGCCGGATCGCACCAGGCCGTGGGCAGCGATCCTTGGTCGGTCGTCACGAAATGGGGCACGAAGACGACCTGGGCACCGGCCACGGCGAGCGACCGGGCGATCTCCGGGTAGCGGAACGCCTCGTGGCAGATCGCGATCCCAAAGGTGACGCCGCCGGCCATGAAGACCCGTCGGCCGGCGCCCGGGACGTAGTCGACCTCCTCGGTCGGGTCGATCTGGGTCTTGACCTGCTCGCCAATCAGCGAGCCGTCGGCATCGATCACGACCGAGACGATCTCGCGTCCGGCGACGGTCAGGCGCTCGGTCCCGACAATCGCGACCACCCGCGCGTGCCGGGCCGCATCCGCAATCTGGCCGATCGCCGCGTCGAGCCCGGCCTGCGCCACCTCCGGCACGGTCCGAGCCTGGACCCGATGGCCGGGAACAGCCGACTCGGGCAGGCACACGATCGCGGCGCGCAGCCGGCCCGCCTCCTCGATCGCGGCAACGGCGGCCGGCACGGCCTCGGCCAGCGTCGCAGTCAGGGGCGTTGAGGCAACCGCAATCCGGACCACCATCTCAGGCCCGCCCGAGCACGAAGTCGTAGGCCGCGACCAGGCTATCCCCGAGCACCTCCGGTGTCTCACCGCGCTGCCCCGCGAGCCAGGCGGCAGTCACCCGCACCCACTCTGGCTCGTTGCGCTTGCGGGGAGCGCCCGGCGGCGACAGGAACGGCGCGTCCGTCTCGACCAGCAGCCGGTCCTGGGGAACGAGCCGGGCGACCAGGGCGCTGTCTTCCTCGCCAGCCCGGAAGACGAGGCCGGAGAAGCTGATCGCGAGGCCCATCCCGATCACCGCCTGGCCGTAGTCGAGCGGGCCGGAATACGAATGGATGATCGCCGGCGGCCGATCACCGAAGGCCGAGCGGGCTGCGGCACCGTCGAAGCCCAGGGTCTGCAGCTCGGCCAGCAGGGCGTCCTGGGCGTCGCGCTGGCCGGGCTTCGAGCGACAGTGGAGAATCGCCGGCTTGCCCGTGGCCAGGGCAAGTGCCAGGTTGCGCCGGAGGTTGACGAGCTGGTCGGGGAATGGCGAGAAGCCGCGGTCGGTATCAAGGCCGGTCTCGCCGATCGCCCGGACCCGAGGATCAACGCTCAGCTCCACGATTCGGGCCCAGCCGTCGTCGCCAACGGACGCTGCATCGTGCGGATGGACGCCGACTGCGGCGTCGAGCCACGGGTAGCGGCCGACGAGCTCGAGCGCGGCGGCGCTCGAGTCAGGATCCCAGCCCGGGACCAGGATCCGTTCGACCCCGGCCAGCCGGGCCCCGCCGAGGACGAGCTCCACGTCGCCGGTGAAGCGGTCGGCCTGGACATGGCCGTGCGAATCAATCAGGCGCATTGGCCAGGGCCTAGGCGGGCGTCGCGGCCGGCTCGACGTCAAGGCGCGGGAAGAGCGGCTCGGGCTGCTCCATCTGGCCGGCTTCGCCGCTGTGGGCGCCCCAGGCCAGCTCGCCCAGCACGGGCGGCCCACCGTTGCCGTCATTCGCGTACGGGTAGGCATAGCCGAGCTGGGCCAGGATCCGCGGCGCGGTCGCCGGCAGGAACGGCGCTCCGGCGATGGCAATCAGCCGGCACGCTTCGACCAGGTCGCCGAGCACGGCCGACAGGCGCAGCCCGGCCGACTCCCCGTCCGGACCGCCGAGCTTGATCGCCTTGGCCAGCTCCCAGGGCTTCTCGGCGTCGACCAGCCGGTTCGCGGCGCCCACGAACTCCCACAGCGTCGAGAGAGCGGAGTGGAGCAGGCAGCCCTCAAGCTGCGAGCGGTAGGCCGGCAGCGTAGTCTCCCAGGCGCCCCGCAGGCTGCCGCCATCCGAGGCGCCCGGCCGCTCCCCCGTCAGGTAGCGATTGGCCATCGAGACCGTCCGGTTGACGAGGTTGCCGAAGTCGTTGGCCAGGTCGGCGTTATACCGCCGGACGAACGACTCCCAGCTCACCTCGGTGTCGCGATCGAAGGCGACCTCGGCCAGGGTCACGTAGCGGGCGCCATCCGAGCCCAGCGCCGCGACCACGTCGTTCGGGTCGAAGAAGTTGCCCCGGCTCTTGCTCATCCG
>PNAZ01000154.1 GCA_003169655.1 Chloroflexota bacterium
GAACAGAATCGAGACCAGCCGGCGCTCGGCGGCGGGGGCTTTGGCAGCGATCGGATCGGCGGGCGCGGAGGCGCCGGAGGCGATCGCAGGCCCCCCGGCGACGAGGGCTGCCGCGCACTCCCCGCAGAATTTGGCCGTGGGCGGATTCGCGGTTCCGCAGCTCGGACAGACGGCGGCCAGTCGCGCAGCGCACTCGGTGCAGAACTTGCGGCCAGCTTCATTTTCCGCGCCGCAGGCCGAGCAGATCATTCGGGCGGTTCTCGCACCTCCGGAGGGTAGCGCAGAGCCGAGCCTGCAACTACACCCGGATCCGGAAGCTCTCCACGCTGGAGCGCTTGCCCTTGAGCTGGAGCGACAAGGGTTCGGCCCGCGGATAGATGCTGGCGACGGCGGCGTAGGTCACCGAGCAGGTCAGGATCTCGCCGCCGGCGGCCGACGCCTGGAGGCGAGCGGCCGTGTTCGTGATGTCGCCGATCGCGGTGAAGTCCTTGAACCCGCCACCGCCCACGTTGCCGACGTACTCCTCGCCGGTGCAGATCCCGACGCCGACCGCCAGCCAGCTGCCCGCCGGTGTGCCGTAGCCAACGCCCCGCAACAGCGCGCTGGCCGCCTGGACGGCATGGCGGGGGTACGACGATCCGGCGAGCCCGGGCACGAAGATCGCCATCACCTCGTCTCCGGCGATCTGGCCCAGGATGGCATCGTGGGCCAGGAGCGCGCTCGAGGCGGCTCGATAGAAGCGGTGGAGGAGGGCCGTCGTCTCAACACTGGACATGGTTTCGGCGAGGGACGTATAGCCACGAACATCCGCGAACAGGACGCTGACGGGCACCAGCGCACCGCCTTCGGGGGCCCGCTCGATGCATCGCTCGCAGATGGTCGGGTTTTTGCGCGACGGCGTGTAGCCAACCAACCCGAACGGGCCGGCGTACCTGCCCCGGAACGGGGCGTTGCAGAACCGGCAGCGGAGCTGAGCCGGGACGAGTGAGAAGAGGCGGCGCCCAACCCGTTCGCCCAGGGCCAACGGCGACTCGCCCTTGAGGATCCCCTGCCAGCGCCGGCTCATCGGAACGACGTCCAGCTCATCTGTCGGCTGGGCCGTTGACACGGCGCGCAACGATGGGTCGATGACTAGGGGCTTGGGCGCGCTGGCCGGAATCACAGCCTGGCTGGGCTGGCTGACCGTCTGCCCGTCGCTCGGCTTCCCCTCGTTGGCCACGGCTGCCATGTTGAACCTGGTCGTCGTTCCGCGCCAGGACCCGGGATTCTGGCTGGGCTGGACCCTCCTGGTCGTCGGGCTCGCCGTCGTCGCGCTCGTCTATCTCCCGGCTGTTAACCGAAGCCGACTGCGGCCGGGCATCGCATCGGGTGTCTTCTACGGCGTCATCTGGTGGGTCATCGCCGGAGCCGTGGTCATGCCGCTCCTCGGGCTCGTCGGCACTCCGGCGGCAGCCGGTGCCGCGGTCGACTCGATGCGCGGCTCATTCATGATGCTCGACCTTGGGATCGGTGCCCCGATCGCCTCGCTGGTCGCCTGGCTCCTGTTCGGGGCGGTGCTCGGAGCGAGCGCCGTCTCGCAGCCGGCCGACCCGGCCGATCCGGCGACCCGCCGGCTTTCCGTCATCGCTCTTCGAGGTGCGCTCGCGATCGCGGTCGTCGTCCTGATCGTCGCGGCCGCAGGCCGCCTCGTCTTCGGACCTGCCCGTCCGAGCGGGACCAGCAACCAGACGCTCGTCACCGCGTCCGTGCAGTCCTTGCCCCAGGGCACGGACTTCTTCAGCGTCATCGAGCTGTCGCAACCGCCCGGCGCCACGTTGGGACCGCATGTCCACCCCTACTCGGGCGCAGCCTTTTCGCTGAATGGCGTTGCAACGATTGACTTCTCCAGCGGAACAACCACCCGGGTTGCTCCGGGCGAGGCCGGCTTCATCGTTGCCGGCCAGACGCATGCCCACCGGAACACCGACAACGAATTGCCAAGCGCCGTGCTCGCGCTGCTCATCGCAGCCCTGGCCCTTGCCGCCGCCATCGTGGCCGTCCAGAGGCGACGCAGCGGATTGGTCCCGGCCGTCCTGGTCCTGCTGATCGCGGCGGGCACGCTCGGCATCCTGGACCCGTGGTCGAACGACTGGCTGTTCATCTCCGTCCGTTCGACGACCGGGCGGGCGGCCGAGCTGCCGATGGCCACCGCCGCTCGCGTCTTCGAGTCGCCGAGCGTCGGCCCGTTCGCGCCCGGCCCGTACACCGAGACGCTCGATGAGATCACCCTCCTTCCGAGGTTCGCGCCGGTGCCCATCGGATCGACCGGCACCGCTGTGCTCGTCGTGGTCGACGGCCAGGTGGAGCTCACGGCGGCGGATGGGTCGTCGGTTGATCTGGGAAGCCGCGGGGCAATGGTCCTCAAACCCGGCTCCGACGAGATGCTAGGCGCCACGGGCGGTCAACCGGCCCACGTCCTGGAGCTGGCCATCACCCAGGCCCCGCCCGGCAGCTGACCTCAGCGCAGGCTGAGGGCCGAGTAGATCGAGCCGAGGAAACGGCTGGGAACCGACGCGAGGCGGCGGGTGTCCCGGAACCCGGCCTCGGCCGCGAGCTTCGCCCATGAGCCAAACGAGAGCGGATACGGAACCCACGGATTGCCGTGGTCCGCGTCGTACTCGACCAGGATCAGGCGGCCGTCCGGGCGGAGGTAGCCCCGGACGAGACCGAGGACAGCGAGCTTGTCGCGCTCGAAATGGAGCGAGTTGGCCATCACGATTCCGTCGAGCGGCGGCAGCTCCAGGGTTCGGCTGAAGTCGGCGACGAGCGGCGTGACGCTGACATTCGGGAACGCGTCGCGGAGTGTCCGGAGCTGGACCTCGAGGGCACGCTTGTCACGGTCGACCGAGTAGATCGAGCCGCTCGGACCGAGCAGGTCGGCGAGCGCAAGGGTGAACGCCCCTTCGCCTGAGCCGAGGTCGGCCCAGGTCTCACCGCCGCCGTGGACGCCATCGCGCAGCAGCATGACGTGGTCGAGGTGATCCATCGCATCAAGAGTCTGGCAATTCCTCGGTGGCTTGCTGGCCCGCTACGCCCTCGCACACCGCCGCGACGACCGTCATGATGAGGCGAAGACCGCCGGACACGGCGGAGATGGCCGGGCGAAGCGGGGCTCGGTCGGGCGGGTGAGGCGAAGAGGCCCTCCGAGGAGTTCCTTTGGCGATCCTGTGCTCGGCATGCTCAACTGAGTGGCCGGAAGGCTTTCGCTTTTGCGGAGCCTGTGGTGCTCCGCTCGACGCCAGCACCGAGGCTGCGAAGGCGAGCCGACGTGTCGTCACCGCGCTCTTTTGCGACGTCGTTGGATCGACGACGATCGGCGAGGCGAATGACCCGGAACGTGCACGAGCGGTCATGGACCGCTACTTCGCGATCGCCCGGGAAGTGATCGAGCGGCAAGGAGGAACCGTCGAAAAATTCATTGGCGACGCTGTCATGGCCGTCTTCGGGTGGCCTACGCAATTCGAGGATGATGCGCTTCGGGCGGTCCGATCTGGTCTGGAGATCCACTCGCGGCTTGCCGCTGCAGTTGCGCCAGCCGACGCGTTTGCCGTTCGCGTCGGGCTAGGCACAGGCGAAGTGGTGGCGATGGGCAGCAGCACCGGCGGCACGTTTGTCACGGGCGACGCCGTGAATAGTGCCGCTCGCCTCGAGCAAGCGGCAGGCGCCGGAGAGACGGTGATCGACGCAGCGACCTACGGCCTGGTCCGCCATGCGGTGACCGCCGAGTCGCTGGGCAGCCAGGTGATCCGCGGGCGATCCGCGGGCCTTGATGCGTACCGCATCCTGAGTCTTGACGCCGCGGCCGAGGCCGTGCCGCGGGACCTGGCTTCGCCCCTGATTGGTCGAGAGTCGGAACTCACTCTCATCCGGCGGGTCTACGCACGCGTCCGGACCGACCAGCAGTCTGCCGTGGTTACGATTCTGGCCGAACCCGGGACGGGTAAGAGCCGGCTTGTCCACGAGGCCTTGGCTGACATGCGCAAGGATGCGATCGTCATGCGAGGGCGATGTTCTGCCTCGGGCGGGGCAGCACTGTCCCCATTCGGCGATGCGCTGCTGGACGCGGCTGGAGTCGGAGCTGATGGCGCAGGCGAGTCAGCCAGGTCTCGGCTCGTCGGGCTCGTTGCCGACGCTCCCGATGGGCCCCTGCTTGGGCCGAGGCTCGCCGCGCTCGCCGGTCTTGAAGCGCTTCGAATCCCACCTGAAGAGTCGGTTTGGGTGGCCCGCCGGACACTTGTATGGTTGTCTCGAAGCATCCCGGTCGTCGTCGTTCTTGATGACCTGCAATGGGCTCAGCCGGGTCTGCTCGACATGATCGAGACCGTCATGGACCGGCTTCCCGAGGCTCCAGTCCTTTTTCTTGCGATCGCCCGACCCGAGCTTCTCGACTCGCGGCCCGAATGGTTCGAGGGCCGCGATCGTGCTCAGCGATTACACCTCGAGGCGCTTCCGACCGATCTGGCGGGAACCTTGCTCGATCGGCTGGCACCCGCACTAGGGCAAGATCCAGGTACCCGGAGCCGGGTCCTTGCTGCAGCCGATGGCAACCCGTTATTCGTCGAACAGTTCGCCGCAATGCTCGATGGCGCCGGCGCCACGTCGTCGGGCGCGTTGGAGGTGCCGTCGACAGTAAGCGCCCTGCTCGGCGCCCGGCTCGACGGCCTTGGGGCGCGGCAACGCGGGGTGATCCAGCGGGCCTCGATCGCTGGCAAGCGATTTTGGTGGGGCGCTCTCTCGCAAATCAGTCCCGAGAACGACCGGGCGCACCTCAGCCGCAACCTCGGTGAGCTTGTTCGTCGCGATTTCATCCTTGCCGATCGGTCGGAGTTTCCTGGCGACGAAGCCTTCCGGTTCAAGCATCTACTGATTCGAGACGCCGCCTATGCGCAAATCCCGAAAGCCGAACGCGCTCGCCTTCATGAGCGGTTCGCCGCCTGGCTGACCGAGCACACCGGGGCGGCGATCGACCCCGCCGCCGAGCTGGTTGCCTTTCACCTGGAGCAGGCGATCCGATATCGAGCGGAACTTGGTGCGCCCGATGCCGATGACGATGCCCTCTCTCGCCGTGCCTCGTCGATCTACGCGAAGGCGGGTCTGGCGGCATTCGATCGAAACGATATGGTCGAGGCGACGCGGCTCCTCAGTCGAGCTGCGAGCCTGCTTCAGCCTGACGATGTCACGAGAATTGGCCTGGAGTTCCGCCTGGCGAAGGCACTTCAGCAGGAGGGCGACCATCAACAAGCCCTCGCAGTGGTCGACGACGCGCTGGACCGAGCCCGAGGGTTGGGCGACGTTGCCCTCGCCGAGCGGGGGACGCTATGGCGTCGGGATGTCCTCCAGATGCAGGCAAGCGGCGGAGGCGAAGACGAGCTTCGCGCCGTGATCCGCCTCTTGGGAAATTCTTCGGATCTCGAAGGCATGGCGCTGGCATGGCAGCACCTTCTGTATCTGTGGATCGATCGCTCCCAGTTTGGAGAGGCGCTCGAGGCTGCGCAAGAATCGGTCGTTCTAGCCCGTCGTGCCGGCGATGCATGGCTCGAAATGCGGAGCACAGCGCTAATGGCCACGATCTACGCCGAGGGCCCGACCCCGATCCCGGTTGCGATCCGAAGGTCCGGAGCCCTGCTTGCCAACATGCCCGACGATCGGCGCCTTCGCGTGAACGTCCTTCGAGCGCAGGCGTCTCTCTTGGCCTCGGCCGCTCGGTTTGATGAGGTTGGTCCTGTCTGGAACGAGGTGGAGTCGATCACGCGGGAACTGAGCGTGCCCTGGGAAAACGTGGTCACGACCGTCCTCGGGGCGTCGATCGCGAGTCTTTCTGGCAGGGACGCAGAAGCTGTAGAGACGCTTCGGGCCATAGCGAGCTCTGTCCACGGGCGGGCGAACCAGGCCAGCCTCGCCGATACCATGGCAAGGAGCCTCCTGGCGTTGGGACGCGACGACGAAGCATTGGAGTTGGTCCGGCGAGTGAAGCCGGACGTGGCCGATCTGGAAAGTCAAGTGTTCACGGCCCTCGTGGAGGCGGATATCGTCGCTCGCCAAGGCAGCCAGATCCTCGCAGTCGAGCTCCTCGTCGAGGCCCTCGATCTTTTCCGGGGATCTGATGCGCTCTGCCTGGTCGCGGCAGCGCTGACGATGGCGGGGCGAGTTCGGATCCATTTGGGCGATCAGCGCGAAGCACAGGCACTCCTCGAAGGGGCAATCAAGGCCGCCGATGCCAAGGGTGAGGCTGTCTGGCGGTCGCGGGCCGTCGCATTGCTGGCTACCTTCGCCTAGGGTCTGCGCCTCGAGCCTGCTCGGCGCGAGGAGAAATGGACTCGGCCCCGCTCAGCCGGGCCGCGAGGCAGCGTACAGGAGGATGGCACCCGATACGCCCTTGAGCTCCACCGGGCCGACCTCGCGGAAGGCAACCCCAGCGCCGGCCGAGGCATCCACCACTGCCTGGCTGACGATCACCTCGCCGCCCTGCGCGTAGCTCGCGATCCGCGCGGCGACATTGACAGTCTGGCCGTAGTAATCGCCCTCCTGGAAGATCACCGGCCCGGCGTGCAGGCCGACATGCGCCGGCGGCAACCCGTCGTCGGCCACGCCTGCAACCATCTCGAGCGCTGCCACGACCCCCTGGCCGGGGTTCGGGAAGTGCAGCATTACCCCGTCGCCGAGCCACTTGAGTGCCCGGCCACCGTGCTTGACCGATGTCCGCTGGACGATCCGGCCGAGCTGTTCGGCCAGCCGGGCGGCCGCCGCGTCGCCTTGCTCCTGGGTGAGACGGGTGTAGCCGGTGATGTCGAGGAAGCACATCGCCGGGGGGTGGTCGACTCGGGTGTGCAGGCCAGCCCCGGCCAGCATTATCTCGAGCCCGGCGATGATATCGGAGGTCCACGCCCGCCCCTGTTGGAGGTGGTACATCGCGACCACCGCCCTCTCGATCACGACGCTCCCCCGATCGCCGAAGTCGATCCCCAGGACCTCATCGGGCCGCTTGCCGGCGCGAATCGCCGGCGCGATCACCTCCGAGTTCCAGATCGCCGATTCCGTCTCGGCCAGCCGACGCAGGCTGTCGCCCTGGGTACGCATCAGCTGCTGGACCGCGGCCTGACTGAAGCCGGCCCGGACTCCCATCTCGAGCAGCTCGACGTACGGCAGCTCCTCATCCCGAATCCGATCGTCGGGGACCGGTGTGGCCGAGCCGGCCGCTTCTCGGATGAAGAGCAGCAGCTCGACCGGGACGCCGCTGCGCTCGGCCATCTGGGCAAACGTGACGCCGCTGAAGGCCGAGAACCGCTCGAACGCCGGAGCGTCGAGGAAGTCGAGCGACAGCTGGCCGCCCCGGATCGCGGTGCCCAGGCCCTCGAGGGGAATGCCGGCCGCCGCCAGGCTCATGACGAGGCCTGCGCGGCGCAGGTGACCCGGCGTGAACCGCTCGTCCGCGTCCGGCGTCAGGATCCCCAGCTCCACCAGCCCGCTCAGTTGATCAGCGCTGACCCCGCTCCGCTGGGCCGCCTCCGCCAGGTCATACGTGTCCACGAGCGGTACTGTACGTGCCCAACTCGATGGCCACAGCAGCGGATTCTAGGTACGACCCTCAACGGTGGGCGAATCGCGAGCGAGCTGTCTTGCCGGGTGCTGCGGTCATGGGGCGAGCCCGGGACGAGAGAATGGCCTCGATCTCGGCCCGGAATGATCGACCGATCGGGGCCCGAGCGAGCCACTCGAGGAAGTCCGGGTCGTGCCGTGCGATCTGGCCAAATGACCAGCCGGCGTAGCGGCCGAAGTCAAGCACCGTGCCCGATGAAGGCCCGGAGGGTCGGACGCCGCCGTTGGACATGTACGGCTCTGGCGCCTGGGCTTTGGGGGCAGGTGCCTGGGTTGCGAGGACCGACCGACTCTTGTCGTACACCCTTCGATCGCGAGGACTGCCAAGGACGGCCCAGGCCTGGTTGATCGCCACCATCCGCGTTTCGGAGCCGCCTGAAACGTCGGGGTGGTATTTGCGAGCGAGGGCGCGGTGCGCCGCTCGGATCACCTCGGGTTCAGCCCGGGGGTCAACCTGGAGGATCGTGTAGTAGTCGACCAGCTCCAACATCAGGCGTTCCCCGGACAGTGCGCGTCCAGGGCTGACGCTCGGCCTGGACCTCCACTCGACCTCATGTCCGACGGCTCCCGGTGGTTTTGCTGCTCGTCTGGCAGGTGGGACCACCATAGGAGGGTCCTGGGACCGTCGAACTAGCCCATTAGTCCTGTTTCAGTGCCCAGTGGTGCGTGCGCGCCCTGTTGCGCGGCGGCACAGTCCTTGCCGGGTGGGGTACGAACGTACTATCCCGGCCGGCTGTCGTGCACCCCGCGCAAGTTGGATCGCCGTCTCCACGTTGGTCAGAGCGAAATGTGAGAGCGCTCTCTTGACAGGGCTGCTAACGTCTGGAAATACGCGTGAGAGCGCTCTTATAAGCACCGGAGTAACCCGTGGCCCAACCCAGCGGTCGCAGCCAACGAACCAACGCCACGCTGGAAGAAGTCGCCCTCCTGGCCGGCGTTTCCCGGGCGACGGTCTCGCGGGTCGTGAACGGTTCTCTGCGGGTCAGCCCAAGCGTCAGGCTGGACGTCCAGGCCGCGATCGAGCGGCTCGGCTACACGCCGAACCTGGCCGCCCGGAGCCTGGTAACCAGACGCAGCGACTCGATCGCCGTGGTCATCACCCAACCAACCGGGCAGGTGTTCGCTGACCCGTTCTTCCCGCGCCTGCTGCGCGGGATCAGCTCCACGCTCGCGGCACGTGATCGCCAGCTGATCCTGCTGATGCCGGAGCTGCCCGCCGACGAGGCCCGCGTTGCCAACTACCTCACCGCGGGGCACGTCGACGGCGCGCTTCTGGTCAGCCTGCACGAGGACGATCCTCTCCCTGCGCGCCTGACGGCCGCCGGCATGCCCATCGTCCTGGGCGGGCGCCCGCCCAAGGGCGTGCGGGTCAGCTACGTCGACGTCGACAACCGTCAGGGCGCCCAATCGGCGGTCGCGCACCTCATCGCCACTGGCCGGCGGGTCATTGCCACGATCACCGGGCCCCTCGACACAGCGCCTGGCATCGACCGGCGGCAGGGCTATCGAGACGCCCTGGCTGAAGGCGGCCTGGAGCTCGACCGGACGCTCGAAGCGCTGGGTGATTTCACTCCTGAAGGTGCGGCCGCCGCCCTCACCGAGCTCCTCGCGGTCCACCCGGAGATCGACGCGATCTTCGCGGCGTCCGACCAGATGGCCATCACCGCCCTGTCCCTCCTCGGGGCGTCGGGGCGGAAGGTTCCCGGGGATGTCGCGGTCGTCGGCTTCGATGACCTCGCGATCGCCGTGTCGACCAACCCGCAACTCACCAGCGTCCATCAACCCATCGAGGAGATGGGCCATGAGATGGCCCGCCTGCTCGTCGACGCAGTCGATGCACCGGATCCCGTGCCCAGGCGCGTGATCCTGGCCACCGAGCTGATCCAGCGCGCCTCGAGCGCCGGGAGGTCCTCGCCCTGAGCCGGTCGGCAACCGGCGGACGCCGCAGCAGACAGGCGCGGCAATCAGCGCGAAACAGGTGCCACGAAGACGAATTCGCCAAAGCTCGCAGAGAGGGAGAAGCCAGGATGAACCGTTCTCGTTCAGGCCCGCGCGGCTTGATGGTCGCAGCCGTGGTCGTCGCCATCGTGGCGGCAGCCTGCGGCAGTTCAACCACGACAACCGCTCCGATCGCGTCGACGCCTGCAGCCACGACTGCGGCCGCGCCGTCGCCCTCGCTGGTCAACATCACGCCCGCCCCGATCCCTGCCGGCCCAGGGCCGAACGGCGGGACCGTCGTCCGCTGGTTCATCGGCCTCGGCGCGGGCACGCAGCCCGCGCAGATCGGCCCGGAGCAGGCATTTGCGACGGCGTACAACGCCTCCCAGAAAGACGTGTACCTGTCCCTGGAGATCGTGGACAACACGCAAGCCGCCAACATCCTCAAGACCGAGGTCGTGGCCGGCACGACGCCGGACATCATCGGCCCCGTTGGCGTGGAAGGCTTGAACCTGTTCCGCGACCAGCTCCTGGATCTCACCCCGATCATCGCCTCCACGGGCTACACGTTCTCCGGGGTGGATCCCAAGCTGGTCGATTTCTTCAAGCTGGGGGACAACAACGCGATGGTCGGCGTTCCCTTCGCCGTGTATCCCTCGTTCATCTACTACAACAAGAAGCTTTTCGACGAGGCCAAGCTGCCCTATCCGCCGTCCAAGGTCGGCGACCAGTACAACGGCAAGCCGTGGGACCTCGATGCGCTCCGCACGCTGGCCATGAAGCTCACGGTCGACAAGAGCGGCAACGACGCGACGAGCGCCAGCTTCGACCCCGCTAATGTCGTCCAGTGGGGCTTCGACTCGGCGTTGCAGGACAACAGTGCCCGCGCTGAGGACGCCTTCTTCGGCGCAGGGTCGTTCCTGGCTGCTGACGGCAAGACCGCTCAGATCCCCGAGTATGTCAAGGCCGGCGAGACGTGGTTCAACGCCGGCGTGTGGACCGATCACTTCATTCCCAACCAGAACCAGGCGGCCAGCGCCCTCCTCGGTGGAGGCGGCGAGTTCGGCTCGGGCAACCTGGCGATGGATGAGGGCCACACCTGGTTCACCTGCTGCGTGGCGCCTCCGAAGCCAGCCAAGCAGTTCGACTTCGGCTTCGCCGTCAACCCGCTGGTGAACGGAACGATCACCTCGCCGCTCCACGCGGACACGTTCAGCATCCTCAAGTCGTCGAAGGTCCAGGCTGCGGCCTTCAAGGCGGTGACCGCCATGGTGGCTTCGCAGGCGCTCCTGACGACCTACGGCGCGATGCCGGCCGACACCTCCAAGCAGGACGCCTGGTTCAAGTCCATCGACGCGAGCTTCCCCGGGATCAAGCTGGATTGGTCCGTTCCGCAGGCGATGCTGGCCTATCCGGATGTCCCGAACCACCAGTCGTGGCTCCCGAACTACGCCAAGGCCAAGACCGCCCTGCAGGCGTTCCAGAACAAGTACCGGACGACCTCCGGGCTTGACATCAACGCCGAACTGACCAAGTTGCAAGCCACTCTCCAGTCGATCTTCGACGAGCCGCAGGCTCCTTAGGCCTCTAAGCTCTCTCCTCCATCCAGGCCCCCTCGAGCCACCCTGCTCGAGGGGGCCTGCGATCCACGATCATCTGGAGCAAGTCCACGAGATGGCCCAGGCGACTGAGCTCGTTCAGGCACGCACGCCGCGGTTTGGTCGGGGCCGCTGGTTCGGGACCGAGTCCCGCCGCGAGGCGGTGTGGGGGCTCATCTTCGTCGGGCCATGGCTGATCGGACTCGTGCTCTTGACCGCCGGGCCACTGATCGCCTCACTTGTCCTGTCCCTGACCGACTTCAATCTCTCCAATCCCGACGCGGTGCGTTTCGTCGGCCTGGACAACTACGCGGCCATGGCGTCGGATCCAAACGTCCGGCAGGGTCTGATCGCCACGGTCAAGTTCGCAATCATCGCCATCCCCCTCACGATGGTCGCCAGTCTCGGCGTGGCCGTGCTGGTGAACAGCCCGAAGCTCTTTGGCCGGAACGTCTTCCGGACGCTGTTCTACATGCCGATCCAGATCCCACTCGTGGCGGGCACGCTGGTGTGGATCGGCTTCCTGAACCCGGAGACGGGCTGGCTGAACGGCATCCTCAAGCTGGTTGGTTTGCCCGGCCCGGACTGGCTCAATAGCGAGACCTGGATCTACCCCGCGCTCGCGCTCATCGGCCTGTGGGGAATCGGCAACTTCATGCTGATCAATCTGGCCGGCCTCCAGTCTGTGCCGACCGAGCTGTACGAAGCCTCGCGGATCGATGGCGCCGGCCCGTGGACGATGTTCCGGCGGATCACGATCCCGCTGATGTCGCCGATCCTCCTCTACAACGTGGTCATCTGCATGATCACGACGTTCCAGTATTTCGTCGTCGCCTACACGCTGACGAACGGTCGCGGCGACCCGAATAACGCCACCCTGTTCATCAACCTGGACCTGTACCGGGAGGCGTTCCAGTACAGCAGGATGGGCTACGGCGCGGCCATTGGCTGGCTGCTCTTCGTCATCGTGCTCCTCCTGACGCTGGGCCTGTTCGCCTTCGCCCGGAAACGTGTCTACTACGCCGGCGGCGAGGCGTGACGGCGAAGGCAGACCCGCGGCTCCGTTCGTTCGGTGAGCGCGGTGCGATCGCTCGGAGCTATCGCCGATACCTCGCCCGGGCCTCGCTCACGTTGTTCGCCGCGGTCCTGCTGGGCGGCTACCTGTTGCCGATGCTCTACATGCTGAATACGTCGCTCCAGCAGCCGAGCCAGCGGGTCACGGCCGGCGCCCCGGTCTATCCGGCCGTCCCGGCGACCGGCACGTACCAGGGCCAGACGTATCCGATCTACGACGTGCCGATCAACGGCACGACGCGCGAGCTCATGCTCACCGAGCCAGGGCGCGAGTCGAGCACGTTCGTCGACCCGGCCGACGCGTCCGGGACGCCGATCGTCTGGCAGGGACGCTGGCGAACGCTTTCGCAGTCGTGGACATTCGCGCCCGAGATCGACAACTTCACGACGGTCTGGACCCAGCTGAACTTCCCGAGGCTGCTCTTCAACACCGCGGCGATCGCGATCCTGAGCACGCTGGCGGCCGTCCTCTCATCGGCCCTGGTGGCGTACGGGTTCGCGCGCTTCCGGTTCCCGGGCAAGAACATGATGTTCGTGATCCTGCTGGCCACGATCATCCTGCCCTTCCAGGTCACCCTGATCCCGACCTACATCGTCTTCACCAAGCTGGGCTGGAACGGGACCTGGCTGCCGCTGATCGTCCCGCACCTGTTCGCCAACGCGTTCAACGTGTTCCTGCTGCGCCAGTATTTCCTGTCGATCCCGCGGGACCTCGATGAGGCCGCGATGATGGACGGGGCGGGTCCGTTCCGGATCCTCAGATCGATCATCCTGCCCTTGTCGGTCCCCGCGATCACGGCGGTTTCCCTGTTCCACTTCTTCTTCTCCTGGAACGACTTCTTCGTGCCGCTCCTGTACCTGTCGGGCAAGCCCGAGCTGCAGACCCTGCCGATTGCCATCCAGCAGTACAACGCCCTGTACGTGAGCGAGCCGACCCTGATCCAGGCGGCCGCGCTGATGACGATGGCGGTGCCAGTGGTCGTGTTCTTCCTGGCCCAGCGGGCGTTCATGCGCGGCGTCGTGATCACCGGCGTCGAGAAGTAGCGGCCCAGTGCGCTTCGGCCGATTCGATGACGACCAGCGGGAATATGTCATCAGCCAGCCGGACACCCCGTTGCCCTGGATCAATTACCTGGGCAGCGAGGACTACTTCGGGATCATCTCGAACACGGCCGGCGGCTACTCGTTCTATCGCGACGCACGCCTCCGGCGGCTGACCCGCTACCGCTACAACAACGCCCCGCTCGACCTCGGCGGGCGGTACCTGTACCTGCGCGACGACGCTGACGGTCTGTACTGGAGTCCCACCTGGCAGCCGACGCTCAGCGAGCTCGAGGATTACGAGTGCCGCCATGGGTTGGGCTACACGACGATCACCTCCCGTCGGGCGGGGATCCGGGCCGAGATCACCTACTTCGTGCCGCCCGGCGAGACCGTCGAGATCTGGCGCGCGCGGATCACAAACGAGCGAAGCGAGTCCGCTCGCCTGGCCCTGTTCGGGACGCTTGAGTTCTGCCTGTGGGACGCGCAGGACGACGCGACGAACTACCAGCGCAACTACTCGATCGGCGAGGTCGAGGTCGAGGACGGCGTGATCTACCACACGACCGAATACCGCGAGCGGCGCAATCACTTTGCCTTCTTCGCCTGCTCGGATCGGTCGGCCGGCTTCGATACCTCGCGCGACGCCTTCCTCGGGCCGTATCGTGGCTGGGACCGGCCGATCGCCGTCGAGCGCGGGGCGACGACCGGCTCGATCGCGCACGGCTGGCAACCAATCGGTGCCCACCAGGTGCGCCTCGAGCTGGCCCCCGGTGAGACTCGGGAGGTCACCTTCCTGCTCGGGTACGCGGAAAATCCTGCCGACGCGAAGTTCTACCCAGCAGGTTCCGGAACGCTCGACAAGCGCCGCGTGCGGCAGACCATCGACCGCTATTTCGATCCGGCGGTGGTCACCGAGTCCTTTGTGGCGCTGCGCCGATCCTGGGACGAGCTGCTCGGGTCGTTGCAGGTCGAGACCGGCAACGAGCACGTCGACCGGATGGTCAACATCTGGAACGCCTACCAGTGCATGGTGACCTTCAACCTGTCCCGCTCAGCGTCCCTCTTTGAGTCGGGGATCGGACGTGGGATGGGCTTCCGGGACTCGAACCAGGACCTCCTCGGCTTCGTCCACATGGTCCCGGAGCGGGCCCGCCAGCGAATCCTCGATGTCGCGGCGACCCAGCTGCCGACGGGCGGCGCCTACCACCAGTACCAGCCATTGACCAAGCGTGGCAACGACGCCGTCGGGTCGGGCTTCAACGACGACCCGGCCTGGCTCGTGCTGGCGGTCTGCGCCTATGCCAGGGAGACCGGGGACCTGGCGATCCTGGCTGAACCAGTCCCCTACGACAACCAGGCGGGCAGTGAGCGGCCCCTCGCCGACCACCTCCGGCGGGCATTCGACTACACGCTCGAGCGCCTGGGCCCGCACGGATTGCCGCTGATCGGCCGTGCCGACTGGAACGACTGCCTGAACCTGAATTGCTTCTCCGATACGCCCGGCGAGTCGTTCCAGAAGACCCAGAACCGCGAGGGCGGCGTGGCCGAGTCGGTCTTCATCGCGGGCCTGTTCGTGCTCGCGGCGAACGAGCTGGCAGGGCTCGCGGACCACCTCGGGGATGCAGCCGAGGGCGCGCGGCTGCGGACAGCCGCGGATCGGATGGTCGAGGCCGTCGACGCCCACGGCTGGGACGGTGGATGGTTTCGGCGCGCCTATGACTACTTCGGCGAACCGATCGGGTCGACGGCCAACGCCGAGGGCCAGATCTTCATCGAGCCCCAGGGCATCTGCATCCTAGCCGGGATCGGCCTCGAGGACGGCCGGGCCGCCACGGCCCTGGCGGCCGTCCGCGAGCGGCTGGCGACCCCGCACGGAATCGTCCTCCAGCAGCCGTCCTACTCGAAATACGACCTGCGTCTCGGCGAGATCTCGTCCTACCCGCCGGGCTACAAGGAGAACGGCGGGATCTTCTGCCACACGAACCCATGGCTGATGATCGCCGAGGCACGGGCCGGCAATGCCGACGGCGCCCTCGATTACTACCTGCGGATCAACCCCTCGGCCCGCGAGTCGATCTCCGAGATCCATCGCTGCGAGCCGTACGTGTACGCCCAGGTGATCGCCGGNNACGATGGCCTGCGGGTGGAGCCCGTGATCCCGGACTCCTGGCCCGGGTTCCGGGCGACCCGGCGATTCCGGGGCACGACGTACGACATCGAGGTGGTGCGCCGGTCCGTTGGGCGCCCGGCCCCGGGATCCGGTGACCCCGTCACCGACCGCCGCGCTGGCGTCGAGGTCACCGTCGACGGCAGGCTCATCGACGGCACGCGCATTCCGCTGCCCGACCCGGGCACGCCGCGCGTGCGGGTCGACGTCAGGCTGCCGTGATTCCACCCCGCGAGGTCGTCGTCCGGGCCACGCCAGGGGACTTCCACGGACGCCCGACGATGCGGATCACCAACGGCGCGATCCAGGTCGAGGTCCTGGCTGCGGCCGGGCCCCGGGTTATCGGCCTCCGGCGCGCGAGCTCGCCCGCCAATCTGCTCGCCGAGACGCCGGACCTCGGCTGGGAGACGGCGCTCGGCCGGTACGAGCTGCTCGGCGGCCATCGGCTGTGGATCGCGCCGGAGGATCCCGAGCGGGGAGCCGTACCGGACTCCGAGGGGCTCGCGGTTGAGCCCCTCGTCGACGGCCTGCGGCTGACGGGGGCGGTCGACCTCGCGACCGGCTGCGTCCGATCGATCGAGGTGCGGCTTGACCCGGTCCTTGCTTCTCTGACCGTCCTGCACCGCGTGGACAACCGCGGGCCGCGCTCGCTCGAGCTGGCGCCCTGGTCGATCACCCAGCTCCCTCTCGGCGGGCTGGCCCTCCTGCCCCAACGGCCGGCTGTCGCCGGGCATCGCCCGCGGCCGAACCGGAACCTCGTCCTGTGGCCGTACTCGTCATGGGAGGACCCTCGCCTGCGCATCCGGGACGGGCTGGTGGCCGTGCATGCCGTCGCGGGCGCCGAGCTCAAGGTGGGCTTCCTCGACGACACGGGCTGGGTCGCCTACGTGCGCGACGGGACCGCCCTGGTGCGCCGCTTCGAACCCGAATCCGATTGGGCGCATCCGGATCTTGGCTGCAACGTCGAGACGTACTGCGGCTCGCACTACCTCGAGCTCGAGATTCTCGGCCCGATCCGGGAGCTGCAACCCGGTGCCTCGACGACCCTGCTCGAACGCTGGGAGGTCCGCGACGTCGCGGCCAGCGAGGCCCTGCAGGTTCGAGAGCAGCTCTCGCGGCCGATTGAGGCCGAGGGTACCGCCGCTTGATGAGACGAGCGAAGTTCCCGGCCGGCTTCATCTGGGGCGCGGCAACCTCGGCCTATCAGGTCGAGGGCGCCTGGCAGGAGGATGGCAAGGGCGAGTCGATCTGGGACCGGTTCACGCACAGTCCGGGCAACATCGTCGACGGATCGAGCGGTGACGTGGCCTGCGACCAGTACCACCGCTATCCCGAGGATGTGGCCCTCCTGCGGGAGCTCGGCCTGCGCGCCTACCGGTTCAGCATTGCCTGGTCGCGGGTCGTCCCGGATGGCAGCGGTGCCGTCAACCGCGCCGGCCTCGACTACTACGACCGGCTGGTCGACGAGCTGCTCGCCAACGGAATCGAGCCATTCCCGACCTTGTTCCACTGGGACCTCCCGCAGTGGGTCCAGGACGCCGGCGGCTGGGCCGACCGCTCCGTGATCGGCGCGTTCGCCGCGTACGCGGACAAGGTGGTCCGCAGGCTGGGCGACCGGATCGGGACCTGGACCGTCTTCAACGAGCCCGAGGTCTTCACCACCCACGGCCACCAGCACGGGGTCCACGCACCCGGTCTCCGCGACCCGGGCATCACGCTGCGTACCAGCCACGTGGTGAACCTCGCCCACGCCGAGGCGGTGCGCACTGTTCGCGCTGCGGCGCCGAAGACCAGGATCGGGTCAGCGTTCAACATGGACATCGCCTACCCGGCCTCGGAGGGCCCGCGCGACGTCGCGGCCGCGGAGCGCCATCACGCCTGGGTCAACGCGTGGTATCTCGACCCGCTCGTCCACGGGCGCTATCCGCTGGCGTTCCTCGACCAGGACGCGGCCATCGCCCAGATGGACATCCGGCCGGGGGACATGGCGTCGCTG
Source organism: Chloroflexota bacterium (assembly GCA_003169655.1). Lineage (GTDB taxonomy): Bacteria > Chloroflexota > Limnocylindria > Limnocylindrales > CSP1-4 > Palsa-1033. The sequence continues at coordinate 17,453 of PNAZ01000154.1, forward strand.
GCCACAACCTTCGATTTCATTGCGCTGAACATGTACTCCCGGGCGATCATCGCCCACGACCCCAGCGAGGCGCGGTTCGGCATTCGCCAGCTCGAAGGGCCCGGGCGGAGGAATTCGTTCGGCTGGGAGATCTGGCCGGCCGCCATCCATCGCCTCGTGCGTCGCGTCGACCGCGACTACGGGCATCCGGCCCTGTACATCACCGAGAACGGCTGCGCCGATGCGACCGGCCCAGGCCCCGATGGGCGAGTCCACGACGCGAGCCGGGTGGACTACCTGGCCAGGCACATCGGCCAGGTCGCCAGGGCGATCGACGACGGCTGCGACATCCGCGGCTACTTCGCCTGGTCCCTGCTCGATAACTTCGAGTGGGCGGCGGGGTACAGCCAGCGCTTCGGGATCGTGTGGGTCGATTTCGAGGACGGCCGGCGTCGGCTGATCAAGGACAGCGGGTGGTGGCTGCGGGATCTCGTCGCCGGGGCTCCCCTCGACTACGACGACGCCCTCGACTGAGCGCGGCGACTACTCGGAAACGGCGAGGGCCACCGCGTCAGCCGCGGTCAGGCCGCGGCCCGTCGCCCAGGCATCGTCCAGCGCCGCCGCGTCGAGGAGCCCACGCAGGCGAGCCACCTCCGCGTCGTACTCCCCGCGCTCGTCGACGGTCATCGGGTCCCCGGACGCTTCGCGCAGGGCTTCGGCAGCCCCTAGCAGCTTGGCGGCCCTCGTGCCGCCACCCCTGGCGATCGCGGTGAAGGCCAGCGTTTCGAGCTGGTTGGCCACGGCACCGCGGTTGCCGGTGCGCTGCCAGCCCACGATCGTCTGGCGGTACTCGGCGTCGGCCTCGTCGAGGGCGCCGGCGCGGCGAAGCGAGTGGGCGAGCTCGCTCCGGGAGGACATCGTGAAGCGGGCGTCGCCAATCGTGCCGTACAGCGCGGCTGCGTCGCGGAACCAGCGCTGGGCCTCGACGTGGCGGCCTGCCCGGCTCGCGACGCGGCCGCGCATCTGGAGGGTCCCGGCGATCGCGGACGGATTGCCCGACCGGCCGGCGGCTGCCGCCGCACGCTCGAGCGATGCCTCCGCGCCGTCCGGGTCATCCCGGGCATCGATCATCGCCAGGCCCGTCAGGACCGTGGACTGGCGGCCTGGGTCATCGAGATCGGTCGCGAGCTGGAGCGCCTCGATGCCGGCGGCCCGGAGCTCGGCGGGGTTCCGTCCGCCCCGGGTCATCATCTCGGTCTGCATCCCCAGGACCAGGGCATCGGCGATGGCGGCCCGATCGCCCGAGGCGCGGGCGCTCGCGATCGTGTCATCCCCGAGGGAGCCGACGGCGCCCCAGCCCGCGAAGCCGGACATGTTGAACGAGGCGACCATGACCCGCGCCGCGAGCAAGGCCCGCTCGGCCTCCGGCATCGGCGACGGCATCGAGCGCCAGCGTCGAAGGGCCTCGAGCACCTCCCGCATCCGGTCGACGCCTTCCGAGCCAAGGCCGCGCGATCGCCAGTACGCGCCGAGGGTCACGTACATCCCGAGCGCCACCGGCACGTCGGTCTCGTATGCCCAGTCCAGCGCGGTCCGAAGGTTGTCGAGATCGGCCTCGATGCGGCCCAGCCACGGGACCATGTCCGGACCGGCGATGCCCGCCTCTGCGTCGGCCGCCAGGCGTCGGAATCGGGCGAGGTGCCGGGTCCGTCGATCGGCTGCCTCGCCGCTGGCGACGAGCCGATCGTTCGCGTACTGGCGGATCGTCTCGAGCATCCCGTAGCGGGTGGTGTCGCCATGCGTGACCACCACCAGGGAGCGGCCGACGAGGCGGCTCAGCCCGTCGAGGGTCTCGAGGCGGGACGCCCCAACCGGCGGCGCGGCAGGATCGTCCGCATCGCCGGCCACGCCTGCCGCAGCCTCCAGCGACCAGCCGCCGGTGAACACCGACAGCCGGCGTAGGAGTTGCTGGTCGGCTTCGGTCAGGAGGTCCCAGCTCCAGTCGATCAGCGCCTGGAGGGTCTGCTGCCGGGGCACGGCAGTCCGCCGACCGCCGGTCAGGAGGCGGAAGCGGTCGCCCAGCCCCTGCGCGATCTCGGCGGCCGACATGACGTTGGCCCGCGCAGCGGCGAGCTCCAGGGCCAGCGGGATGCCGTCGAGCCGCCGGCAGATCTCGACCACGCTGGCGGCATTCGACTCGTCGAGCCGGAACGATGGCAGGGTCGTCGTGGCCCGCTCGACGAACAGGCTCACGGCCTCGGTCGCCGCGATCGCCTCCAGATCGACGTGGTCGAGGGTCTCGGGCAGCGCCAGCGACGGCACCGGGTACGCCGCCTCGCCAGGGACCCCCAGCGCCTCGCGGCTGGTCGCCAGCACGTGCAGCGTGCGGCAGCTCGCGAGGAGGTGCTCGACGAGGTCGGCGGCCGCTTCGATCAGGTGCTCGCAATTGTCGAGCAGGAGGAGCAGGTCCTTGCTGCGCAGGAAGTCAGTCACCGCTGCGATCGCCGGTTGTGCCGGGGCGACCTGGACGCCCAGCGCCCGGGCCACCTCCGAGGCGACGAGATCGGGCTCGCGGAGCGGGGCGAGCTCAATCAGCCAGGCCCCGTCGACGTGCTGGCCCGACAGCTCGTCCGCGACGTGGAGCATGAGCCGCGTCTTACCCGTCCCGCCAACCCCGACGAGCGTCACGAACCGGTGGGCGCCGAGGAGGTCGCGGATCTCGGCCGCCTCACGGCTACGCCCGATGAACGTGGTCAGGTCAGCGGGCAGGTTGGTCGGCGCCGCACCGGAGCGGAGCGCCGGGAAGGCGTCAATGAGGCCGGGTGCCGCCAGCTGGTAGACGTGCTCGGCGCGGGCGAGGTCTTTGAGGTGGTGCTCGCCCCGGTCCACCAGCGTCGCTCCGGCCGGCAGGTCGTCGGCCACCAGTGCCGCGGCCGCCGCCGACACGAGGACCTGTCCGCCGTGGCCGATCGCGAGCACCCGGGCCACCCGGTTGACCGACGGCCCGAAGTAGTCGTCGTGGCGATGCTCGGCGTCCCCGGCGTGGATCGCCATCCTGACGAGAAGCGGTGTCGTGGTTGGCCAAGGGTGGTCCTGGAGCGCTCGCTGTCCCGCGACCGCCGCCCGCACCGCCGCCCCGGGGCGCTCGAACGCCGCGAGCAGCCCGTCGCCGGTCGTCTTGAAGACCGTCCCGCCGGCCTCCTCGACGGCCGCCCGAAGCAAGGCGTCGTGCGATGCCAGGGCGACGACCATCGCCTCGCGCTGCTCCTCCCAGAGGCGCGTGCTTCCCGCGATGTCGGTCATTAGGAAGGTCGCGGTGTGGGTTTCCCCGGGCTGGGTCACGGGGGCAGCGTACCCGCCTTGCGCGAGGAAGAAGTGGAGCGGGAGACGGGATTCGAACCCGCGACATTCTGCTTGGGAAGCAGACACTCTGCCAGCTGAGTTACTCCCGCTCGGGAGAAGGCGATTGTACCAATCGTGCGCGTACTCCAGACATGAAGCCGCCGGGACGTGTCCCTCCTTCGACCCGGATCCCACCGCCCGGGCTCGTGGCAGTATCGATCCCGATCGACCGCGCCGCCTCATCCTCCACTCGAGACGACGATCTGGCGACGTTCCTTCGAATGGGAACCTACTGGCAACCTACGTCGGAGCGCTCCGATGAATCGGAATGCGGACGCGTCGAAACGAGACTCGATAGAGTAGACACGGTCGCAGCCGCCCTGACTTCTGCGGTCGTCTCCGCAAGGTCGGGGCGTGATGCCGGAAGGCTTAAAGTCCATGCCGACACATCCGAAGAAGAAGGCTGCGACCGTCCGCGACGTTGCGAAGGCCGCCAGCGTCGGGTTCGCCACAGCTGCCAGGACGCTCGGAGGTTACGGTTCGGTCAGCCCTGAGGTCCGGGGACGAGTGCTACTGGCGGCGGCCACTCTTGGGTATCGCCCGAACCGCCTCGCCCGAAGCATGGCCACGGGGACGTCTCGCACGCTGGGCGTCGTCGTCGCCGATATCGAGAACCAGTTCTTCGCCCGAATCGTCCGCGGGATCAGCGATGTGGCCCGGCCAGCCGGTTTCGAAGTCATTCTTGTGAACAGCGACGAGAAAGCCAACGAAGAACGCGTCGCCGTGCGCATGCTGGCGGAGAAACAGGTCGATGGAATCATTGTGGCGCCCGCTGCGGTCAACGACTTCGGCCACCTGTCGGAACTGCAGGACTCTGGCCTACCGATCGTCCTGCTCGATCGGAACATCCCCCAGTTGGCGGCCGACGCCGTAGTTATCGACGGCATGAATGCCGCTGAGGAAGCTACCGACCACCTAATCGCCCTTGGTCACCGGCGAATCGCCATTGTGACTGACGTTCTGTCGGAGACGCCGATACCTAGAGACTTTCGCCCGCCGGCCTCGGTCGCGACTGCGGGTATTCGGCTGGCTGGATTCCTCAAGGCCCTTCACCGGGCTGGATTGGCGGTGGATGAACTATTGGTGCGCCGCGCGAGCCCGACAATCGCCGGCGCCTACTCCGAGGCAGGCGCATTGATGGATCTGACGAGTCCGCCAACCGCGATCTTCACCACGGACAACGTCATGACCCTGGGGGCATTCGAGGCGCTGCAGGATCGAGAGATCCGAATACCCCAGGACCTCTCGTTCTTCGGTTTCGATGATCTCGATTGGACCAGAATCGTCCATCCCCCCCTTTCTGTTGTCGCGCAACCGGTTTACGAGTTAGGGGCGACGGCCGCTCAGACACTGCTCGGCCGCATTGAGGGGCGCGCCGGTTCCGCGCAGGTGCGAGTGTTACCGACACAGCTTGTCCATCGAGGCTCGACGCGGCAGGTTTCGAATGGCCACAGACGAGCCAAATCGATCAACCGCGTGCCTGTCCCACCGGGAGAAATCCGCCCGCAGACCTAAACCGTGGACCTCCGGGTAGCACGCCGAGGATTTCATCCCAACGGCGAGAAACACGCACGACGGATGCCCTTGACAGGCCCGTTTCCGAGTGCGATCCTGCGCGCTGATAGCGCTATCACTGTCTTTCGCGTCGCACAGCTTGAACGACACCGGATCGAGGTTGGCGGTGGCTCGGGTGACCAGTATCGGGGATGCCTGCATCGACATATATGACGGGTGGCCGCCGAGAACCGCGGTCGGCGGGAATGCCCTGAATGTAGCCATCCATCTCGCCAGCCGGGGTTTTGAGTCCGAATACATTGGAGCGGTCGGCGACGATGCAGAGGGCGTTCGCGTGCAACAGACCTTGGCAGCGGCCCAGGTTCGCGGAGACCACGTGCATGTGGTTCCCGGCCGCACGTGGGTCGTGCATATCGCCCTCCGCACAGATGGAATAGCAACCGTTGTGCGAGAGGACGCGGGCGGTACTGGACCATATATGCCCGAGCCGACCGAGCTGGACTACGCTGCGGGGTCCGACCACGTCCACATGGCCAATCTCGCCGACCCGTATCGGACGACGCAGGCCCTGCGCAGCCGGGGGATCTCAACCTCGTACGATCATGGAGTGCTTGATGCCGGCCGCCGACCGGTGGCCGCGAGCGTCGCCTTCGTGTCGTGCGGGGACCCGGTCGGTCTGGACCACGGCAAGGAGATTGCCCGCCGCGTCGTCGAGGGCGGAGCCGAACTGGCCGTAGTGACCCTAGGCGCAAAAGGTAGCGTCGCATTCGACGGGCAACGGGTGATCGTCGTCCCTGCGCATCCCATCCGCGCCGTTGACACGCTCGGCGCTGGGGACAGCTATATCGGAACGTTCCTGGCTGGTCGCTTGCGTGGGGACAGCGTCGAGACGGCGATGCAGTCTGCGACAGAGGCTGCCTCGGCGACCTGTCTTCATTGGGCGGCTTGGCCTCAATCGCCCGAAGCCATCGCGATTTCTGGACTCGTCCATGACATCTGAATGGCAGTCCGAGCCGCGGCCGCTCCTGCTGAATGCGATCGGGCTCCGCAAGGACTACGGGCACGTACGCGCTCTAGATGGGGTCGACTTCGACCTGCGACCTCGGGAGATCCATGCCCTTTTCGGGGACAACGGTGCGGGGAAGTCGACGCTGATCAAGATCATTGCCGGCGCCGTTCAACCCGATAGCGGGATCCTGGAGATTGACGGCCGCGAGGTCACCTTCTCAAGCCCACACGATGCCCGGGCCGCCGGTATCGAGACGGTCTACCAAGACCTGGCCCTGGCGGATCCCCTGAACGCGGCTGAGAACGTCTTCCTCGGGCGTGAACTCTGCTACCCAGGGATATTGGGACGCCTCGGGTTCGTCGATAGGCGTGCGATGCATGCCATGACGGCCGCCAACCTGCGGGACCTAGGGGTAAATATCCCATCGCTGACCGTTCCCGTGGAGACTTTCTCTGGTGGTCAGCGACAGGCAGTCGCTGTCGTTCGGGCCGCGGTATGGGGCCAGCGTTTCCTGATCATGGATGAGCCCGTGGCAGCCCTGGGCGTACAGCAGACGACTCACGTCCTCGACCTGATGCAACGGACTCGCGATGAGAAGGGACTGTCGGTCATCCTCATCTCCCACAACCTGACTGAAGTCTTGCGGGTCGCAGATCGCGTGACCGTCTTGAGGTTGGGCAGGCGAGTCGGAACGATCGCTGCCAAGGACGCGACCGCGACACTGCTCGTAGGAGCGATGACCGGCGCGCTGAACATGTTGGGTGAGGCGGCAACGTTGTGACGGCCGTCCGAGCGGCAACACGTTGGATCTCATCGGGCGTGATGAGTCGTGCACGGGATCTCGCCAGCCTGTGGATCGTCGTGATCCTGCTCGGCATGATCGTGCTATTCACAATCCTGTGTCCCCCCGACACATTCCTCTCGTTCGCAAACTTCCGTAGCATCACGATTGATACGTCGGAGATTCTCCTGCTGGCCGCGGGCCAGACGCTCGTACTGATTGCCGCGGGGATCGACCTTTCGGTCGGTTCATTGGTGATCTTCTGCGCAGTGATCTCCGCTGAAGTTCTGGGCGCATTCTCTGGTTCAGCAAGCCAGGGCTACCCGAACGTCCTGCTCGGCGTCGCGGTTGCCACCGGTGCGTCTCTGGCGGCCGGGGCTGCATGGGGATTCATAAACGGTTGGGCAACCGTCACGTTGAAGGTTCCCCCGTTCATTGTGACCTTAGGTACGCTGTGGATGGCCTTGGGCCTCGCCCAGGTGATCAGCGGCGGAATTAATGTCGCTACCGTGCCGCCGCAGTTACAAGACATCTTCGTATTTGGAGGGTTGCTCGGCATCGTGCCGTGGCCGGACGTCATCGCGGCGATCGGTGTGGCCATACTTTGGATCGTCCTCTCCCGCACCCGATTCGGACTCCGGACCTACGCGCTTGGCGCGAACGCGGAGTCACTCCGCCGAGCCGGAGTCAACGTAAGCCGACACACGATCCTGATCTACACAATCATGGGAGTACTCTGCGGGGTCGTCGGGATCATGGATGTGGCGCGCTTTTCCACCGCGTCCTTGTCGGCCCATCAACTCGACAACCTAAATGCTATCGCGGCCGTCGTCATCGGCGGGACAAGTCTGTTCGGCGGCCGAGGTCACATGAGTGGCACCGTGGTCGGCGCCTTCATTCCTGCCGTGCTCCGCAACGGCTTCGTCATTCTGGGCGTTCAACCCTTCTGGCAAAACGTGGTGGTCGGGGCATTCCTCATCCTGGCGGTGTACATCGACCAGGTACGTCGCGGCGGCGTGCCCGTCTGGCGAAGGAAGCGATCAGCAAAGGAGGGTGAGCAGCGCGCTTGAGACTTCTGATCCATCTCTTGACAGCGAAAGCGAGAAGTATTTTGGAGGAGAGACAGTGACAAGATCAATTTCGGTGGGCCGTCGAGGAGCTCCGCTCGTGGTGCTTGCCGCGGGCCTCCTCGTCGCAGCCTGCACAAGTACAGGCACGGCTACGCCATCAGCTTCTGAGGCGCCCGCATCGGCCACCGTGCCTGCATCGGCCACACCGATAGCGACGCCGACGACCAGCAACGGTCCTTCAGCGAGCGCCCCGATCACCGCAAACAGCAACTACAAGATTACCTTGATCGTAGGCCAGAACAACGATCCATTCTTCGTCACAATGGCCAATGGCGCCACGGCTGAAGCCAAGGCTCTCGGTGTGACCTTGACCTGGCAAGGCCCGGCGAACTACGACCCAAGCGTGCAGATCCCCATCGTGGACGCCGTCCTGGCCGCGAAGCCGCAGTTCTTGATCGTCGCGCCAACGGACGGAACGGCCCTCATCGCCCCGCTGAAGCAGTTCGGTTCGGCCGGCATCCCTGTGCTGACTGTTGACTCTGATGTCACCGACACGAGCGTTCGGATCGGCAATATCACCTCAAACAACAACTACGGCGGTCAAGTCGCCGCGCAACAAATCGCCACGCTCGTGAACAACACCGGCAACGTGTTCATGCTATGTGATCCGCCTGGAACCTCGACCACCACGGATCGTGCGAATGGGTTTGAGGCAACCATCAAGACGGTTTCAGGCATCACCTACGTCGGTAGGCAGAACTACAACGCTACCGACGCATCGGATGCGACCCGCGTCATGGACGCCGAACTCGCCGCCCAGCCCAATCTGGCTGGGGTGTTTGCGTGCGATGGGAATGCCGGCCTCGGCGCGGCAACCGCCATCAAGAGCGCGGGCAAGTCGGGTCAGATCAAGTTAGTCTCCTTCGACGTGAGCCCCGATCTCGTGGCCCAGTTGCAGGGCGGCACCATCAGTGGCCTGATAATCCAGCGATCTGCTGACATCGGGGCGCTAGCGGTCGACGACGCGGTGCGATACCTCAACGGCGACCACAACGTTGCGCCGGAGACGCTGTTGACGACCATCGTCGGGACTGCGGCCAACATCGAGACACCAGACGTCCAGAAGTACATCTATGCGCCGTAGACCGGAGGGGACTCCGGCTGAGTAGCGCTGCACCTAATTAGCGGTCAGGGCGCCCGCGCGGGCGCCCTGACACCTCGGAGGACTTCATGCGTCAGGCGTTATTCAGCGGCCCAGGACAGCTCCAGATCGAAAACGCCGAGGTCCCAGAGCCGACCGGTAGTGACGTACGAATCCACGTGGAGGCCTCCGGCATCTGCGGCAGCGACCGTGCCATCTTCGTTGGCAACCACCCGGTTTCGACGCCCATCGTGCTCGGACACGAGTATGCCGGGGTGGTCGTTTCTCGTGGGCCGGAGGTCACGACGCTCCAGATGGGCGATCGAGTAGCGGTCGATCCCAACATCGTCTGTGGGCAATGCCGATTCTGCCGGCGCGGCCTGGTCAACCTGTGCAGCAAGATCACGCCGCTTGGGATCGTGCTTCCCGGCGGCTTCGCCGAGTTCTCGTTGGTTCCTGAGGCGAATGCGTATCGCATCTCGGACTCGCTCTCTTTTGAGGATGCAGCACTGGTCGAACCGCTCTCCTGCTGTGTTCGAGGTATCCACCAAGCCGACGTTCAGCTCGGCGATGTCGTGGTCGTCTCGGGGGCAGGACCCATCGGGTTGCTCCTGGTGCAACTGGCTCGCCTTCGAGGGGCCGGCACGGTGATCGTCATCGAACCGGATGCACAGCGCCGTGGCCTTGCTGCGGAGCTCGGCGCCGATATCGTGATCGACGGTCGCGAACCCGACGACCGGCGCGAGACGGTTGCGAGCGCCACGCTGGGGGTCGGCGCAGACGTCGTTATCGAGGCTTCCGGCCGTACTACCGCAGCGGAAGGGTCGCTCGAGCTCATCCGGTCGGGTGGCACGATCGTGTGGTTCGGCGTCTGTCCCGAAGATGATCGTGTCGCCATCCGACCGTTCTCGGTCAACGACCGCGAAGTGTCGATCCGCGGGGCGAACCTTAATCCGTTCACCTTTCAAACGGCATTGACGCTTGTCGAGCGGGGGCGGGTCCGCGTCGCGGAGCTCGTCAGTGATGAGATCGGCCTGGACGAGCTTCGGTCTGCAATCGACCCAGCTGGCCCCATATTCCGAGGAAAGGTCTTGGTTAGGCCGGGCAAGGCGACGTGAGCCTTGCCATCCAGCCACAGCTTCGGCTAGCTGTGATCGGCTGCGGGAAGGTCGCGCAGAACGTTCACCTACCTGCGTTGGCCAGAGGCTCGAGGTGCAAGCTCGTCGCTGTCTGCGACGCAAGTCGCGAGGTAGCCGAGGGGGTCGGCCGGCGATATGGGGTCGATCGCATCTACGCTGATGTCAGCGATGTCCTTGCAGACGACGAGGTCGATGCTGTCCTGGTAGCCGTCGGCGATCCACAGCATGTCACGGTCACGACGGAGGCCCTGGAGGCGGGCAAGCATGTCCTCGTGGAAAAGCCACTTGGCGTCAGCGCGGAGGAATGCCGGCCACTGCGCGGTGTCGTCGCCCGCACTGGCAAGACCCTCCAGATCGGAGTGATGAAGCGCCACGATCCGGGCATCGCGTACGCGAGGCGTGCGATCCAGGAGATCGGGCCGCTGGTCTCGTTCAGCCTGTGGTATCGCGCATCAGCGGACCGTTATGTCGATGAGACTGCGGTCTTTCTACCTGTGCTCCGCGATTCGCAGTATCGCCGCCCTGCCTACAAGCTCGACCGCAAGCCGTATTACCTCGCAACCCACGGCGCCCACGTATTCGACCTCGTCCGCTTCGTGCTCGGGCCACCCGTCACCATCCAAACCACACTGGCCGTCCGCAATGATACCTACTCGTGGCATGGGCTCCTGCGACTCGAAGATGGCACGCTCGGCGATGTCGAGTTGACGGTCTACGTCGAGAGTGACTGGTCGGAGGGCTTCGATGTCTTTGGCGAACGGGGCAGCGTGAGCGTGCGAACGGGCAATCCCTTCTTTCTCCGACCGAGCGCGGTAAGGGTCTTCGAGAGTGCCACGGCGAGCTGGCATAAACCAACCTTTCCAGATGGCGACCCTTACCTGCGTCAGTTGGATTCGTTCGCGGCCAGCGTCCTTGATGGGGCGCCGGTCGCTGCCGACGTCAGCGACGGTATTGCCGCCCTCGAGCTGATCGAGGCCGTGGCCGCCTCGGTCGATGCTGGTGGCGCGCCGGTGCACCTTGTGTCCACGCGAGCTTGACCTTGGAGCTCGGCATCTTCACCCGAACGTTCGAGCGCCCAACCTTTGGCGGTGTATTGGACGCCGTAGTCGAGCATGGCTTCCCGCTCGTCCACTTCAACTTCCGCTCGACCGGCTTGCCCTCGTTGCCCGAGCGGCTGAGTTTCGCCCAGTGCGCCGCTGTGCGGCGCGAGGTCGAGGCCCGAGGGCTTCGGATGGCTGGCGTGTCGGCTACCTTCAACGCGATACACCCCGATCGTCAGCGGCGCACTTGGGAGACGGACCTCGCGCGACAGATCATCGTGCATGCCCCCGACCTAGGCACGCACCTGGTGAGCGTCTCGACTGGCACGCGGGACCCCGATGACATGTGGCACGGCCACACAGCCAACGACGAACTGTCCGCGTGGGACGACCTGCGATACACGCTCATGCGTCTGCTCGATGCGGCACGTCAAGCCGGCGTCACACTCGGTATCGAGCCCGAGCACAACAACGTTGTATCGTCGGCCCGCCGAGCGCGCCAGTTGCTCGACGAGTTCCGCGACGAGCACCTGCGCATCATTCTCGATGCGGCGAACCTGCTCGACCTCGAGACAGCAGACCGCCAGGCGGCCATCCTGGTAGAGGCCTTCGACCTGCTCTCGACGGACACTGTGATGGTGCATGCGAAGGACATCGGGGTCAGTGGCGACGTCGCGGCCGGTCGCGGCTTGCTTGACTACCGCTTGTACTTCGAGCTCATCGCCGCGCACGCGGCGGCGGCCCCGGTGATCATCCATGAGCTTGGTGAGGGTGATGTCCCTCGCGCCCGTGATTTCGTGCTCGCACAGGCCGCTGCAGCGGGCCTCTCGCTGTCGAATAGATGACTGGGCTGACAGGGGCAAACTTCCATTTCGAGCATGCCGGGATCCGGTTCGCGGCGTCGATGGACGGCACCGGCGCAGCGCTGGTTCTGCTCCATGGGCTCGGTGGCGATCGTTCCGGTGCATTCGAATTGGCAGACCCGGTACCCGGATGGCGTCGGCTTGCTCTAGATCAGCGCGGGCACGGAGAAACGGAGCCGGTCGGTCCCGAGAGTTCGTACAAATTCGAAGTGTTCGCGGCTGACCTCATCGCGTTTCTCGACACTGTTGAGGAAAACTCGGTTGTCGTTCTAGGCGTGTCGATGGGCTCAGCGGTCGCGCTCCGGTTGGCCTTGGAGAATCCCGATCGCGTCCTGGGCCTGGTGCTCGTGCGGCCAGCATGGATCCACGAACCGATGACCGAGAACCTGATTCCAAACGTCGAGATCGCCCGTCTACTGCGTTTGATGCCGGCGGCCGAAGCGCTTGCGGCCTACGAATCCTCCGAAGCGTACGCCCGCATTCGCGCGGTTTCCTCCCACGCCGCCGAGTCACTCTCGTCGCAGTTCTTTCGCCCGAAAGCAGTGGAGCGCGCAGTCCGTCTGGACCAGATGCCGCGCAGCACCCCATACACTGACCCGCGCGATTTGAGCTCCGTCGCTCAGCCAACCTTGGTGATCGGGTGCGAGCGGGATCCGCTGCACCCGATCGACTTCGCTCGGACCTGGGCGAGCCTTATCCCAAACGCCTCTCTCGAGTGCGTCAGTTCGAGCGCCGACGGCGTGTCCCAACACAGGCGTGAAGTGCGCGAAAGCGTGGCGCGATTCCTGCTGCGGCTCGGCGCACACGCAGCCTGACAGAGCAGTTATCTATAGGAGGCTGCAATGAGTGATCGGACGTTCGGGAGACTCGGCTGGCCAGTCAGCGAGGTTGGATTTGGCACTTTCGGGATGGGCTGGTGGAGCGGCTCAGACGACGAGGTGTCGCGTAGGTGTCTGCAGCTCGCTCTTGATCTCGGGTGCACATTCGTCGACACGGCCTGGGAGTATGGCGAAGGACGCAGCGAACGCCTGGTAGGTCAGGTCCTCGCGGCAAACCCGGGGCGTCGCGTATATGTTGCCTCCAAGATCCCGCCCAAGACCATGGTATGGCCTTCCCACCGCGGCGACGCGATCGACGCCAGCTTCCCGCCTGATCACATTCGGGAGTATGTCGAAAAGAGCCTTCAGAATCTTGGACTTGCGTCGATCGACCTCATCCAGTTCCACGTCTGGGAGGACGCCTGGGCTGACGATGAGCACTGGCAGCGGACGATGGACGACCTCAAACGCGAAGGGCTCGTTAGGGGCGTAGGTGTGAGCCTCAACCGCTGGGAGCCCTGGAACTCGCTGCGCACGATTCGGACAGGCCTTGTCGACTCGGTGCAGGTCGTATACAACATTTTCGACCAGGCGCCCGAGGATGAGCTCTTCCCGCTGTGCCGCGAGCTCGGCGTAGCCGTGATTGCGCGCGTGCCGCTCGACGAAGGTGGGCTGACAGGCACCCTTACCCCCGTATCAAGATGGCCGGCCGACGACTGGCGCACGACCTACTTCACGCCCCACAACCTGACGGAGACGCTTTCTCGGGTCGAGGCGCTTCGGTCGATCCTGCCGCCCGGCATGACACTTCCTCAACTTGCGCTTCGGTTCGTCCTATCCAACCCGGACGTTTCCGTGGTGATCCCTGGCATGCGCCGGCCGGACCGCGTGCGAGCGAATCTGACCACGAGTGCGGCCGCCCCCCTCGATCCAGTGCTGCGCTCCATTTTACGTGAGCACCGCTGGGATCGGAACGGGCCAGAGTGGGCGGCGGAGGCGCAGGCGTGACCCGCGTGCCGAGAAGGTGATGGTGGTTACCTCGGTCGGTCCGGTCAGTTTCCAGATCCGGCGTGGCGCGCCCGTCCTAGCTGGAGATATGGTAGCTGCCAGCCATGGCGTCCGGCGCGAGCGTGAGCTGGCCGCCGTGAACGCCGCGGCCGACCCATCCTCGGGCCGGGCCGTCTACTGGACTTTTGGTGACGTCGCCCGGCGCGGCGACCGCAAGCGTCTGCTGGATGCCCCAGTAACCTACGACCTCACGTTCATGTCGCCGCGAACATTGGGGCAGCAGTTGCCTCGGACCCATGGCCATGTCCATGCGTCCGAGGGTCCAGACGGCGCCGGCTTCGCCGAAGTCTACGAGGTGCTTTCAGGGCGCGCTGGGTTCCTCATGCACGACTTGGGACCCGGCCCGAGTGTCTCTCTTGGCGTGCTGGTCAACGCCGAGCCTGGGGATGTCGTGGCGGTCCCACCAGACGTTTATCACGCCACACTCAACCTAGGCCCGACGATGCTCGTTGTTGCAGACTTGGTCTGCCGCCGTGCGACCGATGTGTACGTGGCGTTGCGGGCGGCTGGAGGGATGGCCTACGGATTGGACGCTGCAGGGCGAGTAGCGGTTAACCCCAGATATCACCGCCTACCCCCGTTGCAGCGGCTGTCTGTCGAGGAGTGGGGCGCCGGTATGAAGGACGGCCTATACGAGCGGCTACTGATGGATCCGGGCGCCTTCGAGTGGTTATGTCACCGCGCCGCCTTCGCGACGCGCTTTCCGAAAGCCGCGCGCTGGGTAGGCTCGGTCGTCGACTGAATCTGGGAGCCCGTCGGGCGCTTGCACGTCTGCGAAGCACGTACTCTTCCGGCTGGGGGGCTCTGGGACTTCCCAGCGCGGCAGGTGGTCGCTCAGAAGGCGCCCGCGGACAGTGCCCGAGGGCTGCTCGTGATTGTGACTCTGCACGTATCTGCGAGCGAGGTGCAGGAGCACGTGGCGCCCTCGAAGCGATGCCGGCGCGCCCTTGGGCAGGCGGCGACAGGCCGGGACGAGCACCAATCCGCCAGCGACCCAGCCGCTCGATTCCTCGAACTCCTGGCGGCGGCCATCGGCTCCGGTCCTGCCCACGTCGCCCGTGAAGAGGGCGACGCTCCAGCCAACCCAGGAGCCTGGGGCTGGCGCAAGGAGATTCAGGGAACGGGCGTCTTTCGACAGGAGGCGGGGCGAAGGTCGTGCGAGGCATGGCAGGCCGACAGGGGATCTGCCCCGCACGCGACCTTCTCCGTGAACTTGGTGGGGCGGTGGCAGCTCGCGATGCCGCATGACGTCTCCAAACGACGTCGGCTCCTCGCCACGGAGCCATCGTGCCGCGACCGCGCGAAATGTGTGAGCAGACATCCGACCTCTTGGGCCCATTGCCGCGCCCTCCGTGCTATTCTCCGCCCGATAAACGGCCAAAGATGTCTGACTTCCATTGGATGTCGGCGCGGAATCGGCAAGAGACTCCTCACCATTCTTCCGGCGTCACGACCCAGGAGGCGCAGGAGTGCAGGTGCGTCAGGGTAGGGACGTTGTCGAGGCAGTCCCTAGGCGGTCTATGGTTGAGACGGACCTGTGGCCGGCGCTACGCCGCTATTGGCACCCTGTCGCCTACTCGTCCGAAGTAGCCGATGCCCCGGCACCGGTCAGGCTCCTCGAACACCGTCTTGTGCTCGTCCGTCTAGCCGGAGAGCTCGTATGCTTCCGCGACCTCTGCATCCACCGAGGGACCCCCCTTTCGCTGGGATGGGTCGACGGAGACGAACTCATCTGCGCATATCATGGCTGGAGCAACAATCGGACAGGCGCGTGCACCCGCATTCCAGCTCTGCAGGACGGACGCTCTATTCCAAGCCGGGCTAGGGTCGACCGATATCTGGTTGAAGAGCGCTATGGCTTGATCTGGGTTTGCCTCGAGACGCCAGCGATTGGCATTCCGGCGTTTCCAGAATTCGATGATCCTGCCTACGCGGTTACCTACTATCCACCGCTTGAGTGGCGATGCAGTGCAGCTCGCCACACGGAGAACACGGTCGACGCCGCCCATTTTGCTTGGGTGCATGAAGGGATCTTGGGCGACCGCAATCATCCCGAGATCCCTGATTTCGAAATCAACCGGCACGGCGAGGAACTACGCTACGCCTTTGTCGCATATCGTCGGATGAAGGCTGAGCTCGGCGTCCTCGTGGACGGAGTACCCCGAGACTAACCGCTGAGGGATGCGGCACCGTCACACGGGACCCGATTTCCTCACAGAGCCTCTTGGTCACTCACCCGCCGGGATTGTTGGCCCGCTCGTTGTTTGGGACTGCACGATTCGACCGGCCCGGATCACGATGCGAGGCCGGGCCAGTACGCGCTGATCCAGATAGGGGTCGCCCTCCACGAGGATCAGGTCCGCCAGTCGGCCAGCCTGCAAGGTTCCAATCTCTGACGACGCATTTAGGAGTTCAGCCGCTTCCCGCGTCGCGGCCTCGATAGCTGCCGGGGCAGCCATCCCAAGTTCGATCATGAGGGCCAATTCGCGAGCAAGAGCATCCGCACCGAGCGCGAGGTATGGGACCTGGGCGTCCGTTGAGGCGACAATGCGCACGCCAGCCCGGAGGGCGCGCTGGAACGACTCTCGTTGCTGGCCGAAGGCTTCCAGGCCCTTCCTCCGCACCCAGTCAGGGATCCCGCTTTCCGGACCCGAGTTCGCTTCGATTTGCGTGCACAGCAGGGCCGGAGAGAGCCAGGCGCCGCGCTCCGCCATTCGTTCGGCGGTCTCAGTATCCAATGCGATGCCGTGCTCGATCGAGTCTACGCCCGCCTCGAGCGCGAGTCTCGCGCCAGCCAGATTCGAGCAATGCGCGCTCACCCGGCGGCCGCGTCTATGAGCCTCTTCCACGGCCGCCCGTACCTCATCGATCGTGAGCTGCACGTCGGTGATGGCCTCGCCAGGGGTGGCCGTGCCGCCCGTAACCATCAGCTTCACCCAATCGGCCCCGGCCTTCGTCTCGATCCTTACCGCGCGCCGGACCTCGTCCGGCCCGGACACCTCGACACTAATCTGTGCTCCATGCCCGCCAGTCGCGCAGATGGCTCGACCGGAGAGGAAGAGGCGGGGCCCTTCGACCAAGCCGGACTCGATGGCGGCGCGGTTAGCAAAGATCCCGTGGTGCGGATAGCCACAATCGCGCAAACTGGTGACGCCGCTGTGTAGGACTTGGCGCAGGCCGGTCGATGCGTCAAGCCCGTCAGCTACGACTCCCTCGACACTGTCGTCGGTGTTGCGATCTCCGCGATGGAGTCCGGCCGCGTGAGCGTGGCAGTCGATCAACCCTGGGAGTGCGGTCAATCCTGCGCCATCTATCACCGTAATACCCGTCGCGACCGGCCCAGGGTCGCCCGACCCTATCTCACTCAGACGGTCCGCCTCGATAGCGAGCCAGCCATGATCGACTGGGGGGCGCCCGGTGGCGTCGATGATCCGTAAGCCGCGAATGATCGTTGTGGCTGACATCAGATGAATCCAAATCCGCGGTCGCCGAGTCTCACGCCTCGATTACCGGCAGCTCAGCCGAGGCAGGTTCGTGCAGGCACTCGGCGCCCTGTTCGGTGACAACGTACTGATCCTCAAGGTCGAAGAAGCCATGGATCGTGGGAAACATCGGTTCGACGGATATGACCATCCCGGGCTCAAGCACAGTCGGGCAATCGGGATGGACCGAAATGGCGCCCGTGTTCCGAAAGCCGTGGCCCGTCCGCCCCGCGAGCCGGGGTGCTCGCCCGTGATTCGCCTCAATTCGGGCGCCGGCTTCGTAAACTTCGGCACAACGCACGCCAGGGCGGATGGCCTCCGCCATCGCACGATTGCATTCCCAGGTCAGGGTATAGAGGTCGCGGACCGCGGCGGAGGGTGATCCAATCGCCCACACGCGGTCGGTATCAGCCACGTATCCGCGGAACCCTACTCCGCTATAGCCGCGCATCACCACGTCCCCGCTACGGAACGGTCGGTCCGTGGCGACAGCGTGGAACATATTCGACGAGGCCGGCTCCCGAGCGTTGCGAACGTCCCAAACGCCTGTCGCCGTGTACGTGTATGGCTCGGTGTACCGCTCAAAGAAACGCCGATCGAGAGCCGCGAAGAACCCTCGCTCCGTCTGGCTCGCTTGGAGCAACTCGGGGACCTGGGCGTGGATCCAGTCACCAGCGACGCAGGCTGTGCGCAGTTGATCGACCTCCCAGGGGGTAAGGACGCTCATTAGCCGCCTAATGACCGCAGATCCGTCAACTAGAGCGGCGTCGGGCATCAACTCCCTCAGGTGTAGGAAGTCCGCCACGCTCAGGCCCAGGGTCATGCAGTCACCGAGCTCGAAGCCGAGACGGCCCCGAGCGAGGCCGAGTTCGGCCAGATACTCGGGCATTTGCTCGAGAGCCCAGATCTCGACTCTGCCCGGTCTCCCGGAGCGCTCGACGATTCCGTGGATCTCACTGACCCACGTCGAGCGGCGCGTCGTGTTTAGATGCTCACCAGCGGCAGTCGGCGTCATGAACAGGATGTCGCGATCGTGGCTGAGAACGTACCACGCGGATCGTGCCTGACAGATGTCATGCCACTCATGCGGCTCACGCAGGCTGGTGAACCACCGGCCCACCACACTAGATGTGATGACAAGTCCGTCGAGGTCCGCATCCGCCATCCAAGCTCGGGCGCGAACGAGCCGAGCCTGGTATTCGACGGCCGGGTAGTCGTGTTCGAGCTCGTAGCCGCCGGCCTCGATCCAGGAATCGTGGCTGTGGGCGAGGTCAGTGAAGGTCATTCCACGCCGCCAGCAATGACGGGCGCGCGGCCAAGGATCTCAGACGCGACGCGGATGGCCTCGTCAATGTCCGCTTGCTCGATCCCGTAGTGCGTGACGAAGCGGACGCTACGGCGCCCCGCGCTGGGGAGGTTGACTAGTACGTCGTGGGCGCCCAGCGCGCGGGCGAAATCTTGCGCCGAGAGGTCGTCTCGCACGATCTCGGCGAAGAACATGTTCGTTTCAACTGGAACCGGCAGGACGCTGATGCCCGGCATTTCCGCCAGTGCACGCGCAAGCCGGCGGGCGTTCGCATGATCTTCCGCGAGACGTTCGACGTTGTGGCCCAAGGCGTAAACGCCGGCTGCCGCAAGGACCCCGGCCTGACGCATCCCGCCACCGATCATCTGGCGATTGAGGCGAGCCTTCTCAATAAACTGAGCGCGTCCAACGAGGAGCGATCCAACCGGAGCGGCGAGCCCTTTGGACACGCAGAACATGACGGTATCGGCGTAGTCCGCAATCGAAGATGCTGGAACATCGAGCGCAACAGCGGCGTTGAAGATCCGGGCCCCATCCATGTGGATCGGCACATGAAACTCGTCGGCGAGTAGACGGAGTCCTGCCAGCTGCTCAAGAGGCGTCACGCGGCCCCGCGTCGGCTGTTCAACCCACAAAAGGCCCGTGGGTTGGGTCAGGAGCCCGCTACCAGGCGGCCGAATCATCGTCCGGATCCGTGAGATGTCGAGCTCGCCACCTTGTTGGGGTATCGAGCGTACCGTCATGCCCGCGATTCGACTCGGACCGCCCGTTTCGTTGGCGAAAGAGTGGGCTGGCTCGGCCCCGATGACCTCTGCACCGCCAGGACAGTGCGTGAGGTGAGCGAGCAGATTGGCCATGGTGCCCGAAGGGATGAAGAGTGCCTGTTCCTTGCCGAGACGAGCCGCGGCCATTGCTTCTAACTCGGCGACCGTCGGATCCTCTCGGTAAAAGTCGTCGCCGACTCGAGCTTGTGCCATCGCCGCGCGCATCTCAGCCGAAGGCAGAGTGACGGTGTCAGAGCGGAGATCGATTGGTCGAGCATTCTGCTGCGGACTCACGACGTCTCCCTTTCGGAGACCGGGACCGACCGGAGGCCAGGTGACCACGGTTGGCCCGGACGCTCGTCATGGCGGGCGGGTAGGTCCATTGTCCTAAACGAGCGGGCGATCTCCGTCACGAGTCCCACAGCTCCCTCGAACCAGGCCCGTCCCTTATCGCGACTGGCATGGCTCGGCGCCCCATCGACGCCCGACTTGGTTCGCTGGCTGTACCAGCTCATGAACGTCAGCGTGTTCAGCGCGGCCGGATCGTGTACGACATGTTCGGGGAGCCCGTTCGGCAACTCGTCGGCAATCAGATCCTCACGCACGAGGTCAGGCCGGAGGTGTAGGTAGAAGGAAGTTTCCTGCTCGCAGGCGTGAGCGATGCCACCGAGCGGGGACGTGCGCAGGCGGAGAGTCTGGTCGACCTTGGCCCAGATGTTATCGGCCAATGCCGCGTAAGCGGGGGTGTCGGTCGTAATCCGCCGTACGGCGATTTCGACGAGCGGACGATTAGAACCATGCCCGTTCAACCACAAGATGCGCCGGAAGCCCATGGTTGCGAAGCTGTGGCCAGCGTCGTAGCAGTACTCCAGGAACGTCGCGGGCCGGATGCTCACGGTCCCAGGGAATTCCATATTGTGGTCGTTGAAGCCGTATGGGATACACGGGGCGATCACGAACTCTTCGGGACTGCGTCGACCGACTTCTTCGAGAATCGAAGTGACGATCCGGTTGTCAGCATCGACCGGGAGATGTGGGCCGTGTTGTTCGATCGCGGCCACTGGCTGCATCAGAACTCTTCCGGCAACCACGGCATCGCGGACTTCTGGCCAGGTCATCTCTGCCAGGAGGAACTTAGTCATTGCTCCACCTCCCCACCGCCCGTTGATGTTGTCAATGTCGAACTCCTTTGGTGCCCTCTGCTCGACGGTCACCCGCCGTCGGTTCCCTTGGATGGTCTCGGGCTCACCTCGGATTGGGCGAGCGACTCATCGTGCCGCCATCGAGCCACAGGAAGCTGCCCGATGCGAACGACGCCTTCCGGCTGCAGAACCAAAGCGTGGCCTCTGCGATTTCTTCCGGTTCAGCGATGCGCCCGAGTGGAGTGGACGCCTCCACCTTGGCACGTTCGACTGGGATCTCTTCGGGAGCGAGACCCAGCCACATCATGTCTGTGTCCGTGCTGCCGGGTAGAACGCAATTGACGCGGATCCCGAGCGGCCCCCATTCGAGCGCCATTGAACGCGTCAATCCGAGGATGCCTGCTTTGCTCGCGCAATAAGCACCGCAAGCCGGCAACGAGGCAAGCGCCAAGATCGACGAGGTATTGACGATGGATCCGCCACCCCGCTTGACCATGTGAGGCACCACAGCCACTGCACACATGAAATGGCCTTTTAGGTTCACCGATTGGACCAGATCCCACTCAGCCTCAGAGGTCTCGAGCAGCGGTTTACCTACGTCGAGTCCTGCGTTGTTTACTAAGATGTCGACTCCGCCGTAGGTCTCCACCGCGCGCGCAACGAGCATCTGAACATCAGTCGAGTTCGACACGTCGGCTCCGACCGCAATCGCCGCGCCGCCGTCGGCCGCAATTGCCGCCGCCACGGCAGCCGCGCTCGGCGCATCCCGCCCGACCAGAACGACACGCGCCCCCTCTTGAGCGAGCAGGCGGGCGGTAGCCCGCCCTATTCCTCGATTCCCACCGGTGATGATCGCGACCTTATCTTCGAGCAACATGGACCCTCCTGGTCACAAGACCTAGACGACGAGGACGCCTCTTGGGACAGATGAATCCACCACGCATCCAGCGTCCGTGACAATGATCGTGTTGCAATGGCGGTATGTCGCGTCCAAGGTCTGCAGGTCCGGCTCGATCGAAAAGCTCATGCCAGGGGCGAGGATTACATCGGAATAGAGGCGCACGTCCATCGCCGATTCTCGCCAATTGCCCTCGTAACTCACCAGCCCGCGCCCAACGCCAGAGCCGCTCCGGGTCACGTGCCCCGCCTCCGCTAGCGCTTGTTTGCAGACCTTGTCGATTTCGGCCAGTGGAACGCCAGGGCGAACCGCCGCGATTGCTCGCTCATTCGCTTCGACCATCGTCTCGAAGTCGCGCCGCACGATTGATGTTGGTTCGCCTACGGTAACCGTCCGTTCCACGTTACCGGTATACCCCCACAGGATGCAGTCGACCATTGTCACAAGCACCTGGCCGGGAGACACGAGATCAGCCGCGCCCCAGGTAATCCACTCGCTGTGACCCGCGCCGATGCCCGGGTAGCCGAGCCCGGGATTCACGCGCAGATGGAACGGGATCCCAGGGTGGCGATCCAAGACTGCGCCGAGCATCGCAGACCGAGTCATTTCATGAAGGGCTTCGGCCGAACGGCCTGGAACAATTCCATCAAGCATGGCCACCTGGCCGATATCGGCGATGGCATCCGCGGACCGAATGTATGCCAGCTCCTCCGCTGATTTCACGAGTCGCAAGTTATCTAGTAGGCCAGACGCAGGCTGCCAATGAGCGCCTGCGAATGTGGATTGGAACGCGGTCCACAGATCATGTGGCAGGGTAGCTGCCTCGAGCCCGATCACGCCATGATCGAGCCGTCGTTCTCGCATGACGCTGCGCACGTGGTGGAGCATCGATGCGGGCGGGCGCTGAGGACGCGTGTAAGTGGGTTCGGGGTTGTAATCCCAATACGTGAGCACCTGTTCAATGGGCGTTTGTGCCCGCACGTGCTCAAGCTCAATGATCGAAACCACGAGCGCCGGAGCGCCAGCCGCAGGAACCACGACGGCGGCCGGTCGACCAAATTGGTGGAGGGGCACCCCGGTGATGTAGTAGATAGATGGATACGAAGTGAGGATGGCGGCGTCAAGCCCGGCGCCCGCCAAGGTCTCTTGGAGCGTACGGATGCGACGGCCGAGCTCACCGTCGCTGAAGGCGCGTCCTCGACGCAGCTGACTCGTCACGCGGCAAGTTCGCCAGTTGGCCCAAACGGCCGCGCGATACGGAACGGGTTGAGCAGAGATGAACGCCGGCCTCGAACGAGGTCGGCCACGAGCCGTGCCATCGCAGGAGCGAGTTTGTACCCATGGCCGCTTGTTCCGGCCATCACGAAGAGGCCCTTGATCCCCGGAACTGCATCGGCAATCGGAAAGCCATCAGGCGACATGTCGTACACACTCGCATAGCCGGGTCGAATGCCAAGGTCGCCGAGGGCTCGGATGCACGGTGTCGCGCGGGTGACATGCTCCGCGCTTTCCTCAAGGGACACGGCTGGCTCGAGTTCGTCGGCAGATGAGACCTGTCGAGTCTGGCTGGTTGTCCCACCCAGGAGTACGAGCGAATCGCCTTCAGGCCGGGCGTAGTAGCGGCGAATGCGGTCCGACCAGACGCAAGGCACGACTCCCCGAGATCCCTCAGGGGCAGACAAGAGAGAAATCGCGTGGCGCTCCGGAAACGTTGGAAGACTCCGACCGACGCCCTCGAGCATGGCTCGACTCCATGGGCCGGCGGCCACTACAACCCGGGCGGCTTCGACTCGACCGCCCCCTGCGAGTCGCACGCCACGCACGTGCCCCCTATCTACTTCAATCGCCTCTGCCCGGCAAGCCACGCGCACCGAAGCGCCAAGCAAGCGCGCGGCGTCTGCGAAACCTACCGTGGTCCCAACTGGATCGGCATACCCGGATGTCGGCTCCCAAACGGTCAGTGCGAACCCGTCCAGGTCAAAGCCCGGTACGAGCGTCCGAGTCTCCTCGACGGTCCTCGTTTCGATTGGCCGACCTTCCTGCGCAAGGCGTTCGACGAGCGGCTCGAAGGCGGCCGCCTCGTCCGGCGCAATGCCGTACAAGACGCCCACCCGCTTGAACCCGTTGTCGCCCCCAACCAGCTGGCGGAAATTGGTCGTAATTTCGAAGCTCTGCGCGGCGATCTCTCGAAGCTCGGGAGTTGTGTAGAGCAAGCGGACGTTCGCACTTGATCGTCCGGTAGGTCCATCGGCAAGGTGGGTTCTCTCGAGGAGAACCGCATCCGTTCCAGCCTTAGCCAAGTGGAATAGGATCGCCGCACCATAGAGCCCACCGCCGACGATAGCCACATCGTGCCGGTCGGTTGGTCCTTGCATGACCCACACATCTCCTGCGGCTCTGGCTTTGCTTACAGTGCCCGTTGGCTTGTCCGATGATACGTGAAGGATGTCTGATGACACAAGGCATCCCACTCCGGTCCTGAGTCGGCCGAAGAGGGCCAACTGAGCGCGCGCTCGGGCCTCTCGGTTGATGCCAACTTGTCTGACCTGAGGGTGGACCAAGCGCTCGATTGAGCGAGTGGTGCTTCGCTTAAACGCGTTACGATGCATCCAGGCAGGATCGGACGCGGCTCGGCCGGTCCACTCGGGCACGACCCATTTCGAACGGAGGATCAAGAAACGGTGGCCGAAAAAGCCAGCCGACCGAAAGCCGTCTCAATCGGCGTTGAGGGAGTCAGCAAGGGTTTCCGCGGCGGGGTTCAAGCCTTGGAGTCTGTGACGCTGGCAGCCGAGTCGGGTCAGTTCGTGAGTCTGGTCGGTCCATCCGGCTGCGGCAAGAGCACACTCTTCAACATCATCGCAGGGCTGATCGAGCCGGATCACGGTACGGTCCACTTCGGCGCCGACGACGTGACCGGAACCACGGGGCACGTCGGCTACATGCTCCAACGGGACCTCCTTCTCCCATGGCGCACGGTTCTTGACAATGTGTTGCTCGGACTCGATGTGGCCAGAGTCCCGCGAAGAGATTCGGAGCCGCGAGCACGTGAACTGCTGGCCCGATTCGGGTTGAGCAAATTTGCGAAGGCGTATCCAATTCAGCTTTCCGGCGGGATGCGCCAACGATGTGCCGTCATCCGGACGATTCTCTATGACGCCCCTGTCTTCCTTCTCGATGAACCATTCAGTGCGCTCGATGCGCAAACCCGCCTGCTCATGCAGGAATGGCTCCTGGACGTCTGGGACACCCTCGGCAAAACGGTCTTCTACATCACGCACGATCTCGATGAAGCTTTGTATCTATCTGATCGCGTCTACGTGATGAGTGCGCGTCCAGGCCACGTCATCGCGGATGTCGCGGTCGCCCTTGAGAGACCGCGGGATCACGCGATCCGCACCTCAGCGGCCTTCCTCGACTACAAAGTCCAACTCGCCGCACTTGTTCGCGCGGAGGCCGAGCAGTCACTCGCCGCCGAAGAAGTGGCCCCGTCGGGCCCGAGCTCCTAAGTCGCCCCACTCCTTCGGTCAGAATCAAAGAACCGCCGGACTCTCGACCTCGGAGTCCGGCGGTCCTGTTCGAACAGCTATGGGCTCGGCGACGGGTTCACCGAGTTTCCCGGCGGCAAATAGTCCATGGTCACGAACTTCGTCACATCCAACTTCTGGGTGATAACGCCGTTCGCCAGCATTAGATCAGCGAAGGTCTGCCAGATCCCTGTGTCCATGTATCCAGGTGGCTTACCCGGTACATAATCGAACTGCCGCCCGAACATGTCCTGCATGGCAGTCACGTTGTAATCCGGCCCACTTGCAGGCTTAGTCTCCGGGAACTTCGTATAGATGAAGTTCACGCCCGCCTGCACGTTCTGCTGGGCCCATTGGTATCCCCGCAGGGTTACGTCGATGAATGCCTGCACGGCGTCGGGATGTGCCTGGGCAAACTTGCGGTTCGCTCCGATGACTTCCCAGTACCAGTTCGGGAGACCCCACTTTGTGTAGTAGAAGGTCACAGCGTCTTTCCCGGTGTTGGCCTTGTACGTGTCAGGTTCGAACACGCCGGCCTGTGTGCAGTCTGCTTGCCCAGCGAGCATGATCGGGTAGCCGTTGTCGCCTGCGCTGACGGCTTGGACCTTGCTGAGATCAACGCCTTGTTTGTTGGCAAAGATCTTGAACTGAACCTGAGGGAGTGGGGAGTCGTACTCGGCCACTTTCTTACCCTCGAGATCCTTCGGCGAACTGATCCCGTCGTTCGCCCGGCAAGTGAGATTCTCGCTGGGCACGCCGATCAGGGAAGAGACGGCCTGGTAGTCGAGACCGGTCGATTCGGCAATCAGGGTGTCCGGGGTGTAGGTGAAGCCCATGTCGGCCTGACCGGTCGCGAGGAACTTCGGCTGATCCGATGGGTTGGGGGGAATAACCCAATTGATGTCTAACCCGGCGTCCTTGTACCAACCTTGGGCGTCTGGATAGAGCCAGATCTGCCAGGGCGGCCCACCGTAGTTCCAGTCCTCCACAACGTTCATCTTCAGGAGGCCTGTCCACGAGCGACTAGCTGCCGGCGTTGGCGAAGGCAGTGCATTTGACGCCACCGCAGCCGATGAGGCAGCCGCCGTAGGAGCGGCCGTCGGCAGTGGAGTCGGGCTACTCGAGCCGCTGCATGCGGCCGCTGTCATCGCAGTGATCAGGGCCACGGTCACAAGCCTGATCCGGATGCTGGACATCAGCTGCCACCTCCTCATCCAGGCGCCAGAACGCCAATTGCGCAGGATGGTAGGCGGGTGGATGTCTGATGTCAATCCGCCAGCAGAAACCCATAGACCTCAATTGGAGCGTGGGGCAGGACAGCAGTCATCGGACAGCGGGCGTCTGGACATCACTCGTCGGCATACCACGGAGCGATTCGGCGACCAGCGACACGGACCATCACGAAAAGCAGGAGCGCGACGACGGTGATCAGGACCATCGCGGCGAATAGCTGGTCCGTGCGGTCCAATGCGTTTGCCGAGATCATCACCTTGCCGATGCCCTTCTCGGCGCCAATCCACTCCGCAATGACCGCGCCAATCACGGCATAGGTCATCCCGACCTGGGCGCCCGGAATCAGAAATGGGATCGAGTTTGGTAGGCGGACTGTTCGGAACGTCTGCCACTCACTGGCTCGAAAGGTACGCAGCAGCGCGAGCATCTCTTGGTCGGCATCCCGAAGACCCGCCACCATGTCGACGGTAATTGGGAAGAAGACTCCGATCGCGACCAGAACCACCTTGGGCTCGATCCCGAACCCCAACCAGATGATGAGCAGTGGCGCTAACGCGAAGATGGGTATCGTCTGAGACACGATGATGATCGGATAGGTCGTGCGTTCGAAGACCTTCGAGTAGACGATTCCGATCGCGACGACGATGCCGGCAGCGAGGCCGAGCAGAAAGCCAAGCAAGATCTCTTCGAGCGTCACGCTCAAGTTGTCGAGGAGGAGATTTCGATCATTGATGATTGACGCAAGGACCGCAGACGGAGCAGGGAGGAGTCCAGCCGGCACGTTGTTCGCTCGAACGAGGATCTCCCACGCCGCAATCGCGCCGGCGACGACCAGGATCGGCGGTAAGTATTTCGCCCCCTGAAGGGAGCTCGCTCGCACCCTACTCCTGGCCATGACTCAGCCGCACGCGCCCCGGCCGCACTCGGGAAACCGCATCACTTTCCGCTCGCCCGCAGCCAAGGCATCGCAAGGCGGGCCACCAGCCGTACCCCCACGAACAGAACGAGCGCGAGGATCGACACGAGCACTACGGACGCAAGCATAAGGTCGGTCTGCCGATAGGCCCCGACGAGCATCAGTTTGCCTAGCCCCTTCAGAGCTCCGAACCATTCGACGAATACCGCGCCGAGAACCGCATAAGTCACCGCGAGTTGGGTGGCTGCGAAGAGGTACGGCAGAGAAGCCGGTATCTGCACGAAGCGGAGCAGCTGGAATCGGCTCGCACGGCACGACCGCATAAGGGCGATAACGCCCGGATCCGCGCTCTTGAGACCTTTGACCATGTTGACCGTGATCGGGAAGAAGACCCAGAGCACGATGATGACGATCTTTGGCTCCAGACCAAAGCCCAACCATAGGACGAGCAGGGGTGCGAGAGCGAACGTAGGAATCACCTGAGACGTCACGAAGATCGGATAGAACGTCCGCTCAAAGAGCCGAGACTCGACGGTGGCGATGGCCGCCGCGATCCCGATCGCGAACCCAAAGAGGAACCCGAGGAACGCCTCCGTCAGTGTGGCGCCCGAGTTATCGATGAAGAGGCCCGGCTCGCTCACCAAGCGACTGAGAATCGCCGAGGGTGAGGCCAGGATACTGTTCGGTATGGCGAGCACCCGCACGGCCGCCTCCCAGATGATGAGAAGCGCGCCGGCGAAAAGGACTGGCGGAAGGGCATAAGAAGCAAGCCCTCGGGCCATTCTGGGGGCGTCGCGCAGAGCGGTTATGGCAATCAGGATGAGGGACCTCCATGCCGGTTGTCTGATGTCCCCTAGCTCGCCAGGAGGCTAGTTCGGTTGATGACGGCGTGTCAAGGTAGATCGACCGCTCGGGATGGCTCAACCGCGACAAGGAAGGTAGACATTGCTCGATAGGAAGCCCTCCAGTGTTCGGATCGGGCTCGACCTCGATCCGACTCAGGCATCTTGGCTGGAGATGGCGACCGTGGTTCGGATGGCTGACCAGCTTGGGTACGACTCCTTATGGACATGGGATCACCTATATGGCACGGACGATCCGCGCCAGAGCATTCTCGAGGGCTGGACGACCATTGCAGCCTGGGCCGGCATGACCTCGAAGCCGACTGTTGGCTTGCTTGTAGGCGCCAACACCTTCCGGAATCCCGGATTGGTCGCTAAGAGTGCTGTCACCGTTGACCACATCTCCCGTGGTCGGTGCGTTCTTGGCCTTGGAGCTGGATGGCGACCCCGAGAGCATCATGATCACGGGATTGAATTCGGGACGGGTTTCGGCGATCGACTCAGTTGGCTAGAGGAGTCGGTATTGGCGATCACTCTCCTCCTACGCGGCGATACCGTGACCACGCCGCCCGGCGGCCATTACGCCTTCGATGGCCTTCGGCATGAACCGTTGCCTTGGGACGGCCCCGGCCAGCTGCCGATCCTTATCGGTGGCGGCGGAGAGCAGCGGACCCTACCGATCGCAGCCCGTTTTGCGAGCATCTGGCACCATCGAGGCCCGGTCGAATACCTCGCGCACAAGCGCGATGTGCTCTTCAGAGCGTGCGAAGCTATCGGCCGCGACCCAACCGATATCGAGTTGGCGTTCGACCCGCATGTCATCATCCGCGACGAGCCAGCTGACGCCTTAGCCGCGTACGAACGATCCCTCCTACTGCACCACCAAGGTCCAGGCGATCCGCCAGATCCTGGCGAGCACTGGTTCGGTCCTCCTGATGCCATCGTCGAACGTTGGCGGCCGTATCTCGCACTCGGGTTCCGCCACCTGATCGTCGACTTACCGACGCCCTATGACGAGGAGACGGTCGCACGCATGCCCGAGGTACGCTCTCTCGCTGCGGGCACTTAGGGTCACTTCTTCCGGATCGACTCGCGGAGTTCCGGTCGCCCGGCAGCGGCTCCGCCCCTTTCCGAAAGGTGGTCGCTCATCAGCTCGCGCGCTGCTTTCCCATCGTGCCGCGCGATTGCTTCGCAAATTGCTTGATGCTCCGTCGTGTCGTTATCGGTCGGAAGCATGGCGTCACGCTCGTAGAAGCCGACGATCGCTCCTGCCACCCGCGATAACGCCGTGTTGTGGGTACCGCGCACAACATTCAGATGGAACCCTAGATCCTCTGGTGGTCGATACCCGACACGGACAGCCTCTCGAAGGCGCTCGACGTCGTGGCGGAGGCGCTCAATCTCTCCATCGGTGACACGCTCAGCCGCCAATGCAGCTGCTTCTGGCTCGAGGATGCGGCGGACCTCCAGGAGCTCTCGCTTGACTGCCGAATCCAAGACGTCATTGAAAGTCTCGGGACGGAGCAAGAGATCGGCGCGCAGCGACTGCACGAATGTGCCACGCCCAGGGCGGATTTCGACGAGCTCGAGGGTGACGAGCTCACGGATTGCCTCGCGAACGGCAGATCGCCCAACGTGTAGAGCAGCCACCAGCTCCCACTCCGACGGCAGGCGGTCGCCGAGCTGATACTCGCCGCTACGCAGCATTTCGAAGAGGGCGTCTACAACCTGTCGGGTGACTGTGGGGCGCGGCCGAGAATCGTCTCGGGCTGACCCATTGAGAGGACGGCCTCTGGCCTGCCCTCGAGCGGAGGCGTCAGACGTAGCAGCAACCAATGGTATTCGTCGTCTTCCGGTGGGCCGCCAGTCGATCCGTTTGTGCTGGGGCCGAGTCAGTGTACCGGATTGGGTCGCTGGCTACGCCACATCGAGACTCCCTATCATCGCCCGTCCATCCTTGCGGGCACAACAACCACGACCTCCATCACGCACCTCGAGTCAAGGACCGCGGCGAAGAATCGAGCTGTTCGACGCCCACGTCGGTTACAAGGAAGTTGCTCTCAATCCTGATTCCGCCCCAACCTGGTTCATAGATGCCCGGCTCAATCGCAATTATCGAGCCCTCGGTCAGGCGGTCCTGACTTGCACTTCCGATCCACGGACGCTCCCATGCGAAGAGCCCTACGCCGTGCCCTCCGTGATGAGACATGGAACTTCCGAGTGGGCCAACAATCTCGCACATGGACGCTCGCAGGACCGCGTCGATGTCCTTACCAATCACGCCGGGTCGCATGATTGCCTTGGCCGCTTGCAGTGCTTTCTCGACCGCCTCGTGTCGGATTCTCTGGGTCAGACTTGGTTCTCCCACAACCCATGTTCGACAAAGATCGGCTACATACCCATCGACTTCCGGGTAGAGGTCGAGGAGAACAAGGTCTCCCCGGCCGAGGCGACGATCCGTAGGCAATGGACCGTCTAAGCACGTTCGACCGCCCGACGCGAGATTGCCCCCGATCTTCAGGCTCCCGTGCACTTCCGCGCGAAGGGCTTCCGTCGCGGCCTCGAATAGCTCTCGTTCCGTTATTCCGGGGCGAACGAGCGCAGCGGCCGATTCGAGCGCCCGATCGACGACGTTCACGGCGGCGCGCACGGCCGCGATCTCGGTCGGGTCGCGGCGGACCCGCCAGGCGGCGATAGCCTCAGCAAGATCAGCGCGCTCGACGAGTCCCAAGGCGTCGCCCAACTCTACGGCAAGCAACTGGGTCTCGACCCCGACGACCGACCGCCATGGGAGGCGGTGGATTAGGCGAGACATCACCGCGACAGCCTCGCTCTGGGGATCAACGAAGGTTGTCGGGTCGTAGGCGCGATAGCACTCAACCTCAATCCCGCACTCGATCGCGGACGAAATGTCGGTCCCCTCGGGGGCGACGAGCCACCCGCGATCATCGATGAGTGCAAGGAAGCTTGGGGTGTCCATGACCCCTGTGGCATGCCGAATGTACTCCCGGCTACTAAGGATCGCACCCGCGAGGTCCGCCCTTTGAAGCGCGCCCCTTAATTGTTCAAGGCGCAGGCGATACGCGTTCGCCGGAGCAGGAAAGCTTATCGACACGAAGACTAAAGCACCGAGTTTGAGAGCGCGTCATCCAGCCGCGCCCAGCTAACGAACAACTCCGAGTACTGAGCATGCTTCTTGGCGTTTGGCAGCGTCTGTGGTCGGTTGCGACCGCCGGCTAGCCATAGATCATTGATGGCATTGAACGACTGCACCCCACCGAGACCGTAGGCTGCCAGAAAGGCAGCACCACGAGCGCTTCCTCCATATGGTGCGAGCCGTTGGGTCCATCCTGTCATGTCGCTGATGATCGATCGCCAAACTCCGCTGAACGCACCACCACCTGCGGCCGTAACCGACTGGACGCCTTCCGCTAGGGAGGGTTGAGCCTGCATAAGTATGAATCCAAAGGACTCAAGCATCGCTCGCCACAAGTCGCCCCGAACGTGGCTCAGACTCATGCCGGTTACCGCACCGCGGGCACCTGGCCGAGCGTGCGGCATGAGCTGCCCGCTGACGTGCGGGAAGACCGAGATGCCATTTGCGCCGGGCGGGCGCCGCGCCGCTTCCTGATCGAGGATCTTGAATGATTCCTCGGCGCAGAGTGCAGATCGTACTTTCTCCAAGAACCGTCCGGAGTCGAGTGCATATGCGCTCAATCGGTAGGGTGCGTTCGGCCCGAATTTGGCCACGTCCTCGATCGCTTCCTCGAAGTCCACCGTGCAGATGAGGAGGGTGCCGCTCGACCCGTAATAAATCATCGCGTCTCCGCGGCGGACCGCTCCGTCGCCGAGCATCGCGGCCATGCTATCGGTCGTCCCGGCCACCACCGGTATGCCTGGTCGGAGACCGGTTGCCCGAGCGGCCTCGGCACTGACAACTCCGATCTGATCGTGGGGCCGCCGGATCGGAGGGAGCAGACCTTCATCGATGTCGAGCTTACGTAGGGATGCGCTGTCCCACCTGCGCCGCTCAATGTCCACGATCCCGCCCCACCTCACTGCTGAGTGCGGATCTATCGATGCAACCCCAGTCAACCGGAATCCGATGAAACCGGTTGGGCCGAGGGCCAAGCGAGCGCGCCCGTACGCTGCTGGAGACTCGTGGCGGAGCCACAAGAGTCGCGGAGAGACTTCATCGCCCGTGAGCGTCACGCCAAGGCGCCGTTGTACGGTCATGACCTCATTTGCTGCTCGACCATCCCCATACAGAATCCCGCTTCCAAGAGCCTCCCCAGAGTCGTCCACCAGACAAACAGCAGGAAACAGACCGGCGAGGCCGATCCCGTCGATCCGTCTTTTGGCCGTTTGCCCGAGTACGGGCCGGAGCGCGTCACGCGCCCCATGCCACCAATCGGCCTCAGGGTCGTGGATCATCGCTCGCGGAACAGGCTGGCGGGGCGGGCGCTTAGCCTCTCCGAAGGCGACTTCTGTGCCGTTCGATTCGTAGGCTCCGACCCTGACTCCCTGCGTCCCAACGTCGATTCCGAGCCAGACGCTTGGCCCACTCGAGCCAGGAGCGCTCAACGAAGTATTCGCGAGGCGAAGCTCATGACAGACGTTCGCCGCGGCTGACCGGACTCCGGAATCGCCCAAGATCATAGAAGGCGAACACGCGTTGTTCGTAGTGTGCGTCGCTTTCCGCGACGACCCGAACCGGAGCACAACCCACAGGATTGTGGAACGGTGGGTCGTCCTCCTCAATGACGTCCGCCACCCGCCTAGCGACACTCTCGAGGCCAGGCTTGCCCGACTCCACCTTGGGTTGGTTCTCACCCATCGTCCGGACGAGGTCCGCGTAAGCGCCGCTCGGCTCGGCCCAGTCCACTGTCGAGACCATTCGGTCGTCGTACTCGGTGCCGCTGAACCAGCCCGGTTCGACCACGCTGACTCGGATGCCGAATTGCTGGGATTCCAAACGCATCCCAAGCGACATGCCCTCGACGCCGTACTTTGACGCGGAGTAGGCGACCTCCCAGAACGCAGTCCGGAGCCCCGCATCCGAGCTGAAGTTGACAATCCATCCGCCGCCCTGTTTGCGCATCAGCGGTTCAACCGCGAGGCAGGTGCGGTAAGTGCCGACGAGGTTGGTCTCTAGCTGGGACTTGAACTGCTCGACACTAATTGTCGGCCAAGGGCCGTGGACTCCGAAACCGGCTACATTCACGAGAACATCGAGCCGTTCGGCCCGCTTCTGAACTTCGGCAACAGCGCGGGCCACGGACTCATCATCCGTTACATCTAGCTGAACGGTCGAAATCTCTGCCCCTTCCGCCTTCGCCGCTTCCTTCAACGCGAGAGATCGCTCGTCGAACCCGCCTTTTGTGCCACGGAAGCCCCCGAACACTCGATGGCCTCGCCTCGACAACTCAATTGCAGTGGCTCTCCCGAAACCGGCGCTCGCTCCCGTCACGAGGACTACCCGAGGTACACCGCCCACTGACAACTCCTTTCGCAACCAACCGGCGCTGGGCTCCACGTGGCAGGCGCCGGGGTTGCCAAACCACGGCCCACGAGGTACGCGGCACCTCCGAGACTCACGGTCCCGGAACCCATACGCCTTTGGTGAGACGGGAACGAGAGGTCTTATGGCCGTGCTCGAGTCTAGGAGGCTGAAGTCGCCACTGTCAATCGCTGGCGTGCTTGAAAAAGGAGCGATTGCACGCCAGGGCGGGAGAGCCGACATCAGATGTCCGGCGGGAGAAGTGGGCACCGGACTTGCCCGAGATAGCCGCCGACCTCACCGCAGTTCGGGTGCCCCGCCGGGAGTCGACCCGCTCGCGACCCCTTCTCGGGTCAGCGCCGCGGCCGCTCGGATCCCGAGCGCGACAGGCGTCTGGATTGCGTAGCGACGGGCGACCTGGGTTGAGGCGTGACCCATGTAGCGGGAGAGCTCCTCAAGGGTCAGCCCATTGTTCGCCACGAGCGTCGCCGTCCCGTGGCCGATCCGGTGTCCCCAAAGTAGGGGAGGGACCCGCCACCGGCGTGGTAGCGGCGGGTCAGCATCAGGCTTGGCGCGTTCAGGCCGAGCGGCCCCCGCGATTCCGCTCGGAGAGGAAGAGGTACGGTGGTTCGGCGTGCCGCAGGTCGAGTTCTTGTCGGGCATCACCCATCGGCCGTAGGTTCTGCCTGCGGAGCAGAATGTCGGGGAGGGATGCGGCTGGATCGACTACGCCACACTCGCACCCACGGGCTGGACAGGAGAGCGACATGCCGCGCTTGCGCAGGTGGGCGATCTTGCTCAGCGGAGCGTCGGCGGCCGTCATGGTCCTGCGCCATGCTCGGGGTCCGGCGGGAGTCGAGACGCCGGGCGGGATCGTCATGGGCGACGCCGCTGGCTATGACTCGCTCAGCAGGCTTCTTCTCGGTTCGTTCTATCGGTCGGTCGCAGCCGATATCGCCGCGGCTGCACCTCTGGGCGGGCAGATCCTCGACGTCGGCTGCGGGCCCGGGCACCTCGCGAACCGGCTGGCCCGCGATCACGGTCTCGAGGTGACCGGGCTCGACCTCGACCCGACAATGATCGAGCGGGCCCGGGCCAATGCCGAGCAAGCGGTTGCCGCCGATCGCCGGCCCATCTTCGTCGTCGGTGGAGTCGCTGCGTTGCCGTTTCCCGATCGCTCGTTCGACCAGGTCGTCAGCACCCTCTCGATGCATCACTGGGCCGACGCGACGGCCGGTCTGGCCGAGATGGACCGGGTGCTGCGCCCAGGCGGCCGGGCGCTCGTCTGGGACCTCCGGCCGGGCGTCGTGCCGCTTCACCGCCACCAGCCCGACCCGCTCGACAAGGTTGCGGGCTCGCCCCTTCATCTCGCGAGCGTGACGCCCTGGCACTGGCCCTGGCGGCTCACCTTGACCCAGCGGATCGAGCTGCTCCCTGGCGACGGCGACGCGGGTACCGCCGGGACTTAGCTACCCGGGGCGACCTCTTTGCAACGGTTGCCCACGGGGTCTGCTGGCGCGGGCAGAATGTCGGCGCTACGGCAGCGGCCACGCCGCCGTGACCGCGGCCGCGACGGCGTCGAGTTCCGCGTCGAGGTGAGCGCGCCAGTCACGGGCGACACCATGCCAACCGAGGCCATCGAGGAACGCTTGGCGGTAGGCCGTGTTCTCGAACAGGCCGTGGACGTACACGCCGCGGACCGCGCCCTGCTCCCAGCCGAGGCCGCCGGAGAGGTGTTCCCGGGCGAGCGGCCCAGCCGTTGTGCGCCCGTGGTGGATCTCGTAGCCGAGGAGTGACCCGCCACCCCAGGGCACCTCGACCTGGCGGGTCATCTTGTCCGCGGCGAGGGTCGTCGTGACGTCGAGCAGGCCGAGCCCGTCTAGGTCGCCGCCCTCGAGGTCGTGCGGGTCCTCGATCCGGCGCCCGAGGAGCTGCATGCCGCCGCAGACCCCGACAATCGGGATGCCCGCGGACGCGGCGCGTCCCAGCTCCCCGTCCAGGCCGCTCCCAAGCAGATACCGCAAGCTCGCCGCCGTGTTCTTGCTGCCAGGCAGCACGAGAGCATCGAACCCGTCGAGCGGCCCGGCCTCACGGACGGGCACGACGGTGACACCCGGCTCGTGCAGGAGCGGGTCGAACTCATCGAAGTTGCTGGCATACGGGTACAGGACGAGGCCGATGTTCACGTCGCCCGCACTAGGTACCGCATCGTGGTGGAAGGCGTCCTCCTCGGGCAGGTGGTGTCGTAGCATCGGCACGATCGCCACAGTCGGCACGCCGGTCTGCTCCTCGAGCCAGTCCATGGCATTGCCGAGCAGCGCCGAGTCACCCCGGAACTTGTTGAGGACGAACCCGCGGATAAGCGCTCGTTCCGCGGGTTCGAGGCACATCCAGGTCCCGAGGAGGTGGGCGAAGCCGCCCCCGCGGTCGATGTCCGCAACGAGGTAGACGTCCGCGCCGCACTCGAGCGCCACGCGCATGTTGACGATGTCGGTTGCCCGCAGGTTGACCTCGGCGGGACTCCCGGCGCCCTCGATGACCACGAGGTCGCTGTCGGCGATGAGTGAATTGAGCGCGTCACGCACGACCGGCCAGAGCCTGGGCCCGCGGTCCATCCACGGTACGGCCGTCATCACCGGGTCGTAGCGGCCCATCACGACGACCTGGCTGGAGGTGTCTGGGCTCGGCTTGAGCAGGACGGGGTTGTGGCGAGCCTCCGGCGTCACCCGCGCCGCGAGCGCCTGCAGGTACTGGGCGCGCCCGATCTCGGCGCCGTCCGGAGTTGACGGCCGCGTTGTTGCTCATGTTCTGGGCATTGAAGGGCACGACATGCAATCCCCGGTCGGAATAGGTGCGGCAGAGCGCGGCCACTAGGAGCGACTTTCCGGCGTCGCTCGTGCAACCCATGATCATGATCGGCCTGCGTGTCATGACCCGAGGATAGGTGCGGTCAGCGGGCGCGCACTGGCGACCCAGTCATGACGTCGCTCCCGCGGCCACCGCGGCCCTTCGCCCTCCCATGCTGGCGCCATGAGGTCTGCGGGCGCCGCAGAATGTCTGGGAGATGTCACCGGAATGTCCGCGAGCCGCACGAATCGGCTCCCTGCAGTCACATCGAGAGCCTCGGCGATCGGCATGGGCCGCATGCGCGTTCTGCTGCCCGCTGCGTGCGGCGCCCTCGCCGGATTGGCTCGCGACCAGGCGAAGTCATTTGTCGATCGCCTGATCCAGAGTTAAACGCCAGAATCAGGTCTCGCGAGCCATCGGGTGAGCGTGACGGACAGGCATCTCTATCCGACTCCGCGATGAGTCAAGCGCACATCCCGGCACTAGTTAGGCGCATATCGTAAATCGAATGTGAATCAAGCGCCATCCTCGCCATGGGCAGGTTGGCTTGTGCCGGCGTTAGCGTCCGCCGCGCGGGACGGCGTTTGGCCTCCTTCGCTCCTTCGTGCTCGACTACCAGGTCGACTTTGGCTTATCCGACGCCCGTTCGACTCGATCTTGCGTATACGATCGCGGGAGCTCACGCTCAGGACCTCAAGGCGAAGCCGCCCACGCTCCCACCACGACCCAAATGCCTACAACCTGAGCCCTAGCTGTGGTGACCGAAGACGTTGTTGACAAACGAGAGCCACGCGACACGGTGTGAGGTGTTGAGTACCCACATCGAGCGGAGGCTCTCGTGGCACATCCTAAGTGCGCGTCTTACCGTCTTCAGTCGGCAGCTCCTGATCAAACGGGTGATCGTCGACGGTTGGCCGACGGCCACCGTTGCCCGAGCAGCTCGGGATCAGCCGAGCCACGGCGTACAAGTGGGTCCGCCGCTTCCGGACGGACGGCCTGCCCGGACTTGAGGACCGCAGCTCGCGACCCCATCGCTCGCCGCGCCGGTCGTCCGACGAGGTCACGGCGGCGATCATCGGCGCGCGAGCTCGGCGGCGGTACGGTCCAGCCCGCCTGGCGCCGCTTACGGGCTACCCCCGCTCGACCATCTACGGCATCCTGCGCCGGGCCGGCCTCAATCGCCTGCGCGACACGGACCGGGTGAGCGGTGCCCCGGTCCGCTACGTGGCCTGCCATCCGGGCGCAATCGTCCATCAGGACCACAAGGAGCTCGCCAGGGTGCCCGACGGTGGTGGCTGGCGGGCCAACGGTCGAGACGGACGTACCCACTCCTATGTGGCCATAGCCAGATCGCGCTAACGATGAATACGTACCCGCACGTCACCCCGGCGTTGGGGCGAGCGGCCGCCGAACGAATGAACGACCTGCTTACACATCGCACGTCGGCCAGCGTAGGGGCCGGTAGGATATGACGACCAAGGGCAAGGTGGTGGACTAATCTCAGTGCTACGGTCGCGCGTGGAAGCCACGTCGTTTGATCCTGCACCCTTGACGCAATTCGCTTGGAGGGCACACGTATGGTCGCTTTCAAAGTAATCAAGGTCGGCAAGCCGCTTAACCTCGATGACCTCAAGAAGAAAGCATCGCCGCGGCAGCATCACGTGAGCCCGCGAGACGAAGACCTCGCCAAACTGGTTAACGAAGTCAGCGTCGGTGCCGCGTCGCAGGTCCTGCCATGGCACTTCGAGGGCAAGGCGGCCACGGCACGCGCCGCCGCTTCGAAGGTCATCAAGGCGTCCGGCGCGGCCGTCTTTGTGAGCAGCCGGCCGGACATGCCTGGGGCATTGCTCTTCAGCCGCGTTCCCCTGAGCCGGCGACAGAGCGATGGCAAGGCAATCGGCCACTGAACGTCATGGCCTCCGACCGTGAGTCGGCTGTTGCCCTCAGGGAGTCGTCGGGTGGCAATGGTCTAGGCGACGAGCTGGATTGCTGAATCGGTTAGACAGTTGAAGCGCTGCGCCGACGGTCGGAGAGAGACCAGTCGGCGCTGCTTCGCTCGGTGGCGCCGCCAATTCCGCAGCCGAGGCCTGCTCGACGGGACGCAAGCCCAGAGGAGCGAGAGCCCACTTTGTTCGCTTCACGATAGGCGATGGATCGCCGGCTTTTCCAAAGCGGCGTCGGAACGGTGCCGGAGCGACAGGAACTCGCTGAGCCAGCTCCGGAGCGTCCGGCGTCCGAAGGCGGTGAGTGATCGGACGATGTCCCTGGTTCGATGCCACCTCAAGACCCGGGGGCCGCCCGTGGGTTCCTCGCGGGTCGGGCGATCGAATCAAATCTAGTTCCGGAGGACTGCGCGGGCCATTGCAGCGTCGGCAATTGCGGTCCCAGTTGAGTCGAACACGATGTTCTCTTCATTCGACATGCGCCCCCGCGCTTGGCCGGCAACGATGGCGCCGAGTTCTGCTCGTACCTTCTCCACCGCTAGAAGATTGGCCCTCACGGCATGTCCAAGTTCTCCAACCAGCAGACATTGAGCCGTCGAGTCCGTCACGACGCCTGCGTGAGCCAAGATTTCGGGCGGGAGTTCCTGCTTTCCTGGGGCGTCACTGCCGAGAGCGAGGATCGTGGTTCCCGGGCGTACGTCCACCGCTTGGAACCACGGGCTCGTCGATGCCGTGGCCGTCACCACGATGTCGGCCTCTGCGAGACCGTCGGCGACGTGGGCTACGGTCTTTACCCGGAGACCGGCCTCCCGGAGCGACCGCGCAAGTCGCTGCCGTTTTCGCGGGTCCCGACCAGAAACGATGACGCGCTGGATCGCTTGGACGTGATGGATCGCGACCGTGGCGGCCCGGGCGACTCGGCCGGTCCCTATGACGAGGAGCACAGACGCATCTCGAGGAGCGAGGTACTTACTCGCGACGGCGGCAACGGCGGCTGTCCGCAGCACCGTCAATCTCGCCGACCCGATGAGGGCGAGCGGGCGCCCATCCTCACCTGATGAGACAAGCATGACCCCACGCACGGTCGATTCCACGCCGCCAAGGTGAGTTCGATCGAATCGACCATTGACCTTCGTTACGACCAAGGGTGGGTCGGCATATCGCAGGCCCCCGGAAACGATGTGAAATGTGCCGTTGTCGACCCGGACTAGGGTCCTTCCTCCCGAGTAGGCTAAACCCATCCCAGCGAGCCTAAATCCCTCCTCAACCCCGGCGATCGCGTCCTCGATCGTCAGGTTCCGTATGGCGTCCTCATCATCGATGACACGGAACTCGCCAGATATCACGACAACGATTATGCGCTACAATTGCCGCCACCGGAAATATTCTTTCTGCGCAACCATCTCGGAGAAGCATTCTTGTCGAGGCAACCGGACCCGGGCCCAGTCATGCAAGTGTTTCTGGCTGGACGTTAGGTAGTCCGACAACCGTAGTTCGGGCTTCGCCCGGACGCTCGGAG
This sequence comes from Chloroflexota bacterium, assembly GCA_003169655.1. Classification (GTDB taxonomy): domain Bacteria; phylum Chloroflexota; class Limnocylindria; order Limnocylindrales; family CSP1-4; genus Palsa-1033. The sequence goes on from PNAZ01000154.1 coordinate 57,194, forward strand.
GCGCACCGATCTTGGCAACTCAGAATCAAGTCTGTTGGGTGTCAAACCACCCGCCGACTGCGGGAACAGCCAACGACCGGGCCGATTCGTGACCGTTTTGGTGGGTGGTATCGTCATCGATGGGTCAGGACGACCGGGTCGACGGCAAGACGTCAGAATCGATAGGTCGCGAATTGCCGAGATCGCCGAACCAGGTTCCTTGCGAGGCCCAGATATGATCGACGCCACGGACCTCGTCGTTTCCCCTGGATTCATCGACGCACACGTCCATGCCGATCTGGCTCTATTAGCTAATCCGCACATGGAGGGTCTTGTCACACAAGGCGTTACGAGCGTAATTCTTGGCCAAGACGGTCTTGGTTACGCACCAGGCTCATCATCGACGACGTCGTTCATGGCAACGTACGCGGCGGGCATCAATGGACCGGCATGGCCAGGGGTCGGATGGACGACAGTTCGCGGCTATCTGAGGGCGCTCGATTCTGGGACGGTGCACAACGCGGCCTTTCTGGTGCCGCACGGGTGTGTCCGAATGGAAATCATGGGGCTGAGTGACCGGATTGCAACAGACAACGAACTGCTAAAGATGTCTGACATGGTCGACCACGGTATCGGCGATGGAGCGATCGGTGTCTCGACTGGCTTGCACTACATTCCTGCCGCTCATGCCGACGGCCGCGAGCTAATTGCTTTGGGACTTGGCGCTCGCGGCACGGTCTACGTCACGCATATGCGGGACTATGAATCCGGACGGGACGAGGCCCTTCAGGAGAGTATTGAGGTCGGTCGACTGGCCAGATGTCGCGTACATATTTCCCACTTGAACATGCGACCGACGGAGGGATTACCGGCCATTGAGCAGGCGCGCTCGATGGGCATCGACGTAACGTACGACACGTATCCCTATCTCTATGGCATGACTCTACTGACTCGCATCCTCCCAATAAGTCTCAGTTCGATACCTCCGGCCGAACTAGTTCGCGAGCTTCGGGATCCGACCACTCGTGCGTCGTTGAGCACTTTTCTGGAGTCGCCTGAACGGGCTTGGGCGACGAAGCGACTCGGCTCAATTGTCGCAACCGAATATCAGGACCTTGAAGGTCTCACGATTGACGAGGCTGCTCGCGTCCGTGGGAGCTCAGTCACCGACATTGTGTGCGACGTTCTCGTTGCATGCAATCTCGAGGTGGCAGTCATTGGGTCGCGCCACCATCGGCAGAACGAGGTTGACGTCGAGGGTCTAATGCGGCACGAAGCCCATGTATTTGGTAGTGATGGGATTTTCGCGGGCGCGATGACCCACCCTCGAGGGTACGGGACGTTCGCTCGGATACTAGGCGAGTACGTGCGTGATCGGGGCGTGCTCGAGCTCGAGACCGCAATCGAACACATGACTTCACGCACAGCGGCGATTTTCGGCTTGACGCGTCGCGGAAGGCTCGCTGTCGGCTATCACGCCGACGTTGTCATTTTCGATCCGGCAACGATCAAAGCCACAGCTACGTTCGACAAGCCGCAAGGCCGAGCGGAAGGGGTGGAGCATGTCTTCGTCAATGGTGTCCCTGTGATTCGCGGTCGGGCGCTAACTGGCGCATTACCCGGACGAGCGATCCGTGGCGCCGCATCTGGCCGGGCGGCCTGAGTTAGGCCCGGGCCACCACTTACTTATGGATCGAATCCGTGTAATCAGAACGCACGTCCTTGCAATTCCGCATCGCCAGCGGTACCACTGGGCGATCGGCGCCCCCGAGGGGACAAACAACGTCCTGGTGGAGATCGAGACCGAGGGTGGCGTGATCGGGATTGGTGACGCATGTGGAACCAGGTCGGCAATCGCAACCTCGGCAACAATCGAGACAGTCGCGCCTTTACTTGTCGGCGAAGACCCATTCAGGATCGAGTGGCTTCTCGGTCGACTCTACCGGCAAGGAAACTGGAGCAACCAACGACGTTTCGCCAATCAGGCCTTCGCTGGTATCGAAATGGCCCTTTGGGACATCTGCGGGAAAACCACGGGCCAGCCGGTCGCGAGTCTTCTTGGTGGTCGCGTCCGAGACCGCATCGAGTGGTTTGGGTTCATTCAAGGCTACGAGCCCACGGAGCTTGCGGACCATGCGAGGCAACTCGTCGAGCGAGGATTCACCGTTCTCTATATGAAGGTAGGCATCGAGCCGGAACGCGACGTTCGGGCGGTGCGCGCCGTACGACAAGCAGTCGGATCTGAGGTCCGGATTCGTGTCGATGCGAACGAGGCGTGGGACCGACTTACCGCACGACGAATGATTCGCCGGCTCGGCGAGTTCGATCTTGATTGGGTTGAGCAGCCGCTTGTCTTTTACGACCTCGACGGAATGGCAGAGCTTCGCCGCAGCGTCGAGACGCCAATCGCCCTCGATCAATCGGTGTTTACAGATTACGACGTCTACCAAGCCTGTGCTGCCGGGGCGGCTGATGTAGTCGTCGTTGGTTTTCATGAGACGGGCGGGCTTCTTTCCCTCCGGAAGGCAGCAGCCGTGGCCGCAGCTGCCGGGGTGCAATTGAACCGGCATGCCGTGATCGGCGAGTCCGGCGTATCGACCTTGGCTGCCCTCCAGGTGCTCGCCACGATTCCCAATCTGACGGATGGCAATCAGGTAATGGAAGGACTATTTGTGGATGACACTATCACCGACGGCCTATTCACCATTGAAGCCGGGTCTTCCCTCGTGCCCTCTGGACCCGGTCTTGGGGTCGAGATCGACTGGGAACGCGTGCGCTATTTCCGAGACCTGTTCTTGAGGGTTGGTCAGTATCCGAATTGACGGGGTCGAGAAGGAACGAGCATGCAGATCCTAGTTGCGTCTCCGAATTTCTCGGATGCCGCGATCTCGGCCCTTCGCGTGGCCGCTCACATTGAGTCGAACGAGTTCATTGTCGTGCCGTGTCGAAACCAGGCTGAGATTGATGCAGCATGCCGCAGCGATCCAGAGGTTGTTATCGCTGATGGTTTCCCGTCTGGGTCGAACCCGTCTCTCCGTTGGGTTCAGGTGCTGTCATCGGGGGTCGACCGACTCGGCGCAACGAGCCTCTGGTCTGATGACCGGGTCCAAATCACTACCGCCGGTGGTGTGGCGTCGTCGGCGATCGCCAACCATGCAATCGCCCTAATCCTCCATAGGTTGTTGGGCCTGGGCTCCGTGTTGACGACGACGAGGAACGGAGGGTGGTACGAGCTCAGTCGTCCCGCACGACAAGTCTCTGGCCAGACCCTGGGAATAATTGGGCTTGGCTCGATCGGCTCCCGGATAGCAGCTATCGCCGAGCAACTCGGGTTTCACCTCATTTCGGTCGAGCGGTCAACACCTTCAGGGCCGCCGCGATATCGCCTTCCCTGGGTAGTTGACCTCGAGGAAGGTCATCGACCGAACGTGACATATTTCTCACTCAATGACGTTCTGGCTCGCAGCGATGTGCTCGTCTTGGCTGCACCCGCCACGAACGAGACTCGACACCTCATTTCGGCCGAGGCGCTCGCCAAAGTTAAGCCAGGCGTCATTATCGTCAACGTGGCTCGCGGGTCGCTAATTGACGAAGCTGCCCTAATCGCGGCGGTTGAGCAAGGTACCGTGGGTGGGGCATGTCTGGACGTTACGAATGACGAACCGCCTCCGTTCGGCAGTCCGCTCCGCTCTCTGGAGAACGTGGATTTGACCCCACACATGGCGGGCTGGTTCGAGGGTTACTACGATGAAGCTCTCGGCCTGGTCACAACAAACATTGCGCGATACCGCGAAGGACTTCCTCTCCTGAATGTCATTCGCCCGGTGGACACTAGATGACCACAGCAGGCCAATCCATCCCAAACCCTCGAGAAGTTTCTTCGGCGCCGACTGCCACGGTCCATCCCGGAACCGTTCTCGTTGTCTGGGATCATGGCGGACTTCAGCTGCGAGATGATTTGGGTGAGATTCTGTATGTGTCCTTATATGACTATCGGTTCGATATTTTCGACGGAGCTGGACATGTCGCCATCGTTCGGCTGCGCTCCCTTAACGGCGAACCCGCAGTGGATCTTACGTTGACCGACAACGCCCGCCTTGCTGCAAGCCACCTCGAACGCCGGGCACGCATGCGCCGGCTGGTAGCGGGCCATGCAAGGCCCGCCCAATTCGTGAAATCAGAGTCCAGGGATACACTCAAGTACCGGGTTGAGGGATCCGACCTCGCCATGGAATTCGAATGGAGTGGCTTGGGGCGCCCAATCTTCATGACGGGTTTACACCCTCAGCAAGCCGACATCGATGTCTTCGGGCAGGTGCGTGAGGCTAGCCAGTTTCGAGCGGCCGTCAACGGCCGCGTGGTACCCGGCTCCGCCTTCTCGAACGAGGTCTACACGCCTTGGCTCGGGAGGCCGCTGCACTCCGCGGCAGTTACGATCGGAGAGGTGCTGATCGCCCGAGAGGGCTCTGACCCGGTTGCCCTTTGGACCCAGGGCCACCGTCGGTAGTAGCCCGTCCGGGGCCCCCGTCACTGCACCTTCGGAGTCGTCCGCGCCGTTCTGTCCGTCAGTGACACGCTGCTTCGGCCTGACGAGCCCGAGCTCAATGAGGCGCGGATCCGACGACGACCTTGCATTCCGACGTTCGATGGGTAGCTGATCGCTACACGACTGTTCCCTTCAGCTTGCGAAGCTAGCGCGGCATCGATAATAGCCACAGACTTCCAAGCCTCCTTTGCCGGTGAGGTGAGGTCCCACGTGCCGAAGCGTGCACGCAGGAGATCCTCGATCGCCACTTGGACGCCAAGGTTGATGCTACCGATCGTGATGGGTCGCTGAACTGGCCCGTCTCCATCATCGAACGTCATTACAACACCTGCTGATGACAAAGTAATCGATCCGGCGTCACCAATCAGGCTCACAGTTTGTTCGCGGTAGGCGCTCTTCCGATCGCAAATAAACGCGCGGGCCGCCCCTTCGAATGCGATATACAGATTCGAGCCTGGCTCGAGGGCTGGATCTGCACCACCCTCTGCACCGTAGGTGCGTCCATACCGTTCGAATCCTTCGTCGAAATCAGCGACGACCCATTCCGGACGAGAGGCCGCAAAATAGCATGCGAGATCCACGAAATGGCTCGTGTTGCGGAAAAGCATCGCCCGGGGACCGCCATTTCGCATGACAATCTGGGAAAGCGGCCCGATTGAGCCGGATTGTAGTTCCCGCTGCGCGGCCTGAAACTCAGGCCTGAATCGTCGAGTATAGTTGACTTGGATCGACGCCCCCGTGACTGCAGCGAGTGCGACAATGTCATTTGCTTCAACTAGGTCTGTCACGAGAGGCTTTTCGGCGAAGATCAGGCGACTTCCGGCGTCGATGCTATCGACAATGATTGATCGGTGGAGGTGATCGGGGGTCGCGACCGTAACGAGGTCCGGAGTCACGTGCGCAAGAAGCTCGCGATGATCTGCGAAAGTGCGGACGTTCGGCCACCGGCCGCCCCAGGTATCGAGGAATCGGTTCCGTGCATCGGCCGAGACGTCGGCGACAGCAACAACTTCGACTCCTCCGATTGCTGCCAGCGCGGATGCGTGGCTCTGGGGCAGGCCAGACTCTGTAGCTCGGTGCCTGCCATGTGGCGGTTGGCTGGCCCCCATTGCTCCAAGTCCAACAATGGCCGCCCGGACTGGCTCCTGACGATTAGGTTTCGGCGGTGGAGTCATCGAAGATCTTGTCCATGATCGGCTAAACCTACTGTCATCAGCTCCGATGCCACGATCACCTCACCGCTGAAGTGCATTCTCGCCTGCTCGATTGCAACCTCGGGATGCACTGTGCCTAGGCGGTCGTTAATATGGGTAAGGATCAAACGCCGGACGCCGGCTTCCGCCGCCAACCGACCAGCGGACTCCGTGCCAGTGTGCCATCGGTCGAGCCCGAGGCTTTCGAGCTTTGATTGCTCATCCCAGCAAAACATGACCAACGTATCGGCGCCAGCTGCCAAATCCACGAGGCTCCTGCACGGGCGAGTATCTCCAGAGAAGACGATCGACCCCGACGGCCATTCGAATCGGTAGGCGAGAGACTCCAGATAGGGTTGGGCATGCTCGACGACGTCCATCCGTACCCCCCAACCGCGCGTTTCGACAGTGCTATGGGGATCGAGGACCTTGACATCTAGCGACATCGGCCTTCGAGGTAAAGTCCCTCCGCGCTGAACGTGCACGATCTGACTGGGTGGCTGGTTCAGGCGTGCGGCCAAGTCAAAGGCGAAGGCGCCATCCGGCCCAAAAAGTCGTTCCGTTACTTCACTTGTCGGCCATGGCCCGAACACCCGGAGGTCCGGGATGAGGTCGGCCCCTTGGTCCCACCGGCTGATGGCAAAGGCCGCATAGTCAGCATTGTGGTCAAAATGATGGTGCGTGAAGAAAAGAGACGAAACGTCACCTGGAGCGAACCCGGCTCTCGCGAGCTTTTGCGTTACAGCCGGACCGCAGTCTATCAGGATCCGGTCGCCGTCCAAGTCTAGAAGGTATCCTGAGCCAAACCTATTGGGGGTTGCTTTTGGCGTACCGGCGCCGAGAACGTGCAGTAGCTTCACGGCCACCCTACCTCGATTGGAGACTCGAGATCGGCGACAGAGCTCCCAGATTCTAGTGTTCCGGCCTTGAAGGCGACGAAGGCATCGGAATCAGCCGCGGCCCTCACGCCAGCGTGCCAGATTCCAGGATCGATCAACACAAGGGTGTGCGCTGCGACCCGAAACGCATGGGGTCGACCAGGGTGATTAGCGGATGGCGACCACCCGCGAGCGAAGACCACAAGGCACCAATCCGAGTCAGGGAGCAATGTCAGCTGGGGACTCCTATGATGGACTTCGACGCCGCTCGTTTGGGCCTGGGTTGGTCTCTTAAGGTGCGGAATTCGAACCTCTGCCGGACCCACGATGATGGACGCTACGCACGCGTCCCACGCCTCCCTCGTCATCGATTCAGCGAACGCGGTCGGGACTTCAAGCAACTTCCCATAGGGCGCAAAACTCTCCCTGTTGATATCACGAACGGGGATCACACTGGACATGACGCCGGCTTGAACGATGATCTCCCCAAGAGCCACGAGGGCCGAGGAGAGCGGGCGTCCTAGCCAAGTCACCCAAGCGTCATTCAAGTATGGGTCTCCAACGATGTCCGTCCCGTCCACGCGAACCGAAGCTGTTTCGGCCTCAAGGAGGACGGAATAGGTTTCGTGTGTCGCAGGTCTTGAGGGCGAGGGTCCTGCCGCAAAGAGCGGTGTGGCGAGCCCGTGCCACACGAGCTCGATCCGGTTGGTTGGTGACTCGATCGAGCCGCTTTGCGATTCTCCGAGTCCGCTCGTCGTGAACTGGGCCTGGACCGGCGGATCCTTGAGATACCGACTTCGGTCTGCAGCTGGTCCGACCGTCCGGCCGACAGCCTCAAAGAGTGGGATCGAGTCGGTCAAAACGAGGTAGGTCGGATCCTCGTCCATGCCTAGCCGGACAAACGCGAGGTTCCCATTTGGTCCGGCGCTCGTATAGTCGAACGTGTACCAACTGAGGTAGAAGCTGGTACCAAGGCCCCGACGCAAGCCGAGAACGCGGTGGTCCATGACCCATTCGATCGAAGGGAGGACTCGCGCAACTGCCATCTCATCTCTCCACACTGCGAGTGGATATAATAGCGCAATGAGAAATCCAAGTGGGGGGGGCGTGGTCGTTCTCGATCCCCGTCCAAGCCGAAGCTACGCGATCGAGAGTGCACTCTTCGACTCGCACGGCATTGGGTTCCTCGTGCCGGATTCGAATCGAGCGACGCCTGTAGAGCTCGGGGGAGCGGATGTACTTCTGGTCCATCTCGGCCCGATCCGCCCAGCCGACGTGGCAGCGATGACTCGGGCGCGCGGTGTCGTCATCTACGCAATCGGGAGGGACGCAGCCGACTCGCCGGAGGTCAAGGAATCTGGACTACTTGTCCGGAGCGTACCTGGCTACTGCATCGACGAGGTTTCTGATCACGCCATAGCCTTGCTCCTCGCGAGCGAGCGCCAGATCGTCGGGTTGGACATCGCCACACGAGAGGGCAAATGGCTCCAGGCAAAATCGTCTCTTCGCCTTCGGCGGTTGCGAGGTCGATCCCTCGGGATTGTCGGGGCTGGTCGGATCGGCAAGGAAGTCGCGCGCAAAGCGCGCGCTTTCGGCCTCCAGACTCTTGCATTCGATCCCTATTTGGCGCCCGATTCAATCGACGGCCTGACTATGGTGCCGTTCGAGGAGCTCCTGGTGCTGAGCGATATTGTCATCCTCACGGTGCCCCTCACCGCTGAGACGCGGCACCTTATGGACGAACGGGCCTTCAGTCGGATGAGGCAAGGGTCACTGCTGGTCAACGTTTCCAGAGGCGGGGTCGTCGACGAGGTCGCGCTTGTCGCTGCTCTCGATCAGGGCCGCCCGGCGTTTGCCGCGCTCGACGTTCGCGAAGACGAGCCGCCCATATTGAAAGACCCCCTCTTCAAGCGACGGGATGTGATCTTCACGCCCCACATCGCAGCATCGTCTGTTGAAGCTGGTGCTTCGCTTTCAACCCAAGTAGCCGAACTCGCGATCGAAATGATCGAGGGCGGGACTACATCTGCACGATCTGTTTGAACCGCATGTATTCGCGAAGGCCCTCGACGCCAAAATCCATCGCGCCGAAGCCCGATGCCTTCCATGCGCTTCTCGAGAGGTCGACTGGGCTGGACCAGTAACTGTTTACCCAGCAGGTCCCTGCCTCGATGTCGTTCGTGGTCGTTGAGGCTCGATCGACGTCTAGCGTCCAGATCCCACATGCCATGCCGAATTCGGTGGCGTTCGCCAGAGCGATCGCATCTTGATCCGAGTCGAAGCGCGTTACACTCAGGACAGGACCGAAAACCTCTGATTGGAATATTTCGTCATCGGGATCGACATCGACGACGATTGTTGGTCGATAGAAGAAACCCGATCCGTGTTCGAATGTTCCACCAGTCGCCACGGTCCGGCCAGTCGATCGAGCTCGTTCAACGAATTCATGGATCGACGCGCGGTGCGAAAGCGTGATCTGAGGTCCCATGTCGCTGAGTGGATCGTCAGATCGCCCGACGCGCATCTTCGCAACTCGTTCGACGAGCTCGGCGATAAATCGGTCGGCGATAGACCTTGCAACAAGGAGTCGTGTCCCGGACGTGCAGATCTGGCCGGCATTACGCGTGAATCCGCGGATGACACCACTTTGTGCAAGGTCCCATGGGGCATCCTCGAAAACGACCTGGGCTGACTTCCCCCCTAGCTCCACGGCGACTGGACGTCTTATTCGAGCAGAGGACCGATAGATGGCGTCTCCCGCCTCGGCTCCGCCGGTGAATGAAACCTTCGCGATGCCGGGATGCGCTGCCAAATAGCGGCCCACCGTAGGGCCGGGTCCCGTGACCACATTAATAACCCCAGGAGGGATCCCAGCTGTCATGGCTAGTTCGGCTAGTCTGAGAGGCGTCAGTGGTCCGAGCGTGCTGGGCTTGATGACTGTCGAGTTTCCAGTCGCAACCGTAATTGCGATCCGTCGGGTAACCGCAGACATGGGGGCATTCCAGGGCAGCAGAGATCCGATCACCCCGAGTGGCTGCCAGTCGACCCGGGTATGTCGATTGGACGCATCTGGCCAAAATTCCATCATCAGGCGCGCAAAGCCGCGAACCTGAACTATCGAAGTCGTAATCTCACGATCGACCTCGGCGAGCAACTTACCGACATTCGCGGCCTCAAGGCGGATCAGGTCCTCACGATTGGCTTCGATGGTGTCGGCGTACGCCACGAGAAGCGCAGCCCGCTCCGATGCTGGCACCCGCCGCCACCTCGAATAGGCATCAGACGCTGCAGCAACGGCGTCGTCGACATCAAACTCAACGCCTCTCGGGACCCGAGCGATCGGCCTGTTCTCACTGGGATCAATTACCGCGATTGTGTGCCCCGCGCGCCCTAAGGAACCCCTACCAGCAATCAACATCGGGTGAACTGGTACCAGGGTCGTTTGTGGATGTTTCATTCGTCGGTCACAGCCTGGAATCGCCTTCCTCGCGTTCGAGCGGTTTCATCGCCTCCCAGTCCACATTCCCGCCCGACAATAGGCAGAGGGCGTCGCCAGAGACGGCGCCGGAGACAATTGCGGCGAACGCGAGAGCCGCGGTAGGCTCGGCGACAACCTTGAGCCGAGTCCAGATGAGTCGCATGGCCTCCAGGATGTCCCCATCGGACACGACCACAACGTCATCGACGAACCGGCGGACAATTGAAAAGGTCCGCTCTGAGGGTGCCAGCGCCCTGGCGCCGTCGGCAATCGTTTCGGGAACTCGTTCGAGCCGTACTATCTTGTCGGCCGCGATTGAGCGCCGCATATCGTCTCCGAGTCGAGGCTCCACGCCAATGAGGCGGATGTTTGGCGCCCGAGACTTCAGACCAATCGCGACACCGGAAATGAGTGCCCCCAATCCGACTGGCACGCAAACGACTTCGAGGCGCTCAGTTCCGGCGATTTCGAATCCGAGGGTGCCAAGGCCGGCGATTCCGTCGACAGCATCTGCCGTATTCCGGCGATAGCCACGCTCGAGCGCGATCTCGTCGGCAACCGTCTCGCGATTCGAGCCATTGACGCCCTGTGAAACGACTTCGGCCCCATAGCCCACTGTCGCTGCGCGTTTCGAGGCATTGGAGTCTTCTGGCATGATCACCACACTTGGGATCCCGACGTACGAGGATGCGATCGCAAGCGCGGCTCCGTGGTTGCCGCTCGATGCGGTCACCGCTCCCGTTAATAGCCGCTGTTCCTGCTGCGCGAGGATCCAGTTGAAAGCACCTCGAACCTTGTGGGACCCGCCTCGCTGGAACATCTCGCACTTGAAACGCACCCTCGACCCTACCGCCTGATCAATCAGACGTGACTCGAGGACCGGCGTCCGATGGATCAGGCCGCGCAGGCGGATTTCCGCGGCCTCAATGTCCTCAGGCGTCGGATCGTCGCGTGTTGTTTCGCCAAGCTTCATGGCCGGCAATTCGTGTCCTACTGTGCAAGATCCTGTACCCCTAGTATACTGCACAAATGGACCGGATCACTGAGAGGATCGTTTCGGACCGGATCCCATCGCCGAGTCTATATGTCGATCTCGATGCCGCGGATCGGAACATCCGCGCTACATCGGGGGCGCTCGCCGGGACGGGAATCAAGCTCCGTCCGCACTTCAAAGCACACAAATGTACGCAACTAATGCATCGGCAACTAGACTTGGGCGGGCATTCGGGCGTAACGTGCGCTACGGCGCAGGAAGCCGTGGTTCTGGCGCGAGCAGGATTCGCGGACATCCTCGTCGCCAATGAGATCGTCGAGCGCCTGGATCTCGACCTCATCGCGGCGGCCGCGCGCCTCGCGGCGTTGACGGTGGTCGTCGACCACCCCATCCAAGTGGCTCGCATCAGCTCTACTGCCTCCAGCAGTGGCGTTCGGATCGGTGTCCTGATCGATGTCGACCCTGGCCTGGGGCGGACAGGCGTCGCATTCGACAGTCCGGAAGTCGTCGAACTTGCAAGGGCTATCGCAAGGTGCGACTCCCTGGTCTTTCGGGGCATCCAAGCCTATGAGGGCCACGTGGTCCTCCAGAGGGATCCCGAAGTACGGCGGGTCATGTCTTGGCAGGTGGCGAGGCTGATCGAGGCCGCAATTAGCAACCTTCAGAGGGCGGGCTTCGACTGTGAGCTGATATCAGGCGGCGGAACCGGGACGATCCAACCGGCGATCTCGGCCGGTGTGCTGACCGAGATCCAGGCTGGGTCCTATGTGCTCATGGATACGACATATGCCGACATCGGACTAGAGCTCGAGCAAGCCGTTTTTGGGGTCGCCACGGTCATTAGTCGCCGCTCCGCCAGTTCCGCCGCGATCAACGCCGGCACGAAGTCGATGAATACCGACAAGGGGATGCCCCGGGTTCTGACAGCTGGCGCGAGATTGGTCGGAATGGGCGACGAACACGGTCGGCTGGCTCTCGATCGCACTGCCAACCTGGACGTAGGCGATCGGGTACTCCTGGTCCCGTCGCACCTCGACCCGACCGTAAACCTCCATGACGTTCTACTTGTCGAATCCCACGGCGACCTGGCCGTGTGGCGAATAGATGGGCGGCGGATGTACATGGAGGAAGAAGTGTGAGCGTAGTCCGATACGTCATTGATGGTTCGCCCGAAATCGGCCCGCGATTCGGCTGGCTCGAGCGCGGAATGATCCAGCAGTTAGGCACCGAAGGGGTGAGTCTCCCCGATCTTCTTGCCCGGGTCGAGACGGTCGACGATCTCGCTCAGCAGGGGACAGGTGAAGTCATCGCAGAGGATCGAGTCCATTTGATTTGCCCGATCCCTAGGCCCCGAAGAGTTCTCGCGGCCGCTGGCAACTACGTTCCGGAAGGCCGATTGTCGCTCGGCTCGACGGCGCAACCATGGCTCTTCGCAAAAATGGCAGATGAGCCGTTAGGCCCCGGGGATGTCATTCCATATCCCTCAATGGCAAGGGACATTGTCGAAGAAATCGAGCTTGCTCTCGTGATCGGTCGCGGAGGGCGGAACATCGAGCCCACAGAAGGCGCGCATCACATCGCCGGCTGGTCCATTTGTAACGATGTCTCGGCTCGAAGTCTTGTCCTCGATCCGGATCGGCGTCAGGGAAGGTTCGCTCCGTTTTTCGACTGGCTGAACGGGAAATGGTTCGATGGGTTTCTTGTGCTTGGGCCGTCAATTGTGGGGCCGGCATCTGTGGGAGACGCCAGCGGTTTGACGATTTCCACTCGGGTCAACGGCGACTTGCGCGTCCAAGGCTCATCGTCAGACATGACGTTCTCGCCCCAGGAGCTTGTTGCGTTTGCGTCGCGGATCATGGAACTTCGACCCGGCGACGTTATTGCGACGGGGATGCCGCACGGTTCGGCCCCTGAGATCTTCTTGCGTCCGGGCGATGTCGTCGAGGGCGAGATATCTGGGATTGGACATCTAACCAACGAAGTTGGGCCGGTGGCATCGCAAGGCTTTGGAGCTGGCGTAGGGTGACCCAACTGAGCCGTGGGTCAAGCAACATTGGTCGGAACGGCCCGAAGAGCAAGGATTCTTCGAGGAACGAAACCTGATCCTGGAAGCCATCGGAAGCGCGATTCCGTGTGTGGGTGCGCGACTCAATCGAGTTCCGTTGAAATCTTGACACAGAGGATAAGATATGCCCTGTGAGTCCAACTGTCGGACTCGAGAGGAGGCCGTATGAGAAGGCTTGGGGCGGTCATTGCCGCCTTAGCGCTGGTAGCAGGGGCTTGTGGCTCTAGCGCCACACCTAACCCGGTACCCTCCGTGGAATCGACGGCGAGTGGGTCAGAGGTGCCTACCTCGCCGAGCGTATCGACCTCCGAGTCACCAAGCGGAAGCCCCACCGCACAGGGGAGCACTGCGCCAAGTACAGCCGCGCCATACGGCTATGCTGCCATCAGTCCATTTCCAACTCAGCCGGTTACCATCACCCTGTGGACACAGCCAGGCGAGGTCGCTCTTCCAGGATTCGAAACGCACAGCAAGAATCCGGGAGACTGGGATCGGTACCTAGCCGCTCAGTACACCGCGTTGCACCCGAACGTGCACTTTGTAGTTCAAGACTTTGCAGGCGGGTCTGAATTCGTCGCCAAGATCGACGCGGCCTTGCAGGCTGGCCAGCCGCCGGACATCTTGAATTGGACGGACGGGCTCAATTCGGGCTTTGCTCACACTTCGGGCGTTCTCGAGGACCTGAGCAAGATCGCCCCGACAGCTTCGGCCGCCCTCCTACCAGCGTACAAGAAACTGTATACGGTCAACGGCAGCCTGTTCTTGATGCCGACATACGCAAGCATCTACAATTTCGTCAAAGTCAATAAAGCGATGTTCGACGCCGCCGGATTGACACTGCCTGCCGACGGGAATTGGACGTACGACGAGTTCAACGCCGATATGGCGAAGCTAGCCGTTCCGGGAAAGGTCTGGCCGGTCGCCATCCGGCTGACGGACTGGGTTACGACCTATGACTGGCAAGGATTCTTGTGGGGATATGGTTGCGAGCCTTGGAATTCAACTCTGACTGTATCAACGATTAATTCGCCCGCATGCCTTCAGGCGCTTCAGTGGCTGATCGATGCCAACAACAAGGGATGGATCGAGCCTGGTGCCGCAACGATCGATTACGGGCCCGAAGACACGTTGTTCAACACGTGCGCCGTCGCGATTTCATATGGCCGTGCCAACGCAGTCCAGCGACAGCAAGGTATGGCTGCCCAGACGACGTGCCCGATGGATGTTCAGATCGAGCAATGGCCCCATCTAGCATCTGCACCGCCTGTGGCCCCGAGTGTCTCTACAGACGGGTGGTCCGTCTTCACGCAAGCAGACCCGGTCAAGAAGCAAGTGATTGGCGACTTCATCGACTTCGCCTTTCAACCTCAATATTCGATGCCCTACGCAATCCAGCAGTCCTCACCTTCTTTGTACACTAGCTGGCCGAATCCTCTTGTGAGCAACCCAGATCTCCTCAAGGCAGACACGTGGATCGCCCAACAGGGCGTGTTCAACGACGGAGTCTTGGGGCCGAACTACCTTCAGATCAGGCAACAAACGGCCCCGATATGGCAGTCCGCCTTCCTCGGACAGACGTCCCCGCAGGACGCTCTGAGTCAGATCGATACAAAGATCAACATCCTGCTAACCACCCCCTCACAGTAGTCTTAGGAGCCGCCACGATAGCCTTTAGGATCTAAAGATCAAAGGTCAAAGCTAAGTGCTCCGAACTGAACACAGTCGGGCGGTACAGTACGCCCACCGAATCTGGAGAGCTCGGTGGGCGTACATTTTCATGGCCCCCTTTCTTCTGCCGTTCGTCGTGTTTGTGTTGTGGCCGATCATCGCGGCGATCTTAAGCAGCTTCCAGCGTGTCGGCTACATCTCTCGGACGTGGGTCGGACTGGCGAACTACGCAGCTGTTCTGACCGACAATATCTCGCTGCAAGCGTTCTGGAACACGGGTGTGCTGGTTGTCTGGGTCGTCCCGCTGGAGACGATCTTGAGCCTCGCGATCGCGGTAGTTGTCGTGCGCCTTTCTCGTCGTTGGCAGAGTTATTTCCGCGTGGCTTTCTACGTGCCTGTGGTCGCCAGTTCGGTGATCCTCTCGTTAATCTGGCTTTGGCTGCTGAATCCCGTGTATGGGCTGTTCGACCAGTTTCTTGGGATCTTCGGAGTAGCCCACGTCGATTGGCTCGGCCAGGTAAATACGGCGCTCTACGCGGTGATGTTTGTCCTTCTTTCGACCAGCCTCGGCATACCGATTATCGTGTTCATAGCGGGTCTCAATGCGGTACCGCGTGAGGTCCTCGAAGCGGCCAAGATCGATGGCGCAACCTGGCCGAACGAACTCAGGTATGTGTCACTACCCTTGATGCGTCCCGTCATTGGGTTCATACTAGTCGTCACGACAATCGGCACGTCTCAAGTGTTCGCGGTCGTGGAACTACTCACCAAGGGCGGACCAGCATCCTCCACTGAGACTGTCGTCTATCAAATATGGGAGCGAGCGTTCGCCCTTAATGATCTTGGTTTTGCCTCCGCCTTGTCAGTGTTGTTACTGCTGATTACTCTCGTTGCCGCCGTTGTGCAGGTCCGTACGCTTGGGCGGGTGCGATATGACTAGGTTTCGCAGCGGACGAGCAGCCGTCGCGATCCTGTCGTCAATTGTGTTCGTGCTGTCGATCCTGTACCTATTTCCGCTCTACTGGATGGTGGTGGGATCGTTTACGACGGTCGCGGGGACGCTCAAGGTACCGCCAGACTTCTTTCCAAATCCGGTCGTCCTCGGCAATTACGGCTCCCTCCTCAACGATTCCGGAATCGTAACCTGGTTCAAGAACAGCGTCGTGGTCGGATGTCTGAGTACGATTCTCGCGGTCGGAACGTCAGCGTCCGCTGGTTATGCTCTAGGCATGATGCGCTTCCCTGGCTCGAACGTGATTTTCGGTGGTGTCCTACTGACGATGCTCGTTCCTTCAGCTGTTACGGTGATCCCCTTGTTTCTTGTCATGCATGCGTTGGGCTGGGTCGACTCGTATCAAGGGATTATCGCGCCGGGGATTGCCTATGCATTCGGTGTCTTTCTTGTGCGCCAATTCACGCATACTCTGCCGACCGAGATCTTTGACTCAGCTCGTGTCGACGGGGCCGGCGAAGTTCGGTTGTTCTGGTCAATTGTTGTGCCACTTTTGCGGCCGGCTTTGGCTGCCGTCGGGATCTTTGCATTCTTTTCGTCCTGGAACGACTTTCTCTGGCAGCTCGTTGTGATCAATAGCGACTCGCTCAAGACGTTGCCTGTGGGACTTGCCAGCCTCGTATTCTCGAGCGGCGCCACGAACAACACCTTGATACCCTTGGCTGAAGTCATGGCGGGAGCCACGATCGCATTCGTGCCGATGCTGATAGCCTTCTTGCTACTACAGCGGCAATTTTTAGACGGCGTATCCGCCGGCGCCGTTAATGGGATCTAGACGGCTGCCCTTCCGCGGTGGAGTCCGGTTCGCGTTGTGCGGAGACGGGACACCGCTGCGGCACATCGCCAAGATGGCTGCCTCGAAGCCACCAGCGACGTCATCGGAGTCACGATGAACCTACTACTTCGAGATAAGGTTGCCGTCGTTACAGGCGGCGCAAATGGCATCGGCAAAGCGACAGCAGGGCTATTTGCTGAGGAGGGCGCGCGAATAGCGATTGCCGACCGAGATTCTAGCGCACTTCGTGAAACGGTCAACAAGTTGCGGAAGGTGACGGATGATGCGATCGGAGTGGCGGTCGACGTTTCAAGCGAAATTGAGGTCAGCCAATTTGTAGCATCTACTATGGCGAAGTTTGGGCGGATCGACGTTCTCGTGAACTGCGTCGGGATAAGTCTCCAGGGTAGTGTTGTTGATACACCTTTGGCGCTTTGGAACCGAGTGCTTGCGGTAAACCTCACATCGGCGTTCTTGATGTGCCGGGCTGTAGTGCCGATAATGTCCGCGAACAGACGTGGATCGATCATCAACGTGGCGTCGATCCAGGCGTTGGTTGGGTTCGACGGCAACGCGGCCTACGCGACGTCCAAAGCCGGGTTGATTGGACTGACCCGCCAGGTGGCCGTCGAATACGCTGGTGCGGGTATCCGAGCGAATGTGTTAAGCCCTGGAGGAGTCGACGTCAGAGGCAAGGTTGAACGGATCAGTCGATTGGAGCCAGCATTCGCGGACGCACTTGGTCCGTCCGATCGCCCACGCGACGAATCTGCTCCGGCCAGATCGGCGCTGCGCACAGCTGGCAGCCCATTCCAGATTGCAAGTTCGGCACTATTTCTCGCATCAGATCTATCCAGTTACGTCACGGGCCATAATCTCGTAGTCGACGGTGGATGGACGGCGTGGTTGGGGATACCCGGATAGCCCGGTTGTCCCTGTGGAGCTCCGGCGTCTGTCACCATGGCGCAGTCGATCGTCATGAGTAAAGCGCTGCTGCGAGAGATCCCGCGACGTTGACTCCGAGTGCACGGTATCCCTGCTCTGTGAAATGAACATCCGAGGGCAGCTGAAGATCCAATGTTGACTGCCGAACGAAGGTCCAAAGGTCGTTGGTCGGTATGGTCGATCTCGCCATCACGCCAGCCGCGATGAGATTGTAGGAAACCTCATCCTGCAGAAAACGCTCTTGAGCCCCGATCGGAACAGGCGTTGTCGACGCCCAGACTAGGCGAGAAGCTGAAATTCGAAGGCGCTCCACGAGACGACGAAGGTTCTCTGCATACTCTTGTCGAGGGACCTGATGTGCGAGCTCTTGGTCTGATGTCCGGACACGCACAAGATCGTGGAGTCCCCAATTGAAGTGAATGATATCCCACGATTCATCGTCCAACCACCTGTCGATCTGTGCGAGTGAGCTGCGGGTAGTCCTGGCATTTTCTGGCACACGAGCAACGTTGGCGATTCCGGTCAACCGACGGCGGACCTCCGAGGTGTAGCCAATCGAAATTGAGTCACCGATCAGCAGAACGTTCGGAAGGTCTGGAAGGGGCCTCGTGAATGCGAAAGCTTCATCAGAACGCAGGTCGCCGGGAACCGAGGCCTCCCACTTGTTACGTTCCCTGTACAGCCCTGTCGCCAAGAGTCCTCCACGACCTAAATTCGATGCATTTGCCGCGTCTTGCGGGTTCGGACCAGGTCAATACGTGGCCCGGCCGCCGGAGATATCGAACACAGCGCCCGTGGAGAAACTGCATTCGTCGGAGACTAGCCACGCAACGAGGGCTGCGACCTCGGCCGGGCGACCCATCCTAGCCATGGGAATTTTGGAAGTCATATATTCGATGTGTTGCTGGGTTAGTTGGGCAAGCATCGGCGTCTCGATCACGGCAGGGGCAACGCAATTGACCAGGACCCCTCGCGTTGCGACCTCTTTCGCGATCGCTTTCGTCAGACCGATGACGCCTGCCTTGCTCGCTGAGTAAGGAACGGCATTGGGATTTCCCTCCTTCCCCGCGATGGAGGCGATGTTCACGATCCGGCCCCATCCGCCCGAAACCATCAACGGAAGGACCGCCCGACACGTAAAGAATGTTCCGCTTAGATTGACTGCTAGAACTCGCTCCCATTCACCTTCGGGCAAGGCTTCAATCGGGGCCGACACGCCGGCGACGCCCGCGCTATTAACGAGCGCATCGATCTGTCCGAGCTCCTGAACGATCGCCTCGACCAAGAGGCGCACGGATTGTTCGGCGGCTATGTCGACTTGATACGAACGGACCTCGTATCCCTTTTGGACTTGTTCCTCAGCGAATATCGAGACTTCTTCGCCGGCAATGTCGGCGGCCGCCACGCGCCACCCATCTGATGCCAAGCGGCTCGAGATCGCACGTCCGATGCCGCTCGCTGCTCCCGTCACGAGGACGACCCTGCCGCTCACGACTCCTCCTCCTGCTTCTTCGTTGGGTCGACCGCCGCCAGAAACGCGCGCCCCTGCCGTTGTTGGCTACACTCTCATTAGACATACTAGCATCAGGATGGAATGTGAGCGTATTGGGTGGCGACGATCGAAGTTGCCGTTCTCGCGGCTTCCGGTTGTTCTTGGCCGCCCCGTTCCTCAATCGCCGGCCGAGGGTGGCTGATATTCGACCTTACAGGTTCGGCGGCCCATCTCGGCCTAGCTTGTGCGCTCGCGATGCTGCCATGTTTGCTGCTGACTCTTCACGCTGGGATGGTCGTGGAACGTCGGGGTCGGCGCGGACTCGTCGTCACTTCGCAAATAGCCCATGCCAGCGTCGCAGCGGTATTGGTATTGCTCGCCTGAGTCGCCGTGCTCAGTTTTGCATCGTCGCTGCAATTTGTGGGCCGGCTGGGACTGCATCAGCCGCCGGTGTTCTCGCGGCTCCGGGTGATGGTCCGATTCTCGTCGACCGAGCGAGCGTAGCCTCAGCCATGGCTCTCAATTTCTTGGTCAGGATATCCTCGGGCGGCCGATCGCAGGCGCTCTCATTGCGCTCCACGGGTCGCGCTGTCGCTCGTCGCTCATTTCGTATCTGGCGCTTCCCAGGTTGCTTACAATCTAACGAAGCTGACTCTGTTGCTCGCAAGAACGCGCGATAGATATCGGGGCAGAGTCCCGTCGCTCTATAGCGTCAGGCGTCAAACCCGATGCCCTGTGGGTAGCCTAGCGATCGGACTTCTCGCCCAACGTTTTGGAGCTCCACGAGCCACATTCATCTCCAGTGCGGCAGCCATCTGGTGGCTTAGTGTCGCATCGCTCGCAATTGCGCCCGCGATGCTACCTATGAGCCCGAGGTCCGAGTAAGTGAAGTTCACGTCCGAATGTTTCAGTTTGGTGTGTTCGAGTTGACGCTGGACTTCGTTCCGCTCGGTTACGGACTTGACTGCCCGGAGTGCGTGGTCTGGGGCCCTCACCATAAGCTGTATGCGATCGGGATGGCAGGGCAGTTGTACGAAGTAGGCTTGGACGGCTCGACCCTGGAGGTAGGGGCGACGGGCGTCCCTAGTCTCGGCTTCGCATTCGATGCGGAAGGCCGCATCTACGCCTGCGATCCCTCCGGGGGACGGGTTGTGAGAATTCAGCCGACATCGGGCATTGTCAGCACCTTTGCAACGGGGGTCGCCGGGCGACCAATGCGAACCCCCAACTATCCTGCCTTCGGACCTGACGGATCCTTGTACGTGTCGGATTCGGGGGACGCGCATGCTGCTAACGGAGTCATCTTTAGGGTCGATCCACGAGGCAAATGCAGCATTTTCAGCATCGAAGTTCCCCATTTTCCGAATGGAATTGCCCTCGACGCGAGCGCTGAAGCTCTCTACGTTGTCGAAACGGATCGACCCTCACTCTGGCGTCTTCCAATCACACCGGGCGGAGTCGTCGGTCGAGCCGAACTCATCGCGCCATTACCTGGGACGATCCCCGATGGGATCGCCGTGTCGGAATCTGGCGACGTCTTCGTGACGAGCTGCGAACCGAGTTCAATCATCTGTGTACGGCCGAATTCCTCTCCAGAGATCGTGGCGTCGGATCTCTCCGGGGACGTGCTTCGTGTTCCGACAAACGTGGCATTCTGCGGGACGGATCTGCGACACCTCGCCGTCGCGAACCGCTCCGCCAGCTGGCTTGCGGTGGCCGACGCTGGATGTCGCGGAGCTGCCGTGGTTCGACCATCGACTGAATAGACCAGGCCCACAGCCCGCCCACTCTTCTCCTGCCGAATCCCAAGCGAAGTGTTGACGAGACCGTGGTGCAAGTCCTATTCTTCACAGGAAAGTCCGAACAAGGGAACAACCTTAGATCCAGCCATCGCAGACGAGCGAACGGATGCGGGCTAGCTGCACGCCTCGTTTCGCGACGAAAAAGGGGCGAAGATGCAGGAACGGCAAGGCAATTCCCAGCAGAAGCGAAAGGGCGCCACTGGCGTGATCGCGACGACGACTCTCGCCGAGCCTGAGATTCAGGCCATCCTCAAGGTCGGGCGAAAGCTGGGCGTCAAGTTCGTCGTCGACCCAGTCACCGAGAATGCGGCGCTAGATACTCTCCTTGAATCAGTACCCCATGCCGAGCTGATGATCGCCGACTTCTTGCCGGGAGGAGGTGTTGGAGCCCGTCCTGGTGAGAGGTCGTCACTATCTGATGTGGGGGCCAAAGCGGCCAGCAATTTATCGCGCACAGCCTCCTCTGGACGCCCTTGGAGTGAGTTGCGGTGGGTCCAACTGTCCGCGGCAGGCATCAACCAAGAGACCGGGAGTGCCGTATGGCGCGAGTCGTCGCATGTCACCATAACGACGGCCAGCGGGCTCCCGAGCGTTGCGATGGCTCAATACATCATCGGAATGATCCTTTTGCATGCCAATCGGGTCGATAGGCTCTACCGCGATCCGCGGGATTGGTCCATCCGGCGTGAGCTTCAGACCCAAGTCCTGACGGGGTGTACCCTCGGGATCCTCGGCTATGGAGGGACTGGGCGTCGAACTGCCCGTATCGCCGCTGCGCTGGGAATGCGGGTGATTGCAATTCGGCGGTCGACGGACAGCCCAGCGATCGAGCGCTACCTGACGCCGGAGATCCAAGATATCGACACCGTCGTCGACGCAACGGAAGTTTGGCCGATCAAATCGCTGTCCCGCCTCCTCAAGGAGAGCGACTACGTTGCATGCGCGCTCCCACTTACATCAGAAACGCGAGGCTTGATTGGGGTTTCCGAGATCAGCATGATGAAGAAGGGCGCGTTCTTGATCAACGTTTCCAGGGGACGCATCGTCGACGAGGTTGCGCTCGTTGAGGCTCTGACATCGGGACACCTCGGGGGCGCTGCTCTCGATGTGTTCGACGTTGAGCCGCTCCCCGAATCGAGCTCACTGTGGTCGGCCCCGAACGTCACATTGACCCCACACAAGGCAGGAAGCTATGACCGCTTGAGCGAGTTCATGTCGGGTCTATTCATTACGAATCTCAAACGATATCGGGCCGGGCTTGGACTCTTGAACGAAGCGTCGCGCGATCGTGGCTATTAGAACAATACGGCCCAATACGCGGAATGCTTAGGAATCGGCGGCCCCGGGGACGGCGGGCGCTCAAATTGCCGAGAGTTGAAGCAGGTCTTGTGTCCGCGGAGACACTAGCATGAAAATTACGAGGATCGAGACCATCCTGGTCTCCGCTGACTGGGATAAGGTCGCTGGATCGAGCTTCCGCAACCCAGCCACTCCGAACTTAGCTTTTGAGGGACTTGAAAGGTTCGGCATCGCCCGACGTCTCAGAGGCATAAACATTAGCGGAGGCGAGTCACGTGAAAATCACCGAAGTCCGAACATCGCTGATCTCGACAAGGTGGGGCGTTGAGGATCCCTACTGGAATGGGGGCGACGTCAAGAGCTCCGCTCTCGTGTTGATCGAAACGGACGAGGGGATCAGGGGCATCGGTGAGAGTCTGCTCGGATACTTCGCGCCCGAGACAGTGCCGCCGTTGGTCGACTACTACGCTCCGCTTCTGGTTGGCAGGGACCCCGATGATATCGACGGCCTGTGGCGCCAGATGTTCAAGAGCAGCTACTTCTGGGGTCGCACGGGAGCGGCGATGAGCGTGATCAGTGCGATCGACATCGCGCTCTGGGACATCCGAGCTCAACGCGCAGGCAGGCCGTTGTATTCAATCGTGGGTACACTCGCACGGTCGTCGCAGCTCATCTACGCCTCCGGGGGCGGGTCGTTATGGCCGCTTGAGCGCACGGTCGAGAAGGTCCAAGCCTATGCTGACCTCGGCTATCGCGCGGCAAAAGTCGCGATAGGCAGTGCTTTCAATGTGTCCTGGGACCCACTCATGGGCCACCGATTTGAGCTACCGACGACCGATCGCCTCGTAGAGCTCGAAGCCGAGAAGTGGCGGCGCCTCAGGGACGCGATGGGTCAAGACTTCGAGCTGTTGACTCAGAGCTCCGGGCCGACGCCGTGGACCCTCGCACACGCCATACGTTTTGCCGAGGCCATGGCACCGGCTCATCTGCTGTGGTACGAAGAACCGTTTGTCTACGAACGCCTTCACGACTATCAAAGATTGAGGGCCCGGAGCTCCACGCCGATCGCGGGGGGCGAGAGCTTCTCCGGCGTTCAGACCTTCCAGCAGTTCCTCGAGGCAGAGGCGTTCGACATCATTCAGCCCGACCTCACCTACGTGGGCGGTATCACAGTCGGCCTAAAGATCGCGGCGTTGGCGGAAGCATATGGCACGCCGGTGGCCTTCCACGTCGGCGGGTCCTTCGGACCCGGTTTCGCGGCATCGTTGCACCTGTCATTGGTCACGCCGCATGTGCTCATCCTCGAACAGCCGCCGGCGGCCGCAGGAGTACAGGCTGCACTCTGCACTTTCCCCCTCACCCTCAAGGCGGGAAGCATCGAGGCGCCGCTGGTACCAGGTCTGGGTGTCGCGCTCACGCCAGAGATTGAGCGACGTTTCGCTTTCGTCCCAGGCAGCGGCGAGCGCGAGTAAACCCATGCCGGCGATTGCCGCCCACCCAACGTTATGCCTGTGGGATTCATTGCGCGATATCGAAGCCGGATCGCGTGGCAAGGGGTGTGGGCTCACTCGCGGTCGGGCATGGCTAAGTGGGAGCAAGCAAATGCGGGCCCTTTACGACTCTGGCGACGCATCGATGTCCTCCTCGCGGAAGACCCTCTCGGTGAGTCGGCCTCGGCCATCCCAGGGAATCTCACATGAGGACGAGGATGCCTTTGTGAATTCGGCTTCACGGCTGGCTCGAGCGGCCAGAAAAATCTCGTTCAGCTGGCGTGGCGTTCCTTGGACTGTTCGGCTCGCTTTGGCGCGCCGGCTCTTCGCCCGAGGCTATTCCGTCGCACATGGATCTCGCAGAGCCCGACTTGGCAGGAACTCACGGACCTTCCTAAGGTCGAGCGGAAGCGATCATCCGCAAATGGCGCACCGGATGCTCTCCGGCCGTTGACCGTGATGGAGCCCTCCGAAGCCTCCCTTAGTAAAGCCCACTGATACTCGTTCCGATAGTTCGTGGACGCTCCTTCGACCCATCGCGGTGCCCCAAGGCCTTCCCACGCCGCCTGGAGGAGGAGTCCGTCTGTTTCGACCCGCACGTGCAAGCCGGTAGACATGCTTCCCCGCTCGAAAACGGCCAGTCGGGGCTCAGTATTTAGGTCGACGCCTGACCATCCCGTTCCAAGCAACCGGCGCTGCAGGAATTCAGCTAGCTCATGATTGTCGGTCAAGATTGTCCCCCGCTCAAGCGACGGCTCCACCTCGTCCGCGAGACGCAAGAACGCAACTCTGCCCGACCCTCCCCCGGGCACGTATGACACGTCATACAGACTCAGGTGGGAGACGACCGAGTGATCAGGTCGCTCGATCGCAGGATCCTGCAGGTTGATAACCAGAAGGTCATTCGCTAGTAGCAGTTCGCCAGAATGCTGCCGCCACACAGTCCCTCCGTCAGCACCTTTCAAATATTGAGTTGGTCGGATGCAGCGCGTCGGTCGCCGCTCGAAACGTGAACCCGGAACCTCCCAAGTTCGGTCGCAGATCCAGATTGTAGTCGAAAGGATCTTTCCTATCCGTGGGCCATTCCTATCCGTGGGTTATCGGGTGCTTGACTGCATGTGATATGGGCGCGACATTGACGCGATGATCGGGCATATGATCGCCGCAAAAGGGAGGCGCTAGGCCCTCTCGGAGCGCGGAGGAGACGATGCCA
Organism: Chloroflexota bacterium; assembly: GCA_003169655.1. GTDB lineage: Bacteria > Chloroflexota > Limnocylindria > Limnocylindrales > CSP1-4 > Palsa-1033. The sequence goes on from PNAZ01000154.1 coordinate 82,023, forward strand.
GAACCGCCGATGGCTGGTCTAGATGATGACGATATTCTCGAGGCCGAGGTTGCGCGTACGATTGGCCGGCGATTGCGCGACGAGCGTTATCGCCTAGGCCTCACATTGCAGGGCGTGGCCGACTCGTCGGGGCTGTCTCTTGGGATGGTGTCGAAGATCGAGAACGCCCAAACCTCCCCCAGTCTTCGCACCCTGGCACGTCTAGGTCAGGCCCTCGAGATGCCTCTTGCGGAATTCTTCCGCGGCTTTGAGATTGCTCGAGACCTAAGTTTGGTTCGGAACGGCCAGGGGATTGAGGTTGTGAGGCCCGGCACTCGGCACGGCTATCGATACGAGCTACTCGCGTCGCCAACTGACGGAGAAACCAACCTCCAAGCCTTCCTGGTGACGATCACCGAGCAAGGTGAAGCGTTTACTCGGTTCCAGCATTCAGGGAGCGAGTTTATCTACATGCTCACGGGTCGGATGACGTACCGATTTGGCGACGAGGACCGCGCATTGTGGCCCGGAGATTCGATGTACGTGCCCGGAACGGTGCAGCACGGGCCTGCCTCATTCGATGACCCACCGGTGCAGCTGCTTTCGATCTCAATTGAAGACCATACCGCTGGGCAAGGTGGTATGTCCTAACAAGGCCTGCAACATAGCCGACCCGGCGGTCAAGAGACGCCAAGACCCTGTGGTGACTTGGCGTCCGGTTCCTGTCACGTCTCAAGCCGACGGTCACGTCCCCAGACTTGGTGTAACAGCGGGCCGGCCGTGAATTGAAGCGGCCACCGCGTCATCCTCGCGTCGTTGGAGTCAGAACCGACGGAGCGAGGTGAACACGATGGCGAGGACAGGATGGCCGTGCTTGAAACGGTGCGCAAGGCGATGGCCGAGGGCGATGTCGATTTCCTGCGTGAGAGCGTGCGCGTCCTCGCCCAGGCCGTGATGGAAGCCGAGGTGAGTGAGCTCACCGGGGTGCCCCACGGCGAACGGAATCCGGAGCAACGGCTGACCAACCGGAACGGCTATCGCGAGCGGCGCTGGGACACCCGGGTCGGCACGATCGGGCTGGCGATCCCCAAGGTCCGCGATGGCTCCTACTACCGAGCCTGCTCGAGCCACGTCGGCGGGCGGAACGGGCCCTCCTCGCGGTCGTCCAGGAGGCCTATGTCCTGGGCGTCTCAACGCGCCGGGTCGAGGACCTCGTCGAGGCCCTCGGGATCGCCTCGCTGAGCAAGAGTGAGGTGAGCCGGATCTGTGCTGCCCTCGATGTCGAGGTCGAGACATTCCGCCACCGCTCGCTCGCGGCTGAGCGCTATCCCTACCTGTGGCTCGATGCCACCTATGTGAAGGTCTGCGACGGCGGTCGAGTGGTCTCGATGGCAGCGCTCGTGGCCAGCGGGGTGGCGACGTCGGGTGAACGGCGGATCCTGGGCCTCGAGCTCAGCCCGGGCAACGACGAGGCCAGCGCCTGGCCGGCCTTCATCCGCTCGCTCGTCGAGCGCGGCCTCGAGGGTGCGCCTGGTGATCAGCGACAGCCACCGAGGCCTGGTCAAGGCGGTCCACGAGCAGCTCCTAGGGGCCACCTGGCAGCGCTGCCGGGTGCACTGCACGCGCAATGCCCAGGACCTCGTCCCACGCCATGCCCGGAGCATGGTCGCCAGTGCGATCCGCTCGATCTTCGAGCAGCCCGACGAGCGTTCGGCCAAAGAGCAGTCCGGACGGGTGATCGAGGGCTTCCGGCCACGCTTCCCCGCAGTCGCCGAGCTGCTGGCCGAGGCCGAGCCCGACCTGCTCGCCCACTTCACGTTCCGCGAGAGCCATCGTCGCCAGATCCGGGGCACCAACCCCAGGAGCGCCTGAACAAGGAGATCAAGCGCCGGACCGCGGTGGTTGGATCTTCCCGACCCGGGCCAGCCTGATCCGCCTGGTCGGGATGGTCCTGGCCGAGCAGGACGACGAGTGGCGGGACGGCCGGCGCTACTTCCGGCCCGAGACGATGGTCCTCATCGACGCCGCGGTCGACCACGAGGAGGTGAGTCCAACGTTCCTCATGGCGAGCTGACCGATCCGCGCGAGGATGACGCCCTGTTACACCACATCCTGGGACTTGACCGCGCTCAACTTGACGACGGGTATAGTTTTTCGCCTACAATGGGCCATCAGTCCGAAGTGGAGAGTATGAACCATGGCAATCCGGCTTGGGTCCTGGGGGCGTCGGGGTGACCTCGCGCACGATACATTCCTCCGCCAACATGGAGTTGAGGACGTCCTGGGGAGCTACATCTTCCACCCGAGTTTTCGGGACACGGCCGTGTGGGGAGACCAATCCGGGGTTCTTGGTTTCGATGAGCTGAGCTCACATTGGGAGTTGCTCGACCTGATCCAGCTTCGAAACCGGTTCGATGCAGCTGGGCTTCGACTTGTGGGGCTCGAGCAGGCGGTTCCGCGACATTGCTTGGAGCGGATTCAGTTCGGTCTCGCCGGACGCGACGAGCAAATCAACCAGCTGATCATGACGATCCGAAACATGGGCCGAGCCGGATTGAATTCTCTCGCGTACTCATGGTCTATAAACCCGCCTGGAGTCGTCAATACTAGTTGGCGAACCTCAGAGGCGATGCCTGGGCGCGGGGGAGCCCGCGTGACAAGTTTCAATTTGGCCGAGATCTCATCGGACTATCTGTCACGCGGCGTCCGGGTCAATCGGGACGAGCTCTTCAAGAACTACGAGTACTTTCTCGAGCGTGTTCTCCCGGCTGCCGAGGAGGCAGGGATACGACTCGCCATTCACCCAGACGACCCACCGGTCGAGTCGCTCGGCGGAGCCGATCGATTGTTCTACGACGCGGAGTCACACCGCAAAGCCCTCGCTCTATCATCGAGCCGCTTCCACGGAATCGTGATGTGTTTCGGCAATTGGGGCGTAATGCCTGGAGACCTTCTCGCCAACATCCACGAGTTCGGCAAAGATGACCGGATCGTATACTGTCATCTGCAAGGCGTCGTAGGGCACGTCCCTAAATATCACGAATCTTTTCTTGATGAGTCCGACCTCGACTGGTTCCAAATCTTGGGTGCGCTACGAGACGTTGGCTTCGACGGAGGCGTATTTCCGGCGCACTTCCCAGATACGGTCTTCGACTCTGCCCCAAGGCAAGATAACGGCGTTGCGTACACTTGTGGGTACACCCGAGCCGTAATCCAAGCCGTAGAAGCCGGTGGTCTAAAGGCTGGGTCGAAGTAGCTCTCGAATCGTGACTCCTTGCGGCCGCACCATGGCCAGTGCCATCGCGCAGTTCTCTCGAGATCGATAACGCCTCGACGATGAACCTAAGGGCACGCAGACAGCTGTCAGGTGTAATCCCGATCCTTGCGATGCCATTCTCTCGTGATGAGGAGGTCGACCTAGAGGCGCTCGCGCGCGAAGTTCAATTCGCAGAAGAAGCCGGTGTGGACGGCCTTGGACTGGCATTAGCCAGTGAATTCGTGAGGCTAACCGATTACGAGCGATATGCGACGCTCAACACGGTCGTCGCTACGGTTGGAGGGCGTCTACCGATAGTCGTCCATGTGGGCGCCGAGTCTGTCCAAGTCTGTTGCGAGCGCGTCGCCGTTGCGACAGAACTCGGTGCGAGCGCGGTACTGTTGCCCCCCCCGAGCTTCGAGGTGTGGACCGAGACTGATGTTCACGACTATTTCGAAAGGGTCATTGAGGCCTGCGACCTATCGATCGTGATCCAGGATGGACCTTCAGCTCCGGTCTCAATCGGAATGATCTTGGCACTCCACCGGTCTCATCCGGGTCGGATTGCGGTCAAATCGGAGAGGTCTTCTAGCGCTGCGTTTATCGCCGAAATCGTTTCGGTGTCGAATGGCGAGATCCCGGCATTTGGTGGGAGCGGAGGGCTCGGCTTATGGGCAGAGTTGAAGCGAGGCGCCAGCGGGACGATGCCTGGATGTGCCATACCCGACCTGCTTGTTCGGGTATGTCGCACGGCCCGCCGCGGCGCGTGGGCTGAGGCTCGGCGTGAACATGCCCGGTTGCTGCCCTTGCTGCAATTCATGATGCTACCCGGAAATATGTTGCCAGCGCACAGGGAGGTGTTGCGCCTGCGCGGCATTCTCACATCATCGGTCGGCCGATCCCCGGACCGAAAGCTGACGACCCTCGAACAGGATGACCTTGTCGGGCTTCTTATGGATGTAAGGCTGCTCGCGGATGATTGGCAGGAGGACACTGATTGAACGCCCGCGGCAAACATGTGCCGATCGATGCACGAACGAAATCAAGACTCGCGAATTCAGCGCGCCTCCTATCAGAATACAGGTTCCAAATCTGGAATTACGGCGACTCTGTTGGATTCGAGGGGCTGCTGTGTGCGAGCGCGATCCTCCGTGATCTTCGATATCGAGGTTTCGTGCACGGCGCGCTGAAGGCATGGTCTGCGCGAGCTCTCCCTTACCGTGAACTCGATAACACCTTTCCTGGTCACGCAGCTTGTGCTCTATACGAAGAGACGCGTGATCCGTCCCTGATGATGGCACTTGTCGACTTGAGCCGATTCCTTATGAGTCGCCGCCTCATCAAGGGTGCATACGCGGCATTCGAATCCTCGCCGGTTGTGCCTCCGTACGGCGGCATGAGGGTCACGGCGACAGAGGCTTCGTTGATAACCCAGCCCGGTGCTGGCGTATTCGTCGACTGCCTCCACTTCGATCCGCCGTTCTTCGTCCACCTTGGCCGACTGCTTGACGACGACGTGCTACTCAGGACCGGCATCGAGCAAGCGATGGCCTACATTCAGGTTCTCCAGGATCCTGAATCAAAGCTCTTCTCGCATTTCTACCTGGAACGGACAGGGCGCGCATACGGTTTGGGATGGGGTCGCGGGCAGGGCTGGGCTCTGCTCGGGCTTTTCGATGTGCTCGAATATGTTGGCGCGGACGAGCCCGCGAGACAGGCCCTGATCGACGCAACGTTGGGACTTTGCCAAGCATTGGTCAGGACACAGCAACCGGACGGCTCCTGGCGAGCCGTGGTTTCGGATCCACTAGCCCGCGAAGAAGCGTCAACTGCGGCATTCGCGGCATGCGGATTCTTGCGCGGCGTTCGACTCGGAATACTGGACGAATCGTTCTTGGAGCCCGCTCTCAGGGCATGGGATCGGACCACGGACCTAATGGATGACGAAGGGCGACTTGGGTTGGTCTCGGCAGCTGTCTTTCCGACCACGTCGCTCGCTAGTTATTCGCACGTCTCGACGGGCCACCTTGTGCCTTGGGGTCTTGGACCCCTGATCATGGCTGCCGCGGAAGTCGATCTCATCGATGTAAAGCGATCGAGCGCCTAGTCGTCACCCCTGAGTCCCTGGAGCCTGTCGCCAGCCACGCGACGGACCGTCAATACCTTTGGAGCTCGAGCGCGAAAACCAGGGAGGTTTCGCCCAAAGAAAACTCATTCTCAAATCTATCCTACACGGACCAGTCCGGGAATCGATCGGCCAGGATCTGCCGGCATTGGGCGAGCTCGTTCTCGGAGAATCCCTGGTATGGCGACAACAATCGGAGCGGCATGTCGACCGTTCCGCCGAGATTCACGACAAGCTTGTCATAGGCACCGTCCACGCGTGGGCCATCCAGCCATCCGAGCACCTCGGAACCGACCTCATTGATCTCGCTCGCCATCCGAAGCGCGGCTTCGATCTTGCCGGTCCGACCCAACTCGTAGAGGTCTTGCGTAAACTGAGGGCGGAGTGTCCCATACCCACTCAGCAGCGAACATTCGCCGAATAAGCAGCCCAAGGCGAAGTTGCGCTCGCCGAAGAAGTGCTGGAGTTCCGGTGCCTTGCGCATTAAGTCTGCGGTTCGGGCGAGATCCCCGGACGTATTCTTCGTCGCGACAAGGTTGGGCACCAAGCGGACCAAGCGCTCGTAGTCGGCGCCATTGAGCACGCGACCGGAACGCGGGAGATTGTAATGGAGAAACGAGCAATCGACGAAGGCCCCGCAGACGTCTTGGAAGAAACGTGCCAATTCGGCGTCGTTGACGGAGTGCCAATTCGGCAACGCAAGCTGGAATGTACGGAACCCGATCTTGTACGCGATGGTGATGCGCTCAATCGCCGCTCCGGTGGACATGGCGATAACGCCGACCATCGGGAGTACCCCTTCGCTTCTGGTCTCCTCCCAGAAGATCCGGGCGATCTGCTCGAATTGCGTTAACGTGACCGCGTAACCTTCCCCAGCGGTCCCGAAGATGTACACGTGGCGAAAGCCGGCCCTTAGAGTTTCGGCCACCTCTTGGCGAAACACAGGCTCAATGAGTTGTTCGTTCTCATCCCATGGGACCTCGCACGAAACCAATATCCCTTGCGGATAGCGGGTCATTGCCATTCCTCCGCGATGGCTTTGTGGCTGGTCCTAGCTGCGTATTCGAGTGGCCATTTCGGCGATTCGCTCCCGATCGTCGCGATCACCTCGGCCGTCACCACACCGTGGTAGCCGATCCTCCGCAAGACGTTCGCCCATGCTGAATGGTCGAGCACGCCTTCCCCTGGGATCACCCACTCGTGGTCCGGATATCGACCTCGGACGTCCTTGATATGCGCATGGCGAATCCAGCGACCGAGGATTGAAACCGCTGATTCGACGTCGAATCCGGAGGTGATCAACATTGCGGGATCGAAGTTCCAACCGACGTTGGATCGATCAACCTCGACAAGAAATCGGTTCACGGATTCCGGACTCGCGGTGAGGAATTCGGCCGAGAGTGCATCCAGACAGACCGTGATCCCTCGTGGACCTGCGCGATCCGCCGCCTGACGAAACAATTTGACTGCGCCCGACCATAGTTCCGAATCTCGATCTTGAATGCGCCGACCTACATGCACCAAAACCAGATGCGCGCCGAGATCCTCAGCCACATCAATAGCACCCGGCAGGTCGAGGGCACGGCCGCTCAGGATGGTGTCCGCCAATCCAAGATGCGTTACCACTGCTTCGATCGCGAGTGATCGGTCGGACGCGGCAGACCGGAGCCACGCTCGCTCGTCACGGGAGTAATCCGAAGAGTTCAGGACCCGCTCGCCCTTCGAGGCCGAGACATCGATAGATGCGAATCCTGCATCCGCGACGATGTCGAGTCCGTCTGCAAGGTCGACGGTCGCGTACGAGCCTGGACCATTGATGTAGAACCCGACGCCACTCACGAGGTCTCCGCGAACAGAGGTGTTCCGGCGGCCATGACGATCTCCGTTCAGGCGTAGATCAACTCGCCCAGGCTGCCCGGTCCGAAGGATATACTCCTTATGCAGAGTACAGCAAGTTGACTAGGAGTGGAGACGGAAGCTTCCTCCCAAGACGGCCTTGCACTCAGGAGCAAGCACGAGGTGACGATTTCATCATCGAACGGTAGGGGCGTCCTCAACCGGCTGAGGACCTTTCGATCTGTGCGATTGCGAAACCCGTGACGCTTGGCGTTGATCTCGCCATCCTCGTCACTAGCGTCTTCGCTCGTTTGGTAGGCGCATTGGTCGGAGTCGGCGGCGGGATCATCGTGATCCCGGCTTTGACGTTGCTTTTCGGCGTCGACATCCGAATGGCAATCGGCGCCAGCATCGTCAGCGTCATCGCGACTAGTTCGGGTGCCGCTGTCGGGTACGTAAGAGACGGGATGGCCGACATCCGTATCGGGATGTTCCTCGAGCTAGCTACTACGAGCGGCGCCGAGGTGGGTGCGCTGCTCGCGACCGCCGTCCCCTCAAACGTACTTTATGTCCTGCTCGGGATCGTTCTGCTCTTCTCAGCTGTCCAACAACTGACACGGATGACTGAGGAAGTGCCCCGACCCGTCCCGCCGCAACTACGTCGCCGACGCCTCAATCTCGTATCCAGCTATTACGATGCGGCGCTCGGCCGAGACGTCCCATACGCTGCCCAGCGAGTCCCCCTCGGTTTCGCGTTAATGCTGGGCGCCGGTGCCATTTCGGGACTGCTAGGCATTGGGTCAGGTGCCCTCAAAGTGGTTGCGATGGACGGCGCGATGCGCCTCCCGATGAAGGTCAGCTCCGCGACGAGCAACTTCATGATCGGCGTCACAGCAGCTGCTTCCGTCGGTATCTATCTGCGTCGGGGCGACATTGACCCAACTATTGCTGCGCCGGTCGCCCTAGGAGTCCTTTTCGGCGCGTTGGTCGGAGCTCGCCTCTTGCCGCGCATCTCGAACCAGAACGTGCGAACGCTTTTCTTGCCTGTATTGGTCCTCATCGGCCTTCAAGCGATCGCCAGGGGCATCAGCCAATGACCCCCGAAGGCGTTCGACTCCTCGTGAGCCGGATTTTGAACATCGGCGTGGCCGTAAGCGCGGTATTGATGGCGGGCGGACTCGTGGGTTCGCTCTTCGTCGGCTGGTCTGGATCTCTGACCAACCACGGGGTGTTCATGGCCTCATTGAGCGACTTTGGCGCCGTTCTCGGAAACATCCTTGCGGGCCGCCCCCTTGGACTGGCACAGGCCGGTCTCATGACCCTGATCGCGACGCCACCGGCCCGCGTTGCGGCTTCCGTGGTTGCATTCGGTTTTGAAGGCGACCGCGACTATGCGGTCATCACAATCGTAGTCCTGATAATCCTGACGACGAGCCTCATCTTCCTCCGCTGACCACGAAACACGAAGCTTGCCAAGCCGACGCCGAACGTAGAAGAAGGAGACGACCGCTGTGAGACTTGTCCGACTTGGGACTGCCCGCGACGAGCGCCCGAGCATCATGTTCGAAGACGGCAAGGCGGTTGATGTCACTGACTACATAGGCGATTTCAACCCGGCGTTTTTCGCCAGTGACGGGATCGAGGAACTCCGCAAGCTCCTTCACGGGAATCCCGCGCGAGCCCTCCCGATCGCGCCAATCCGATTTGGGCCTCCCGTAGGCCAACCAGGAAAGATTGTTTGTATTGGGCTGAACTACGCAGACCACGCGGCTGAATCCGGCGCGACGATTCCATTGGAACCGGTCGTATTCTTCAAGGCAAGCAACACTTTGATAGGGCCCAACGACGACGTGCGGATTCCTCGCCGTTCGCGTAAGACCGACTGGGAGGTCGAGCTAAGTGTGGTTATCGGCCGCACCTGCCGCTATCTCAACTCTGATGAAGAGGCACTCGCGGCGATCGCTGGCTACATGGTCTGCAACGATGTGTCCGAACGAGAATTCCAACTCGAGCGCGGTGGACAGTGGGTCAAGGGCAAATCGTGCGAGACCTTCAATCCAGCCGGACCTTGGCTGGTCACGCCGGACGAGGTCGGTGATGTCAATCGTCTCGATCTCTGGTTGGACGTGAATGGGCAACGACGCCAGACGGGGACGACGAGCACGATGATCTTTGGGGTTGCCGAGATCATCAGGTACTTGAGCCAATTCATGGTCCTCGATCCGGGTGACATCATCAATACGGGCACGCCTTCCGGTGTCGCTTTGGGCACGGCCGGTCAACCTTACTTGCGTCCTGGTGACCTGGTCGAGCTCGGGATTACCGGTCTTGGTGTCCAGCGGCAGCGATTCATTTCCGCCCCTTGACCGCACCGTCGAGGGTCCAGTAGCCGGTTTGCGGAGACAACGTCACTGCGTCCTGCGAAGCGCCACATCGAGACGGCGTCCGGGCGCCAAGATCAGGACCGAATGCGGGTGTTCAGGGACCTAGAAGAGGGTAAGGTACTCGTTCAGCTCCCATCGGCCCACGTCGTTGTGGTAGCGCACCCATTCGGTGCGCTTGATCCGGAGGAACTCCGCGCCAAGCTCCGGGCCCAGTGCCCCGCGCACGACCTCGTCTGACTCGAACTCATCGAGCGCTTCCGAGAGCGTCTGGGGCAAGAACCGCAGGCCCTCTCTGCGGGCGGTCTCGAGCGATGTCTCGTACATGTTCCGGCCGATCTGGGGTTCTCCGGGATCTAAGCGGCGCTCAATTCCGTCGATTCCCGCGGCGATGAATCCAGCCAGGCCGAGGTACGGATTGACTGCCCCGGACACGACCCGACATTCAAAGCGACCCGGTTCGGGCGTGCGAAACATTTGGGTCCGGTTGTTGTCCCCATACGTGATGAAAGCGGGTGTCCAGGTGAAGCCGGACCGCGCGCCTGTGAGGTAGGCCCCAACCGAGAGTCGCTTGTAGCAGTTGACCGTCGGCGCAATCAAGGCGGACAAGGCCCGAGTGTGTGCCAGAAGGCCGCCAAGGAAGTGGTAGGCGAGCTCGGATTGACCCAGGCCACGACGATCCGTCGCGTCCAAGAAGACATTATCGTCGCCGTCCCAGAGCGAGAAGTGAAAATGACTGCCGTTTCCCGTCAGGTGGGGAAACGGCTTCGGCATGTGCGTCGCGATCGCCCCGAACTTCTGCGCGACTTGGCTCGTCATCATCTTGAAGAAGGTGTACCGGTCCGCCGTCTCGAGGGCGTCGGCGTACTTCCAGTTGATCTCGAACTGAGCGGTCGCGTCCTCGTGGTCCGCCGCGTACGGCTGCCAGTCCAATCCTTCGAGATACCCAATGAGCGTACGTAAATACTCGAGGTTGCTCGAGAAACTCTTGAAGTCGTAGCAAGGCTTTTGCAGCGTGTCCTGGCCGGTCGGATCGAATGGCGTGATCGATCCGTCGCTGGCGCGGGTCACGAGCATGTGCTCGGGTTCGACGCCGACCTTCATCGAATAGCCGATCTTGCCCAGTCGCTCGATTTGACGACGGAGGGCTGTCCGTGAGCAGTAGGGCCACGGTTTCCCGTCGACCTGGATGTCGCATGCGAAGCGGGCAAGTCCGCGCTCCCAGGGCACCACCGTATACGTGTCCAAGTCGGGCATCCCGACGAGATCATGATCGTGCGGTCCTTGACCCATACCGACCGTTGCGGCACCAGCGAAGCCCGCGCTGCCCGTCAGGAGCTGGTCGATCGCACTAGCGGGCACGCCCTTGCAGCGGGGTGTCCCGTGGATATCTACCCACTGGGCGAGGAGGTAGTTGATCCCGTCATCGGCTAGTCGCCGGGCGATCGACTCCCTAGACGGTTTCTCGCCCGGCGTCTCGTCGATCATTCCGACCTCCTTCTCCGTCAGGTGGCTAATGCGAGACCGCCGCCGCGGCCTTTTCGCCGATCAGAGATCCCGTGGCAAATCGTTCGATCGAGAACGGTGCGAGAACCGCGGGCGTTTGCCCTGTCGCGATCAGCTCGGCTACGCGCCGCCCAGCCACCGGCCCCGCCTTGAATCCGTAAGTGCCCCAGCCGACGTCGAGGATGAACCCAGGCACGTCCGGGACCGGTCCGATGATCGGGCTGAAGTCGGGGGTCATGTCGCAAATCCCTGCCCACTGACGCAGTACACGGACGTTGGCGACTGACGGCAACAGCTCAAGGACGTGCGCCACAGACGTCTCCATGAAACTCAGCGTCGAGCGGTGACTGTACGACGCATAGGGGTCGATCTCAGCCCCGATCACCAGCTCCCCGCGATCGGTCTGGCTGACATACACGTGGAGCGTCGCAGACACCAGGACGGGGTTCAGGAACGGTTTGAGGGGCTCGGTCACGAGCGCTTGAAGTGGGTGCGTCACGATTGGTAGGCGCACGCCGACCATCGCCGCGATCGTCGACGCCCAGCCGGCCGTGGCATTCACCACGGTTCCGGCTCGGATGCTCCCGTGATTCGTCCGGACACCGGCAATCCGACCGGCCGCGAGATCGATCCCGGTCACTTCGACGCCCTGGTGGACGTGGACGCCCATCTCCGCGGCACGGCGTGCGTAACCCCAGACGACCGCGTCGTGTCGAATGATTCCACCCGGTGGGTGGTAGAGCGCCGCCTGGATCGGGTAGCGTGGCCGATCCGACAGGTCCAGCGCCGGGGCTAGCTTGCGAATTTCGTCGACGCCGACGACGACTGAGTCGACACCCTGAAGTTGGTTCACCTCAGCCCTCACACGTAAGCCGGCTACGGCCGAATCGGTATGCGCGAGGGTCAAATGGCCGTGCTGGCTGAATAGGACGTTGAACCCGAGCTCAACTCCTAGCCGCTCATAGATCCGAACCGACTCGTCGTAAAAGGCCACGCCTTCGGGCGTCCGGTAGTTGGACCGGATGATCGCGGTGTTTCGGCCACTCCCACCGGCGCCGATGTAGGCCTTCTCCAGGACCGCGACATCTCGGACGCCACGTTTGGCCAACTCGTAGGCGATTGCGAGGCCATGGACGCCGCCGCCCACGATCACGACGTCATAGCCCGACCTCTGTTCCTGCGGTCGCATGACGCGCCAGCGCCGGAGTGGTCCGATCATGCGCCATCCTCGGCCGCCACGGCCGTCGGCCCAACCGGGATCAAACCGTGGAACGTGCCGATCGCGCGGAGCGATTCCCACGTGTAGGCAGCCTCATCACGGGCGATGAGGATCGTATAGCCCGGTGAGCCCAAACAATCCTCGCGCGCAATCAGCGCGCGCACTCCGGCGAGGGGTGCCTGGATCACGGTGCCCTGCTGCATCGTGGCCGGCGTCGTGTCATCCGGGCAGACCTCGACCAGGATTCGCGGCGCGTGAGGGCCGACAAGACGAAGCGCCGTCCGGGCACCGCTCATCTCGAGGACTGACGTTTGGTCGGCGACCAAGTCCTCGCCGCGCGTCGTCAAGATCGAGCCGCCCGAGGGCGATAGCAGCAGAATCTCGTCCCGTTCCAGGATCCATGTTGCCCAGCGTTCGCCGCCCAGGGCCACCGCGACGACGCGACCAGGCATCGCCGCGCGAGGGTCGGTCGCCAACGAGCCGAGCACGTCGAGCGCCCCAGGTCCGCGCAGAAGCAGCTCGTCGAAAGGCCCGACTTCGGCCAGGGCCGCTCCACCTGTGATGGCGGCCATCTCGGCCGACTCGTCTGTTCCCTCGTAGCTTGCCGGCCAGTGAAGCTCATCGCTGAGCCAGCGGGCGCCGAGAATCATGTGAGCCGCCTCGAGGGCGCTCCGGCGGATAACTCGGGTCGGTACGAGGGTGCTCACGATCGGACCCGAACACCGTCGGGGTCGTAGAACGGCGTGGTCCGGACAATGGCCTGAGCCGTCGCCCCTTCGCGGCCCTTCCCCATCCTGACGGTGATATGACGTTCGTCGACCGCATCCGCCGCGGGCAGCCAGGCCAGCCCAATCGCCTTACCGAGGGTCGGGCTCCACTTGCTGCTGGTTACCCGTCCAATCGGCCGGCCCTCGCGGACGATCGCGGCGCCCTCCGCGGGAACCGCCGTCCCGACCATCTCGAACCCGGCCAGGACGTCACGCAGGCCCCTTGCCTTGAGCTCGGCCAACGCATCCTTGCCGATGAAATCCGGGCGGTCGGACTTGATGAGCCAGCTCATCGCTGCGCCGAGCGGATCCGAGAGCGCATCGGTGTCCTGTCCGATGATCGCGTGCTGCTTTTCGAGGCGCAGGACGCGCTGCGCTTCGACGCCAAACAGCCGGATCCCGTACTCGGCTCCCGCGCGGACTAAGGCGTCCCAAAGGTGGGCCGCCCTGTCGGCCGGAGTGTGAAGCTCATAGGCAAGTTCACCGACGAAACCGATTCGCAGAATGACCACGGGAACGCCGGCGACGGCAAACTCGCGGGCGTCCAGATAGCGCAACCCCTCCGCCGACACGTCGGCGGTCGTGAGCTGGGCCAACACGTCTCGGGCGCGCGGACCGGCGAGGTTCATCGCTGCGAATCTGGCCGTAACGTTGGTTACGTCGACGCGCCGATCCGATGCTGCGAGCCACCATCGGAGCCACTGGTCGACGGCATCCAGGCTGCCCGTTCCAGTCGTGACTAGGTAGCGGTCGTCGCCGAGCCGGGCCACGGTGCCGTCGTCGAGGATGATCCCGGCGTCGTCGGTCATCGCCCGATAGCGGATTCGCCCGACCCGAAGATCGCTGAAGCGGCTCGGATGAAGCCAGTCAAGGAATTCACCGGCGTCTCGGCCTCGGACATCGAGCTTGCCTAGGGTCGAGACGTCGATCAGGCCGACGCTGTCGTGGACGGCCCGGACCTCTGCGTTGGTGTCGCCATAATCGAGCGGCCGCTTCCAATCGCCCATGTCCATCCAGGTGGCACCCGCGGACTCGTGGCGATCGTGGAGCGCTGTGCGGCGAATCGGATTGAGATGGGGTCCCGCGATCACAGCGAGAGGCACCGGCTGGACCGGCGGCCGAGACGTCGTCAGACCGGTCGTCTGACGGGACACGCCACGCGCCGCTGCGGTGACTTGCGCGGCGTTGCCTTGGCACTGCTTGCCTTGACATGGCCCCATGGTGACCGTGCTGTATCGCTTCAACGTCTCGAGCGATTCAAAGCCCTCGCGGACGCCCTGGGCCAGCTCGCCTGCTGTGACGTCCTCGCAGAAGCAGACGAACTGTTTGTGGCCGCGCTGGATGGCGGTGGGCTGCCGGTCCGGCAGAGCCGCAAACGCGGCCGCCACCTCCGTCTGGTGAATGTCGACATCCGAATCGTGGCCCGCAGTTCCATTCGCCAGGCGTCCGGCCAGCGAAGCGCCAGCGGTGATCAAGGAATCGTCGACGAGACCTGTCATCCGGCCAACAACGATCACATCGGCTTGCCCCTGTCTCGGGATCCATTCGGCAATGCTCCTCTCGAAAGCGAGCGTGAGGCCTGCCTGCGCAGCTAGCGTCACCACTGGCTCGGGCCGAAAGGCCATCACGACGAGGTCGGTAGCCAACGTTCGCTCGGTCCCAATGGACGTGCGGACCCGTAGACCCGTGACCCGATGACGGCCTTGTGATCCAAGCACTCGTGCCCCCCGAATCTCTTCAACGTCCGCTGCCCGGAGGGCTTCAACAATCAGCCCCTCGGGCCCCTCAGTACGAGAATCGACGATTGCCGCGACCTGCAGTCCAACGGCGACGAGCTCGGCGGCTTGCCGCCACCCGTGATCGTCGTCCGTGACGACTACGGCGCGTTGCCCCGCCCGAACCCCATGGAGGTGGGCAAGGCGGAGGACCGCTGAGGCAAGCATGATGCCCGGACGGTCGTTCGCCTCGAAGAGTGCGGGACGTTCGGCCGCACCAGTCGCGAGAACGACTTTCGTCGTGCGGATCCGAACGAACGTCGCGCCCTGGGCCACAGCAACGAGGCCGCCGTCGTAGATTCCAATTGCTGTGCCGCCGCCCAGGTGCTCGATTCGCGGTTCTGCGCTCACGAGTCCTGCGAGGATGACAGCCGCCTCCGTCCCCGGCCGTCCAGCGATCCGCGGGTCACCTTCGACGATTCGACGTCGGGTCCGGAGTTCGCCGCCCAAGTTCATTCCGTCGTCGACGATGATCACGCTGGAACCGAGTGACGCTGCTTCGAGCGCCGCCAGACAGCCGGCGCGACCGCCGCCCACGACGACCACGTCGGCATGAAGGTGCCGCTTGCGGGGATGCAGGTCGGGCCGGCTCTTGAGATCGACCCGGCCAAGACCTGCAATCCGGCGTAAGACCGCCTCATACAACGGCCAAAGGCGGCGCGGTCGAATGAACGTCTTGTAGTAGAAACCGATCGGCAAGAACCGATCGAAACGGTCGGTGAGGCTGAGCACGTCGCGATTGAGCGTCGGCCAGGCATTCTGGCTCCGGACAACGGCGCCCGGGGTGATCGGCGTGACGCATGCCCGGACGTTGGGTTCGCTGTTTACCTCGACGAGGCAGTTCGGGCAACCGCCAGTGGCGCACAACACGCCCCGAGGTCGGTGGTATTTGAAGCTGCGCGAGAGGACGTCCACGCCCTGGGCGGTCAGGGCCGAGGCGAGTGTGTCTCCGCCGAAACCTACCTGGCGCCGTCCATCGAAGCTGAACTCGATCCGTTCATCGCGGCGTAGCTCGGAGCCGGCAGGCTCAGGCAGGCGACGCTCAGCCATCGACCACAGTCCCCTGATCCAGGGTCCAGGCCACCTTGCCTACCTCGTTCGTCCTGGTGTCACGCTCAACCTGGAGCCAGCGCCGGCAGCCCGACCGATGAAACCACCAGGCCTTCTCAATGCCGGCAACGTTGTCTCGGTCGTATAGGTACCTCGACCACTCGCCGATGTCCGACCCCGGTGCGGGCCGGCTCTGGAGCTCGCCGCCGTACTGAAACTCGGCAACGTCACGGGGGCCACAGCGTGGACAGCTAATCAGGAACGACACGTCTGGCCTCTAACCGAAGCCGTTGGTTGCGCCTGGGACCCAGTTCGTGCCAACGAGAGGAATGCCCGTGATGGCCGCAGCCTCGATCGTTAGCGCTCGAAGGTCGTCAGGGTCCAGGTCGTGAACGTTCGCCTTGCCACAGGCCCGGGCCAGCATCTGGACCTCCAGGGTCATCGCGGTCAGGAAGTTGGCGACACGCTCCGCAGCCTCGTCAATCGGCAGGCGGGCCATGAGCTCCGGGTTCTGGGTCGTGATGCCCACGGGACAGCGGCCCGTGTGGCAGTGGTGGCAGGCGCCGGGCTCCGTTCCCAACGCCGCGTAGTCGTCAAGAAACAGCGGCGCGTTGCAGTTGAGGGCAATCAGGGCCGCCGTGCCGATGTAGCAAGCATCCGCACCAAGCGCGAGAGCCTTTGCGACGTCGACCCCGGAGCGGATCCCGCCCGCGGCGATGATCTGGACCTGGCCGAGCATGCCGACGTCCTCGAGGCCTCGACGCGCTTCGACGATCGCGGCCAGGGTGGGAATGCCCGTGTGATCCTGGAGGATCTCGGGCGATGCCGCCGTCCCGCCCTCCATACCATCGACCACGATCACGTCGGCGCCGCACTTCGCCGCCAACTTGACGTCGTCGAAGGTGCGGGTCGCACCAATCTTGACGAAGATGGGGACTCGCCAGTCGGTTGCTTCGCGCAGCTCTTCGATCTTGAGGATCATGTCGTCGGGACCGAGGAAGTCCGGGTGCCGGGCGGGCGAGCGTTGGTCGACGCCGGGTGGCAGGTCGCGGATCCCGGCAATTTCCGCGGAGATCTTCGAGCCCAGCAGAAGCCCGCCGGTGCCGGGCTTCGCGCCCTGTCCGATCGTCAACTCGATCGCGTCCGCCTGGCGCAAGTGATGGACGTTGGCTCCATAGCGGCTCGGTAGGACCTCGACGACCATCTTGGTCGAGTTCTCGCGTTCGGCGGCAAGCATCCCGCCATCGCCAGAGGTCGTTGAGCTCCCAACCCGGGCGGCACCCCGAGCGAGAGCCACCTTGGCGTTGTACGAGAGGGCTCCATAGCTCATCCCCGTGATCATCACCGGGACGTCGAGGACAAGCGGCTGCTCAGCGAAGCGAGAGCCGAGGACTGTCGTCGTCACGCATTTCTCGCGGTAGCCCTCAAGCGGAATGCGAGTTAGCGAAGCGGGCAGGAAGGTCAGGTCGTCGAGCGAAGGCAATGGCCTGGAGCGAAGGGTCCCAAAGCCGCGGATTAGATAGCGGCCGAGCGCTGCCTTCTCCTGGATCTCGCCGATCACCGACGGTGTGTAGACCGGGCTCGTCCGGCGCCCCTGCGGGTCACGAGGCCGCTTCGAGTCAGGGTTCACAAGGCGGCCCGCCAGGTCTCGAGCTCATGCTTCTCGAAGTTCCACAGCTTCCGGCCAGCAACAATCCGTTGAAACCGACCTGGGCGCGGGAGGTCGAATTCGGCAAAGGCCGCCTCGAGCATCGACTGCTCCTCATCGGGGGCATCGTCAACCACTGCGTCGTTGCCCAGCGACGCGATCCGGCCCGCTACGTAGACGGTGCCTTGATACATCGAGTCAGCGAGCGCCTCGCCGGCATCGCCGGCGATTGCGACATAGCCTTTTTGCATCATGAAGGCGGTCATGTAACCGGCATCCCCGCCAACCAGCAACCGGCCGCCCTTCATGGCAATCCCAGCCCGAGCAGCACAGTCACCGCGCACGACGACCGTACCACCACGGATCGAGGCGGCCGCGCCGTTGCCGGCGTTGCCGTCGACGACAATCGTGCCCGACAAGATGCCCTCTGCGACGCCCCAGCCGGCGCTACCCGCTACGCGAACTGTGGCCCCATCGNNCCGCAGTAGTAGCCGACGCTGCCGTCGATTCTTACGTCCCCCGGAGTCAGAAGGGCCACCGCGAGGTTGTGCCGAGCTCCCGGGTTCGTGATCGTCACCCGTCGGCCTTCCGCCAATGCTGTCCGGATCGCCCGGTTGATGCCTCGGATGGGCTGATCGGATGCGTCGATATCGATCGCGCCGCTTGTCCCGATGGATCCATTCATCCTCTCGCACCCAACGGAGCAGCAAGCGCGGAGCGGCGCCACACCCGAGAGACATGGCCGGAGGGCTCGTGAGCGACTCCCGACGAGCCGAGGGCCGCACGGATCGCGACCTCCTCATTGGCCACCGCGATGTAGTCATCGGTTTCGACCGTGATCAAAGGCTTTAGCGCGAATGGATCGCGGGCAAAGCCGAGTGAGTCGCCACTGGCCACCAGGTAGGTGAAGCTGCCGTCGAGATCGTCGAGTGACGCCTCAAGAGCCTCCTCTAGGCTCAGGCCGCGATTGACCTGATCGGCGATGTAGACCCCAATTACTTCGGAATCATTTTCGGAGAAGAACCGGACTCCTTGCTGTTCGTACTGCCTCCGCAGCCGGTGGTAGTTCGTGATATGCCCGTTATGTACGGTCGCGACATCCGCCAGACCCCGTGCCCAAAACGGTTGCGAGTGGGTCAGGTCTACGCGACTTTCGGTGGAAAGCCGGGTATGACCAATCGCGTGGCTGCCTCGGAATCTTTGGACCCCGAACTCCTGCTCGAGGTCCCTCGGGTGGCCGACCTGCTTCATAAGCTCGAGCTGACTCCCGAGGCTGACTACTTCGACATCGTCGCGTCCGGCTTCGATCGCCCGTCGAACCGCCGTCGGGTCGGCCTGAGTCGAGAATTCGATCCGAATCAATCCCACGTGGCGCTCGATCTTGCCCACGTCAGCGACCGCGGCGAGGCTCCCCCGGATCCGCTGATCTTCGTGAATGCCGAGATCGTTAGGAACACGGATCCAACAGGCCTCGCGGTGCGCGGGTTCGCTTCGGTAGAGGGCCATGCCCACCGAGTCCGGACCACGGCGGGCCAAGGCGGTCAGCATGTCCAGCATGATCCGGCCGATCGGCATGGGGTCCGATCGCTTCGACATGTATCCGGCGATCCCGCACACGAGTCGTCTCCACCAAGCGTTGACGATTTCCGAACACTGCCCACCCAGGCTCATGACCTCCACTCCCAGAGGAGATTGTAGGCCGTCTGTTCACTGTGATGCAAGAGAATTCGTTCATTGGGGTAGGGCCCGTGTTCCTTGGTGTACCCTCGGACTCGAGTCAGGCCGCTCGGGACGTGTAAGTTGCGGAGTGAAATGTCGGGATCAGACGAGGCGAACGGGACCTCTCTCGGACTCTCGGCGAGTTTCCTCGAGGGGGCCATGAACCAGGCGATTGGAATTCGCCTGCGTCAGGAACGTCGACGTTTGGGCCTCACCCTCCAGGAGGTCGCGGATCGCGCGAGCCTCTCCCTCGGGATGATCTCGAAGATCGAGAACGCACAGACCTCACCGAGTCTGCGTACCTTAGCGCGGCTTTCGCAATCATTGGACGTGCCAGTCACGACGTTTTTTCGCGGCTTCGAAGAGGAGCGCGACGCTTCGTATGTACGTTCTGGCGAGGGCATCGAGCTCGTCCGACAGGGCACGCGCCACGGCCACCGCTACGAGTTGCTCGCGGCCGCCAAGGGAGCGCAGAGACGGGTCCAACCCTTCCTCGTCACGCTCAGCGAAGAGAGCGAGACATTCCCTCTATTCCAACATGACGGCGTAGAATTTCTGTACGCGCTCGAGGGCGAGGTCATCTATCGATATGGACAACACCCCTACGAACTGAAGCCCGGCGATTCCTTGATGTTCGACGGCCAGATCCCACATGGACCGGAACACCTTAACCAGCTTCCAGCAAGGTTCCTCTCTATCACTGTCGAACTCGAGCGAGACCAGCTCCCTGTCGAGCGTTAGGGTTGGTCCGGCGATGGATCCGTGCGCAGCACGGGGCATCTGAGAGGCCGGACTCGGATTCCGCCGGATGCAAACAAACTCGAGCCATGCCCTCTCTAGCGGGCGACGAGCCGCGGTTGGAGGCCGGTTCCAATCAAGTCATTCTGAGGACCTTGCCCGGTTGGTATCCCACGCCACCTGGTTGAGGGGAGTTTCGCGCGAACGTGGCTGAATAACGCGGGCGATCACGATCCCGGATTCGACGCATCGCTTTTGGAGCTGCGCTACGTAGGCTCACCGTCGTGGCACACGGAGCTGGATCTCGAGGCCGGCCTGACGCTTCACGAATTGCCTGGCCCGCCATGGCCAGCTGCGCGCACCTGCCACAGGTCTGGCTCAATCAGCATGATCGCCGTAAGTGTTAGAAGAGTGAGGACGCCGCCGCCGACTGTGGCCACAACGGGGCCGAGCACCAAAGCCGTAATACCAAGCGCTGCGCTTCCGAATGGGGCAAGACCGGCGGATGTCAGCAGATATATGGACAGGATCCGACCCCTCATGGGTTCTGGGACCCTGGCTAAGATAAGTGTGAGAGTGGAAACATTAAACACCACTTGAGACGCCCCCAAGGCAAATAATGCAAACAAGGTGAATGGTGGCCACGTGCTCACGGCGAACGCAACGGTGGAGCCACCGATGGTGGCGAGTGCCATCACGAGCGACTTGCCCGAGCCGGCAGTTTGGCCAAACTGGAACATTACAACCGCAGCGATCAGCGCCCCAGCAGAAACGCTTGCAAGCATCACCCCGAGCCCGGTGGGCCCGATGTGCAGAATGTCGCGAGCAAAGATCGGGAAGAGCACGGTGTAGTTGGTCGCGAACAGTGCCGGGATCGCCGGCAGCGAGAGAAGAAGGAGGAGAACTGGCTCAGAACGGGCGTATTTCACGGCGCCGCGCACGGCAGTGAGCGTCGATGTCTGCACGATGGGACCGACAGCTTCATTAGGCAGGCGAAGGTGCGCGAGTCCGACGGCAGCTACGAGCGAGCTAAGTGCGTTCGCAGCGTAGGCCGCCGCTATTCCACCGACTGCGACTGCCCACCCACCAATGGGTGGCCCGATGATCCCAGATAGATTGCCTTGCACCGAGTTGAGGCCAACTGCGCGACCCAGAGCTCGCCGCCCTGCGAGCAGTGGAATGAGAGCCTGGGTGGACGGCCAGCCAAGAGCAGTAGCACAGCTGGAAACCAAGGCGAGTAGAAGTATCAGCCAGACCTGGATGACCCCTAGCCAAACAAGCAAAGCCACGAGGCCGGCGATGGCTGCGCCGATCAGCTGCGACAACACCGCGAGCGACTGTGGAGCACGGCGATCCGCGAGAGTACCCGCGTGCGGTGCGAGAACGAGGTAGGGAATCGTCGTGATTGCCCTGGTCAGACCTAGCACTGCAGCGGAGCCGGTCAACGTCAGCACCAACCAACTTTGTGCTGCGGACTGCACATTGGCTCCTATGTTTGTTGCGAGCATTGCCCCCACATAGGTTCGAAACTCTCCCGATCCGGGCCCGTTGGGACTCGGGATCCCGGGTGGCTTCCCATGCGGCCGCGGTATGTGGACGCGATGCCCGTTCAACCGTCCATGCGTCCGGGCAGGAGGTTGAGGGCCTGGGGCGGCAAGGCGACTCCTACCCTCGACCTGGATGGCGACCCTGACCCAGCCCGAATCTTGGGATCGCCCTCCGCGATCCCGTTCGCGAGCCTTGAGACGACGCGCAGTGGCATCTTGACGGACAGGATAGCATATGTATTGCGAGTGTAGGTGTTTTTCGCCGACGGCCGGGGCTGCGGTGCCGACAATGAGGAGCTGTCATCACTGGGTCGACTATAGGAACGTGGTTCCGACGCGAGCACCGATTGATTTCGAGCATGATGCGATATCTGCGGCTTCGAGAGCGAATGCGGCCCGGCCATCCTCGCAGGTCATTTGGCCCAAAGCGGAGTCGACGTTGGATGTTAGGACGTCCGGTCGGCTTTGCGTTCACTTTTCGTATCGCTGCGAGCCCGGCCTTGAGACCCCTGGCGATCGGACGCGCAGACGCCCCCGCAGTTTGATTCTGCCAAGTAGTGAACGGTGTCGACTGAATCGTCGATCCCAGGCGGATTGACAACTAGGCATACGTGCGTGGGTGCGTCGTTGCGTTGAGCGGCTGCCACGACTGTGGCTCTCGGAGTCAACCATGAAAACGGCCGGCAAGGAAAAGAGGACGGGCGTCGCGTCCATCGGGTCGGCGGAGAATGGAGTTTGGAGATGAGTGACTACGAGCCAATTGACTTGTCCGAGTTTGCGGACCACACCATGCCACCGACGGCCAGGCTCGACGCCCTGGAGGGAGTCAATATTCAATTACGCGGGCTCCCTTTTAAGATTGGGAGGGCTGCAGAAACGGGCGACTCATACCTGATCTTCGGCCTAGGCTTCCGGGCCGAACCTCTGAAGGTTCCTCTGCCCATCAATGCCAAATCCATAGTCATTGCTCATGCCTTGTTGGACTCACAAATCCCAAGCAACGGCGCTGTTGGCGAGCATGTTGCTGACTATGTATTGGGAATACGCGGAATCGAACCGGTGGTCATACCGATCCGAGAGCTCATGGAGATCAGCGTACTCCCAGGTGCGCACTCTGACATGCCCGCGTGGCGAGTCGCCTCGTCGCCGTTTCTAGCCCTCGGCGATTCGTTCGATACGGTCTATCCGCGCCGTGAGGGGCCTTGGACCCTCGCAGGACGCCGAATGACAGAATCCGCCCAAAGCGTATCCGAAGGGTTTCATTTGTGGTCGTGGCGGAATACGACCATGCGCCCCATTGATTACATCGAGATAAGACCGACGTCCCGGCGTTTCGTCCTTGGAGGTATCACCGTTGGGATGGTTGACGAGGACCCCTTAGCAATCGGCTCGCGAGAGCCGGTTCGGATTACCCTGCTTCGACCGGAGGACGCCAAACGGCCTGATGACTTGGTCCTCGAAGTTGACAGAGGCGTCGCGGCGTACACAAGAGCTGTCCTATCTGGCGCCGCCGACCTAGACGACGGTGAGTTAGCTGGATGGGGTCAAGCGCCTGCTGGACTTACGAGTCCTGCCTACACCCATGTAGCGGCGACGCCTTCGGCCAGATTGACGCTGAGTCAGGCCGGTCGGCAGTTGGGGGCAGTTCAGTGGCGGGACGTAATCGAGAATGGAGTCGCAGAGGATCCAGGGCGAATTCGCATTGAATGGGTTGACAGAACGCGGACCTGGATTCACACGACGGTGATCGACGAGTCGACCAACCGACCTGTTCCCTGTCGAATCCATTTCAGATCACCCGCCGGGATTCCGTATCAGCCGCACGGACATCCCAACCACGTCAACGATGACGCCTCGAACTGGCACTTGGATGTGGGTGGTGATGTTCGATTGGGCGCAGTATCTTACGCGGTGATCGATGGCCGGTGTCAGGGCTGGCTCCCCACAGGCAACGTTATCGTCGAAGTGGCGCGGGGCTTTGAGTATGAACCACTGAGGACCGTAGTTCAGATCGATGCACACCAGCACAGCCTCGAGCTGAGAATCCGGCGATTTGCCGACCTCTTCAAGCAAGGCTGGGTCAGTGGCGACACACACGTGCATTTCTTGTCAGTTGACGGGGCCCATCTTGAAGCGGCCGCGGAAGACGTTCACGTTGTAAACCTCCTCCAGCTCCAGCTTGGCTCTCTCTACACGAATACAGAGGACTTCACGGGGCAGGGATCGGTATCGCATGACGGGGCGACGATCGTCTGGGTTGGCCAAGAGAATCGACACTACCTTTTGGGACACATCGGGCTGCTGGGTCTGCGAGCGCCGGTCATGCCATGGAGCACTGACGGACCAAGCGCCGGCGAGATCGGCGGGTCTCTTGAGACCACCCTCTCGTACTGGGCGGACGAAGCCCATGCTCAAGGGGCGTTGGTCACAATGGCACACTTCGCGTATCCAAACGGTGAGACGGCGGCCCTCGTGGCCACGGGACGACTAGACGCCGCTGAGTTTGCATGGCTTGGGAGCTACTCACATGGCGAGTACTACCGATACTTGAACGCAGGTTATCGTCTTCCCTTGGTGGGAGGCACAGACAAGATGAGTGCCGAGGTGCCGGTCGGTCTTTGCAGGACTTACGTTCGCCTCGAAGCGGATGAGCCGTTCAGTTACGAAGCTTGGGTCCGCAACATCAGAAGAGGCCGGACCTTCGTAACCACCGGACCCATCATCCACTTGGCTGTCGAGGGGGCAATCCCTGGAGACACGCTGCGGCTTGCAACCGACGGCGGATCCATACACGTCGAGGCGAGCGTAGAGTCGGCGATTCCCATCCAATCCCTCCAGATCGTCGCGGGAGGGCACGTGGTAGCTGAAGCGAAGGCAAGCAACGGTGGTCGTCGACTAGAAATCAACGAGTCGCTCAGCATCGCTGGCAACACTTGGATCGCGGCACGGGCGGGCGGACCTGTCTACTTCGACGCACGGCAGCATTTGGACTACTTCGCGCGAGGGGCATTCGCCCACACATCGCCGATCTATGTTGCTTGCGGCCCCAGCGACTGGAGCATGAATGACGAAGGAACTTTGGACTACATGCTGAACATGGTGGAAGCGGCACGCCTATACGTCCGCGACATGTCTCCGCGAACACGGCTCGCGGGTGGTGGGCATCCTCATGCCGAAGGGGACCATCTGGCTTATCTCGAACGGCCGTTCATTGAGGCTCAACAACGACTTCTGTTACGACAACGTCTCTTAGGGTGATTCAGGGACGCCCCCACTCGGAAAGGAATGCTACGGCCGCGTTGTGGCCTGGGAGGCCGGAAACGTCGCCGCCAGGATGGGTGCCAGCTCCGCACAGCCACAAACCGGGAACCGGCGTTCGGTAATTCGCCCATCCCCGCATCGGCCGTTGCCCATAGAGCTGGCTCGGAATCATGTCCACATGATGAATGTTGCCATCTGTAAGGCCAACGACCCGCTCGAGGTCGAGTGGTGTAATCAGCCGCCATTCCTCGATAGAGCTGCGGAAGTTTGGTGCATACGACGTGACAGTGCTGATGAGGCGATCGGCGGCGTCGGCGCGTTGCGCATCCCAGGTGCCGCCGATGGGGTGGACGGGTGCGTACATCGCAAAAATAGATACGACATGTCGACCAGCTGGAGCAAGACTGGGATCGTATGTGGATGGAATCTGCATTGCAACGACTGGAGCCTGCGAAAACCTACCAGAAGCGGCGTCGTGCCACGCCTTCTCGTAGTAGTCAACAGATGGGGTAATGTACACCCTGGCAATTACCTTTGGGTCATGATCTCGGCCGAGGTATGCACTGAAGTCTGGCAGTTCCCGCACGGACGCATGAAATTTGAGGTACGCCACCTTCGTCGTGAGGCTCGCGACTCTGGCTCGGAATGCCGGCGGCAGCTTCTCGCCAGGAACAAGCCTCAGGAATGTTCGTTTTGGATCCGCGTTTGAGAACACGGCGCTGGCGCGTATACGTGAGCCGTCCACGAGTTCAACGCCTCGAATCCTTCCCCGTTCAATGACTATACGGCTGACTTCGGAACTCGTCCGAATTGTTGCACCCAACTCGCTCGCTGAGGAAGCAATCGCGCGCGAAATCGAGCCCATCCCCCCCTTTGGGATGCCGATCGTGTTGCCAACGAGAGTTTCGTTGGGTTGGCTGGTATGGCTCGGCGACGGGTAGGCACTCCCGACGGCGCGGGGATCGCCCACGTCACCTGATCGGACAAATGCTGCTTTGACCACATCTGACTCGAAATATTCATCGAGAAGATCCACAAACGACGCGGTCGCGATCCGTTCGAGAACGTGCTCGTCCTCCGTTCCTCTGACCTTTGCGAAGAGGTTCGATAGCGTTGGAGGCGGCTCCAAGAGGTATGGCGTAAATAGCGACGATGCGCGGTCCCAGAATGCATTCCACCTTGGATAGGCCTCCGCGTCATGAGCCGAGAAACGAGCTATTGTTTGCACGTTCCGCGCCTCGTCCTTGTGGAACGTCATGTACCGCCCATCAGGGAACGGTCGAAACTCCGATGGCTCCACATCGAAGACCTCGAAGCCATGACGGCGAAGCTCGAGGTCCGCCACTATGCGCGGGTGGAGCGCATAGCACGAAGCAGACATCGTCGAAAAGTGAAACCCCGGAATCAGCTCCTCTGTGACGGCAGCTCCGCCCACGAGCCCGCGCTGTTCTAGAACGAGTACTTCAAGACCGGCGCGAGCCAGGTAAGCGGCGGCGACGAGCCCGTTGTGGCCGCCGCCAACGATTACAACGTCATAAACGTCAGACTTCATTCTTCAAGACCCGTATCTCTACGCTCTGGTGAACATGTGTCAGGCACCACGGTCGATTTTCACCTGGGTCCCTTTGGCTTCGACAGGAGCCACGCGCGGTCGCAAATGGCGCGGCCTGAGATCAGGAAGGCAAAAGGCACCGAGATCCACTCGGATACCGGCCCGTCATTCCAACAAAATCGGTCTCCCGTCTCGCAGATCCCGTCCGCTTCCCGATTCGGGCGCGACGCTATGGGAATCCTAACATCTTTGGACCTGTTTTTTATCCGCCGTGGACGTCCTATCTTGACAGGCAAGGCCGCCGCCTCCTAGCATGTACTTCGGCATATCGTTCCGGAGGGCACAGGCTGGCCGCAGAAGGTTCCGGATCTCAGTGAGGCATTTCTAGGGGCAATGCGGCTTGACCGACCGGCGTCAGGAGCATCGGATGCCTGTGCTTGGATTTCAGACCGTCGCGTTACGTCGTGCGTAGGGCTGTGGCCAAATCGTCACACACATGGTTCTGCCGGGGGAGGTTACGGAATGAAGATCGTGGTGATATCCGCGCACCCCGATGATTTCCTATACGGAACGGCCGGCACCTTGATGACTCACAGGGATGACGAGCGACACGTCATTGTTCTCGCACCGATCCAGCGAGGACCAATGATCGAAGTTGCCGAGGCACTTGGGGTCGTGCTGCACCCCCTCGACGGGCAATACAAACACATCGACAAGACCGTCGGGGCCCTGCTCGACGCCACTACCGCGAGCCTGTCAGAGATCATGCCGGACTATGTTCTGGCGCCTTGCGCATCTGGGGACTGGAGCCCGGATCACACCGCAGCAGGGGCGATCGCCGCTCGGGCATTTGTTGACAGCGGCACCTTTGGCCAATGGAATGGACGGCTGCTCCGTTACCCGATCCCGGCGAGCACCACTAGGTTCAACCCGAACGTGTGGGTGAAGCTAGCCCCGTCGCTGCTCGAGGAGAAAATCAGGCTTGCGACAATCATGGTGCGAGGAGCGGAGGATATTTGGCCACACGAAGTCGTTCGCTGGGAAGTGGGTACTGGGCACCGATTTGCACAAGAGGTGGGTTGGCCCGCGGCCCACGTCGAGGCATTTGACGCATTGTATATGGTGCCATTCGACCGACTGCCCCCTCGGGATGACTCAACTTCTCATTTGGTTGATCGCTATCGGGACGTTGTCGCGCGAATTCAGTCGGAGCGTCCGGACCCAGGCGCCGATGGTAGTGACTACCCGATTTCCTCATCTGCGTCGGGTTGATGGCGGAATACAGGCCGTCACGTGATCAAATCGCTCCAACCGAGAGCAGTCAATCTGAACGCGCAGCCAATCTGATTGCGCTCGCCGGTTGCCCCTGCAAACTCGGACGTCGCGATTGGATCTGACCGTCAGGATAACCCCGAAGGTGGCGTCCGTCAGTGGAGTCGTAGCGAGTCCGCACCCCGGCGGCCTTCAACAACCTGCAGCATCGCCTTGACATAACCGCTCGTGTAGGCGATGGCGTTGTTCCGGTGTGGTCCCGTGTCAAATACCGTTTCAGGGTGGTGGGCGGGGAATACCGCACCATCGAAGCCGACCTTGTGTAGCGCGCGGAGAATCTCTAACCAGTCTCGGTCCGATTCGTCCAGGAAGCATTCGCTGTAGGTCGGGATCTTGCCTATTGTCCCCTGAAGGTGGCACAGCACAATCCTATCTGCGGTCCCAAGTTGATCGATTGCGACCAGCGGATCCTCGACCATGACCCCGAAGTTGCCGAAGCACAGCGTCACACCATGAAATCTGCTGGAAGATAGAGCCAGGGCTTCGCGGTATGACTGGTGGTCGAAAAAGAGCCGATCGGCACCACCAAGTGATGCGACCGGTGGGTCATCCGGATGGATCGCGAGGCGGACACCTGCCTCCTCAGCAGCAGGAAGCACGCGCTCGAGGAAATACTCGTAATGCTTGAACAGGTCCTCGCGCATGATCCGCCGACCGCGGGAATAGTAGGCGGCGGGTATCTGCGATGAGTCGAAGCTTGTCACCCGCGCTCCGCCGCGACCAGGCGATGTTTGCGAAGTACGCCATGAAGTATCGATCTGTCCGGGTGCGTTCACTGACCATGCGTAACCAAAGACAGTCAAACCGGCTCGACCCATATTGCGGATCGTGAGGATGATTTGCTCGATCTGTTCGTCGCGCCCGACTTCGCCGAGCACGATGCGGTCGAGACACCTTCGGGGTAGGGCCATCTGCATCCCGATGAGCTTCAAGCCTGATGATGCAAACCTGTTTCGGAGCTTGACGAGATCGAGTAGCTCCCAGTGGGTTCCGAGCTCGTCGAATCCAAGCTCGGCATTGGGGTCTCCCCAGAAGAGCGGATCTTGGAATTGAGGAAGGAAGACGTAGCTTGCGGTAACGTCCCCCACCCCATACTGGGCAAGAAAAGCATCATGCTCGATCGGCAGGCGACGAGCATATGAGCCGAGACGGATCGACATCCTACAGAGCCACCGCTATCCCGTGATTTATCTACTACGCCCAGTGGAAAGAATATCACCATCGGAGAAGTGCGGGGCGCCGCCCAACGCATTCCATCAGGGGTCACTGCAGGGGTAGGGTCAGCCCGGCGGTCGCCCGCCCATCGGCTGCCGGAACGGATTCGATCCACGCGCGAAGTGGTTAGAGCCGACACTCGGATTTGAACCGAGGACCTGCTGGTTACGAAACAGATTAGAAGCCTGCAAGGGCCGACCCGGGCGTCCTCGAGAGCGGACTCGGGGCTCGGGTGCTTGATACGTAGTGCGTAACTGACGTCGGCCCTCCCACGAGGTGGGAAGGTGCTCGCACCGGAGACGGGTTGGCCCTGATACATAGTGCCCACGGGGGATGGCTCGTTCCTTGACAAGTGCCCTCGTCCCCGGAGCGAGCGGACCGGCCGTGGCCTCATAGGAGCGTGGCTTTGACTCAACGCACTGCTGCCCGGCCGGTCCACGCCCATCGTACGTGGCCAGCAGCGGAGGTTAGTCATGGCAGCTATCGGGATCGATACTCACAAGCGGACGCTCGCGGCCTGTGCGGTCGACGATGTCGGGAGCATCCTTGACGAACGGACGTTCGCCTGCACCAAGGCTGGCTTCGCCGAGCTGGCAGCCTGGGCCGGAGGCGTCGCTCGAGAAGGGAGGATCGGCATCGAGGGCTCGGCCTCGTACGGTGCACCCGTGGCTCACCACCTCGCGGCGGCGGGCTTCGTCGTTTGCGAGGTCCCGCCCCACCTGAGCCGGCGTGAACGAGCTCGCAGCCGACGACCTGGCAAGAGCGACCCGGGCGATGCCCTGGCGATCGCCCGGGTAACCCTCCGGGAGCCGGAGCTGGCGCCGGTCCGGCTCGAGGATCGC
>PNAZ01000018.1 GCA_003169655.1 Chloroflexota bacterium
GGCGTGAACAGCCACTTGTGCGGGTTGACCACGATCGAGTCGGCCCGCTCCCATCCGGCAAACGGACCGCGCCGCTCCGGCAGGAGGGCCACCGGACCGGCGTACGCCGCGTCGACGTGCAGCCACAGGCCCTCGGCACCGGCAAGGTTTGCAATGCCTTCGACCGGGTCGACCGACGTCGACGACGTGGTCCCGATCGTGGCCACGATCGCGACGGGCGTCCGGCCGGCAGCCCGGTCGGCGCCGATCGCCGCTGCCAGCGCGGCAGGCTCCATCTCGAACCGGCTGTTCGTCGGGATCCTGACCAGGCTCGCCCGGCCAAGGCCGAGAGTCATGCAGGCCTTCTCGATCGACGAGTGCACCTCGGCCGAGGCGTAGACCCGCAGTCCAGCGGCGAGCTCGGGGCGGCCGGCCAGGCCCTCGGCCGACGCCCGCAGGCCGGCCGCCTCGCGGGCTGCCGCGAGCGCGATCAGGGTCGAGGTCGACGCCGTGTCGGTCAGCAGCCCATCGAACGTCGCCGGCAGGCCGAGTGCCTGGCGCAGCCAGTCGACGACCACGCCTTCGAGCTCCGTCCCGATCGGCGAGGTACGCCAGATCATCGGGTTCTGGCCGAGCACCGCCGTCAGCATCTCGCCCAGGATCCCCGGACCGGACGCGGTCGTCCCGAAATAGGCCAGGAAGCCCGGGTGCTGCCAATGGGTGGCGTTGGGCACGACGAGCGCTTCGTAGTCGGCCAGGATCTCGTTGATCGAGGCGGGCAGCTCGGGCGGCGCCGCCGGGAATTGGGGACCGATCGAGCCCGGCTCGATCGGCGGCAAGACCGGGTAGGCCTCAAGGCCTTCGAGGTAGTCGGCCATCAGGTCGGCCACGCGATGGGCCGCGGCCCGGAAGGTGGCCGGATCAAGGTCGATCTCGCCGTCCACGCCGCGCACCGAGAGGCGGTCCCCGGCCGGCGCCCGCGCTCGAGTGGAAGGGTCGAGAACCATGCCCCGAGTCTACCGGTCCGGCCCCGCCCGGGTGGTCAGAACGACGGCGCCGGCGCGTCCTCGGACCCATCGCCCGTGCCGATCGACGCCCGATGCTCGAGCGCCCCGACGACGAGGACCGCCTGGACGGCGACGCCACCGATCGCCGCGAACTGGTTGACGTAGAACGCGACGAGGGCGAGCACCGTCAGCGAGATCACCGAGGCGGTCAGGCCGAAGCGCAGGCCGCGGCCATCGCGATGGACCCAGAGCAGCACCGTCGCGGCGACGAACAGCAGGCCGGCGGCGACCGAGGCCAGGGCGTGGACGTCGAGCCAGAGCGGGTTGCCGCTCAGATCTGGGGATAGCCGGTCGCCCCCAGGAAGGCCCGGGTCGCCACCACGGAGACTCCGAAGGCGGCGACCACCAGAAGCAGCTGCCGGTCGGCCCCTGGTCGAAGCCGGGTCGGCGCCCAACGCCCGCCGAGTGCTGGCACCCCGACATCCCTCGCTGCGGGCCGATCGGCCGGGCCTGACGACGTCCGGATGGTACGACCGCCTGCCGGCTGGGGCACGCACCTCGATACACTCCCCCGGTATGATCCCGCCGGAGATCGTCGACCCCCGCCGTGGCCAGCTCCTGCGACGAGCATTCCAGCTCGAATACATCACGATCATCTGGAACACGCTGGAGGGCGTTGTCGCGATCGCTGCCGGGCTGAGCGCCGGCTCGATTGCCCTCGTCGCCTTCGGGCTCGACTCGTCGGTCGAGGTCTTCGCCTCGCTCGTCGTCGTCTGGGAGCTGCGCGGTGCCGATCGGACTGGTGAGCATCGGGCGCTCCACCTGATCGGCGTGGGCTACATCGTGGTCGGGCTGTATGTCTCCTGGGACACGGTCGAGTCAATCCTCGCGGCCCACCGGCCCGGCGCGTCGCCGATCGGAATTGCGTTCCTGGCCGGAACCTTCGTCGTGATGCTCCTGCTGGCGGCCGGCAAGCTGCGCATCGGCCGGCAGCTCGGGAGCCCGACCGTGCTCGCGGACGGCCGGTTCAGCCTGATCGACGGGGCCCTGGCTGGAGCCGTCCTGATCGGGCTGATCCTGACCGCCGTCCTCGGCTGGTGGTGGGCCGACGCCGCGCTTGCCGGCCTGATCGCGATCCTCGCGCTGCGCGAGGGGATAGAATCCGTGCTCGTTCATCGACGGGAGCCAGGGCCCGACCGCTAGGATGGAGCGATGCCGCGCTACGGCCCTGCCGACTCGCTGAAGTCGCCCCGCTTCACCGGACCCTCGACCTTCGCCCGGCTGCCCTACGTGCGCGACCTGGACGGGGTCGACATCGCGATCACCGGCGTCCCGTTCGACACCGGCACCTCGTACCGGGTAGGCGGACGCTTCGGCCCGGGGGCCGTGCGCGAGGCCTCGATGATGCTCCGGCCCTACAACCCGAACCTGGGCATCGCCCCGTTCGAGGTACTGTCGGCCATCGACCATGGCGACATCTCGATCGTGCCCGGCTACATCGAGCCGAGCTACGCGGCCATCGAGGCGGCCGTGCGCAACCTCGCGCTGGCCGGGGTCATGCCTCTGCTGATCGGCGGCGACCACGCCTGCACCCTCGCCCACCTGCGGGCGATGGCGGCCAATGGGCCGCTGGCCGTGATCGACTTCGACGCCCACACGGACGCCTGGGACAGCTACTTCGGCCAGAAGTACAACCATGGCACGTGGATGCGCCGGGCCGTCGAGGAGGGCCTGGTCGATGTTGCCCACTCGATCGAGGTCGGCCTGCGGGGCAGCCTGTATGGCGCCGATGACTGGAGCGTCCTGCGCACCGAGCTCGGCCTCGACTACCTCAGCACGGAGGATCTCCTGGCGATCGGCGCGCCGGCCGCCGCGGAGCGAATCCGGGCCCGAGTCGGTGACCGGCCGACCTGGCTCACCTTCGATATCGACGTCGTCGATCCCGGCTTTGCCCCCGGGACCGGCACGCCCGAGCCCGGCGGCCCATCGGCCCATGACATGCTGACGGTCGTCCGCGGGTTGACCGGAGTCGATTTCGTCGGCTTCGACGTGGTCGAAGTGATCCCCGCCTATGATCCCGCCGGGCAGACCGCCTTCCTCGCGGCGAACCTGGCCTACCAGATGCTCTCGCTGATCGCGCTCCGGCGGCGATGACGGACCCTGCATCCGCGCCGGCCGCGCCGGCCTCGCCCGGCTTCAGCTGGCCGGCCGGGTCCCGGGCGGCCGCCTGCTTCACCTTCGACGTCGATGCCGAGAGCGCGATCCTGGCCGCCGACCCGATGGCCGCCGGCCGCCGCTCGGTGATGAGCCACCAGGCGTACGGGCCACGAACCGGGGTCCCGCGTCTCCTGGGGATCCTCGATCGGGCCGGGATCCGGGCAACCTTCTTCGTGCCCGGCTACACCGCCGAGCGCTGGCCGGCAGTGGTCCGCAGCATTCGCGACGCGGGCCACGAGATCGGCCATCACGGCTATCTCCACGAATCGGTCGCCGCCCTCTCGCCGGAGGCTGAGGAGGCCGTCCTCATCCGCGGCCTGACGGCGCTCGACGCCGTGACCGGCCAGCGGCCAAGCGGCTGGCGCGCGCCGATGTGGGAGTCGAGCTGGTCCTCGGCCGGGCTGCTCGTCAAGCACGGCTTCGGCTACGACTCGAGCCTGATGGACAGCGATCTGCCCTACCTGCTGACTGTTGGCGCCGCCGGCCGTCTCGTCGAGCTGCCGATCCACTGGAGCCTCGACGACTGGGAGCCGTACGTCTACCTGCCCGACCTGTCCGGCTCTGGCGCGATCGCCAGCCCGGCCGACGTCGTCGCCCGCTGGACCCTCGAGCTCGACGCGCTCGTCGAGGCGGGTGGCCTGTTCAACCTGACCAACCATCCGTTCGTGTCCGGCCGGCCGTCGCGGGCGGCCGGCCTCGAGTCGCTGATCCAGCACGCCCGGTCGATCGATGGGCTGTGGATCGCGACCTGCGACGAGATTGCCCGGTGGGTGGCTCAGCTGCCTCTCGAACCGGTCGATGACCGGCGCCCGGAGCTCCCGGCGGCTGACGGCCCCGGCTGATCGCCGCCTGCCCGCTGAACGCGGCACCGTTCCGGGGGTCAGAGGCCTGGAATAGTCACCCGGAAACGCGCCGGCTAGCCATGGGGTGACTAACCGTGACGCCAGGTTGCGGTCCGACGCCGGAGCTGCCCAGCGGCTGACGGCGCCAGGCAAGGAACAACCCCGCCCGACGTGCTGTCGAGCGGGTTTGTTCTCGTGGGTCGAGCGGTTAGATCAGGCTGGAACGGAGCTCGGCGAGCTGCGTTCGAGGCCCCAGTAGACTGCCCCGGCCACGATGAACCCGATCACGTAGGCGATGTCCGCGCCACCGAGGGCAGTGGCGACCGGCCCGACAAAGACCGATGCGTCCATGAACGGGATCGACACGACAAAGCCGACGGCCAGGGCGATCAACGCATTGCGGCCGCTGGGCAACAGGCTGAAGTCCGAGACGTGGTCAGCGCCGGCAGCCGAATGCTTCCGGAGCTGCCAGTCGACCAGCACGATCGCGGACCAGGGGCCGATCCAGTAGGTGATGAACAGCAAGTAGTTCTCGAACGTCGTGCTGAAGTTCTGGGTGTACAGCCACAGGGTGGCGATGAAGCTCAGGACGCCGACGATCAATGCCGAGACCGGCCGCCAGACCTTGATCCCGGCTGCCAGGAGCGACAGCGAACCCGAGTAGTCGTTCATCGCGTTGACCGCGACGGTGCCGAAGAAGATCGCGATCATCGCGACTGCGCTGATCAGCCCGCCGCCCAGCAGGGCATCGATCTGGTGGACCGGGTCGGCGCTGCCGTTGGTGACGGCGCCGAAGACGGCCAACCCGAGGAGCTCGATCCAGACCGCCGAGACGGCGATCCCCAGGAACGAGTAGCCCGCGACCTTGGTCGACGACGTCGAGGCCGGCAGATAGCGCGAATAGTCCGACGCGTACAGCGCCCAGCCGAGGTTGAAGCTGCCCACGATCGTCGTCGCCAGGACGAACACGCCGAGCGTCTCGCCGGTCCCGGCCATCCCGAAATTCGCCTTGGGCAGGAGGGCCACGGTCACGACCGCGAACAGGATCGCCAGCCCGATCGCGGCGTACTTCTCGAAGGTGTGGATCGCCTCGTAGCCGACGACGCTGAGGGCCGCCTGGCAGACGATCACGACCAGCAGGCCGAGCCAGAACGGCACGGCGCCACCGGTCAGGACCTGGATCGCGTAGGCGCCGAAGAAGGCGTTGATCGCGTCCCAGGCGATCGTGCTGACCCAGTTGATCAGGCCCGGCACGACGATGCTCTTGCCGAACGACAGCCGGGTCAGCGGAATCTGGCCGAGGCCCACCTTTGGCCCCATCGTGCTCAGGATCGCAACGATCCCGCCGCCGATCACGTTGCCGACCAGAATCGCAAGCAGGCCGGTGAAGAACCCGAGGCCCAGGATGGCGCACAGGGCGCCCAGGGCGAAGGCCGCCGGGACCAGGTTCGGAGTGAACCAGACCGTGAACAGTCGCCACACCGAACCATAGCGGGCCGAAGCCGGAATCGGCTCGATCCCGTGGCCTTCGATCGACAGGTCGCCCTCGCCGCTGGGCATCGTATCGCGGGTCAGCGCTTCGACCACCATGCTGTTCAGCCCTCCTCCTTGATGTAGGTCACCGGCTCATCGCCCGCCGCGGCGTGGATGACCGAGTGAGATGGCTCCGTCTCGGCGACGACGCGGCCGAGGCGCACGACCCACCGCGCGGGGGGCCGCAGGCGGATCGCTTCCGCCTCGTCTTCGCAGTCCAGGACGATGAAGTTCGCCGGTTTGCCCTCCTCCACGCCGTAGTCCACCTCGGCCGCCCGGGCGGCGTTGGTGGTCACCATCTCGTACGCCCGGAACAGCTCCCCACGTCCGGTCATCTGGCCCACGTGGACCAGCATCGACAGCGCATCCAGCATGGACCCCCGGCCGAGCGGATACCACGGGTCCATGATCGAATCGTGGCCGCAGGCGACATTCACCCCGGCCTGGTCGAGCTCCTTCACGCGGGTCATCCCGCGCCGCTTGGGATAGCTGTCGAAGCGACCCTGGAGCGCGATGTTGTCGAGCGGATTGGCCACGATCGTGACCCCCGCCCGCTTGAGGATCTGGAGCAGCTTGAAGGCATAGGCGTCGTTGTACGAGCCCATCGCCGTGGTATGCCCGGCCACCACCCGACCCTGCATCCCGCTGCGCAGCGTGTCGGCCGCGACCACCTCGAGGAAGCGCGACTGATCGTCGTCGGTCTCGTCGCAGTGGAGGTCGATGCCCTTGCCCGTCTCGGCCGCCAGCTCGAACAGGAAATGGACCTCCTCGACGCCGTCGTCCCGGGTCCACTCGTAGTGGGGAATCCCGCCGATCACGTCGCAGCCGAGACGCATCGCCTCGCGCATCAGCTCCTTGCCGTTGGGGAAGGACAGGATCCCGTCCTGGGGAAATGCGATCAGGCGCAGGTCGACCAGGTCGTGCAGCTCATCGCGCAGCTCGAGCAGGGCTTTGAGGGCGACGAGGTTCGGGTCGCACACGTCGACATGGGAGCGGATTAGGCCAGTGCCCTGGGCCACCTCCCACAGGATCGCCTGCCGGGCCCGCCGCTTGACGTCCTCGTGGGTCAGGGTCTGCTTGCGCTCGGACCAGGTCAGGATGCCTTCGACCAGGGTCCCGCTCTCGTTGTAGCGCGGCTCGCCCACCGTCAGGACCGCGTCCAGGTGGACGTGCGGGTCAACCAGCGGCGGCGACAGCAGCCGGCCACTGGCCTGAAGCTCAACGGCGCCCTCGGGGGGCAGCTCCCCACGCGGTCGAATCGAGACGATCCGTCCATCGCGGACGGCCACGTCGACGGGCTCCGGCCGACTGCCGCGGGTCGGGTGGAGCCGGGCGTCGCGAACCAGAAGATCCACCGCCTCGTGCTCCCTCCGAAGCCTGCTTCGACGTGGTTCCGCGTTGCCAACGGATTGGGGCAGTGTCGGGCCGGTCGACCCGCGCGTCAAGGCGAATCGCGGACTCACCGGGGCCGATCCGGGCTGTCAGTACTGGTTGACGATTGCCTCGATCGTCGCGGCCTCGCTGGCCGGCAGGCCGCCGGTGTATGGCCCCCCGACCGGGCAAGGTCCGAAGACCCGGGTATAGAGCGCGCAGGCGGCGAGGAACGTTCCGGCCGGGGCCGGGTGGCTGCCGTCGGACTGCCACAGGACGATGCCCGGTGCCCCTTGGACGACCGCCTGCCAGGCCTGCCCGGCCGGGGCCACCGGGATCTTCAGCTCCCCGCCGATCGTGGCGTAGCCCTGGTCGATCCCCGCCTGCATCGCGGCGAAGGTGAGGTTGTAGTCCGGCCAGCCGGCTTGATGGGCCCAGGTCTCGAGCAGGATCGGACTCGCTCCGCCGGCCCGGATCGTCGTCACCAGCGATCTCGTCGCCGGATACATCTGGCTCTGGCGGAACGACTCGAGCGACGGGACCTCGCTCTGTTCCTGGAGCACGACGAACTGCCAGTGCGCGCCGTTGAGCGCATTGGCGTCTTCGCTTGAGGCGGCATGCTCGGCGAGTGTCTCGCCGCCCTCGGCCACCATGCCTGTCTCGACGTTCTGGCCCGCCGAGCGGGCCAGGTCTCGGAAGATCGTCGGCAGGTCGTTGACGTAGGTGTAGCTGTTGCCCAGGAACAGGATCCGGACGCACGCTGTGCGGCTCAGCGGGTGGCAGCCCGAGCTGACTGCGCGGACCGCGCCGAAGACACCCAGGGCCACGATGATGGCCAGGCCCAGGACGAGCAGGTGGGGCACGAATCGACGCATTGCCGGCCCAGCGTCGCCCGCCGCCGGGACCGCGGGCCATCACCCGAAAGTGCCGCCTTCGACGGCGGCCCAGGCCGACCACGCAAAGCCCCGCCGGCAGAGGGGGGATTCTGCGGCGGGGACGCAAGTATTCGCCCGGCGCATGCCCGGGGAAATAGGGCCTAGTACGTACTTCCGGTGATCCATTTGGGAATCGGCGCTGATCGCGTCACTAGGCAGCGACGCCGGCCGGCAGCGCCAGGACGTTCGTCACGAATGCGAGCCCGTAGAGGGCAGCCAGGACCCGTCGGTCGCTGATGATCCCGTTCAAGCCGATGAGGATGAACGGCACCGCGACATAGACGTATCTCGGGGCCGCGACGAAGGACACTTGGTCGAGCCCGGACCGCGACAGGGCGATCAGGGCGTACAACGCAATCAGCCCGATGGCGGCGGCCGATGTCGTTCGGTCCCCACGACGGGCGAGAACGAGTGCCGCAAGCGCGCAGCCAAGTCCCAGGCTGAGCCCGATCCCGAATAGTGATCCGAACGCCCAGCCGACGCCGAGCAGGAACCACTCCGCGGCTTGGGAGACCGTGCCCCCATGCTCGGGCGGCACGCCGTAGACCGCGTACCAGGCAAGGTATGCCCCAATTGGAAGCGCCAGCCAGATAGCGCGCCTGCGCTGGAGGACGGCTACCGGCAGGATGAAGACGAGGCCGATGCCACTGCTGGCCAGCCCAACGCCGACGAGCGCGGCCGCGAGCCATCCCCGGTCGGTTCGCATCGCCCATAGACCCGCCGCAACCGAACCGACAAAACCGATCTGGAGCGCCCAGAAGAGATTTTCGTAACCGGAACCGAGGAACAGGAAGATCGTCGCCGCGGCCACTCCGGACCAACCCTTGACGATCGCCGCGAGGCCAGCTGCAGCTACCACGTGGAGGACTGTCAAGACGGTGAGAAAAGGGAGATAGGGTCCCGTCCCGAAGAGGCGGACAAGGACTTCATAGACCAGGATGGGAACGGCAGACAGGTGTTCGTTGTGCGGACGAAGGACGTCCGTGAGCACGGGCCTCCGGGTGAGGAAGTCGATCTCCTCGGCGGTAAACGTGTGGTATCTCCCGAGCCACAGGAGAACGACCGCGGCCACGCTCGCGAGGGCCATGAAGGCTGGCCAGCAATACGCGATCGACGGCCGCGACCAAGCTCGTGCTGACCTGATTCCACGAGTCCACGGTGCAGCGGAGGTCGTCCTCAACGCCGGCGCCCGCCACGAGCTCGCCAGGTCGCACGAGGTGGCATGGACCCGATGGTACTGGGGTACCCAGGACCTCCGGCGATTCCACGCACGGCCCGTGGTGCATGGAGTAACCACGGTTTTCGGACAGGCCACATTCCCGGACGACCTTCGTCGTCGGGCCGACTGGCTGCGAGCCTCGAGACGAGCGGGCTGCCCTAGTCCTCGGGGAAGGGCGCCGGGACCGGGCGATGGTGGGCGGCTGCCTGAACGATCAGGTGCTGGTACTCCTCGCGGAGAGCGACAGACTCCGGGATCAGGATGGCAGCCTCGTCCGATCCCGGGTCAATGACCGCGAGGCGCCGCTCGAGTGCCCGCCACTCGTCGAGGACGAACCTCGCCAGCCGCTGGTAGGGCATCGGTAGAGCTCCATCTAGCTCGTCGCCAACCCCCAGGGGCGCCAGCATACGCGCCCGTTAATACAGGGTTGCTACGCTCCGGACCCGTCGCCGAGACAAGGAGGAGGTCTCGACGACTCGGGCTGGCTGGAGGGTCTGAGCGTGTTGGCCGAGGCGGGTGATCGTGAGGAGCGCCATGTGCGGGCGCTGGCAGAGAGCCTTCGCAAGGCGATCGAGCAGGGGGCCCCGGACGAGCGGCTCGAACAACTGACCCGGGCCGCGATGGGTGCCCGTGCGTCGAGCGAGGTCACCGTCGCGTTTCGGGCCTGGCTCGATGCCCAGGCCCGCTATCGGGCTGTTGATCCGGAGGCTCCGGCCGCCGCGGGGCTCCAGCGCGAGATGGACCGCATGTGGGCCGACTACGAGGCGGCGGTCGACGAGGCAGACGGCGAGTGAGTCCTGAAATCCTCCGCGTTGGGGGAGACCTTCGAGAACGTTGGATCACTCATGCCGGCGCCGCCGGATCGTCCGCCCGATCTCAGGGCCAGCGAGCAACAGGCCGAGCAGGACTAGGCCAGCGATCACGATCCAGCCGGTCGGATCGCTGGTCGTATTTGCGGCTGGCAACGACGAAACGACTGGCACTGGCGAGGCAATCTCGGCGACGGGCGGCGTTGAGCCTGACGGTCGGAGCGATGGCGACCCGATCGCGGCGGCGACTTGCCCTGTCGGAGACGCTCCCGACGTCGGTGGGCGCGGTGTGATCCGAGGCGTCGGCCTGGGGGAATGCCCTGACGCGGTCGTTGGGGTTGGCCGGGGTCGCGGCGTCGGTGTTGGAGGCACCGGCGTCGGCCTGGGGGTTAGCGTCGGGGTCGGAGTCGGCCTCGGAGTCGGTGTCGGTGTCGGAGCGGGAGTGGCGTCCAGCGTGATCGTCCACTCGTAGGAGCCCAGGTTCGGCGGGGGCACGACTCCGGGCGGCTCGGGGAACGGCCCGTATGTCCCGCAGCCGTCCGACTTCAC
>PNAZ01000016.1 GCA_003169655.1 Chloroflexota bacterium
CGGCCAGGACCAGGCCGGCCAGGACGCCATCGCCGAGCAGGCGCTCATGGACAGCTCTCGCGTCGGGCACCCGGATCACGAACTCGTTGAGGTACGGGCCGGGGTGGAGCCGGCCGGCGCCGGCTGCGATCAGGGCAGCTTCGAGCTCCGCCGCGCGGGCCGCCCCGAGGGCGGCCACGTCACGCAGGCCATGCGGGCCCAGGGTGGCCAGGTAGATGCTGGCGGCCAGGGCCAGGAGGGCCTGGTTCGTGCAGATGTTGCTGGCCGCCCGTTCGCGGCGGATGTCCTGCTCGCGCGCCCGCATCGTCATCACGAACGCCCGCTGCCCGTCGAGGTCGGTCGTCATCCCGACGAGGCGACCGGGAATCTGGCGGACCAGGGCGTCGGTGCTGGCCAGGATCCCGAGATACGGCCCGCCGTACTGGGTCGGGATCCCGAGCGACTGCCCCTCCCCAGCGGCGATATCCGCGCCGTAGTCGCCGGGCGGCGCCAGGACCGCCAGCGAGACCGGTTCGATGACGGCCACGAAGAGGGCCCCGGAGAGGTGAGTCAGCCGCCCGATCTCGGCCATCGGCTCGAGCAGGCCGTAGAAGTTCGGCTGGCCGGCGAGCACCCCGGCCACCGGCCGGTCGGCCTGGGCCAGGAGCGTTTCGAGGGCGGCGAGGTCGGTCGTCCCGGCGGCCGGCCCCGCGCCGACGACGGGAATCTCGTCAAGCTCCAGGTCGCCCCCCAGCAGGTAGGTGGCGAGCGTCTCGCGATAGTGCCGATGGACAGCGTGGCTGACCAGGATCCGGTGCCGGCCGGTGGCCCGGCAGGCCATCAGGGCGGCCTCCGCGGTCGCTGCCGCCCCGTCGTAGTGGGAGGCCGAGACGACATCGAGGCCGACCAGCTCGGCCAGCAGGGACTGGTACTCGTAGATGCTCTGGAGGGTGCCCTGGCTGACCTCCGGCTGGTAGGGCGTGTAGGCCGTGTACCACTCGCCGCGGAGGAGGAGCTGGTCGACGACCGGCGGCTGGAAGTGGCGGTAGGCACCGGCCCCCAGGAAGCTGGCCAGGTTGGTCTGGTTGCGGCCCGCGAGCGCCTGCAGGTGGGCCATCAGCTCGAGCTCGGGCAGGCCTTCCGGCAGGTTGAGCCGGCTCGCTCGGAGGGTTGCCGGAATGTCATCGAAGAGCTCGTCGACCGAGGCGATCCCGATCGCTTCGAGCATTCGATCGCGATCGGCGGTGGTATGGGGCCCGTAGGGCATCGCTCGGTCAGGCCTCGGCGATCAGCTGGTCGTAGGCCGCCGGATCGAGCAGGGCGGCCAGCTCGCCCGCGTCCGAGACCTTGAGCTTGAGCATCCAGCCGGCGCCGAACGGGTCGCTGTTGACCAGCTCGGGCTGGCCGGCTAGGGTCGGGTTGACCTCGGTCACCTCGCCGCTGAGCGGTGAGAACAGGTCGCTGACCGCCTTGACCGACTCGACCACGCCGAAGGTGGCCGCGGCCGCCAGGGTCTTGCCCACCACCGGCAGCTCGACGAAGACGATGTCACCGAGCTGGTCGGCGGCAAACTTGGTGATCCCCACGGTCGCCTCGTCGCCGGACAGGCGGACCCACTCGTGATCCTTCGTGTAGTGCAGGTCTTGGGGGACCATCGGGAGCAAACCTCCTCGGTCGAGCGGCGGAGCCCGCGCTCCGCCCAATCGAGGGGGGTCAGCGGGGGCGGCGGTAGAACGGCAGCGGTACGACCTCGGCGGCGACCCGCGCGGCGCGGATCTCGACCTCGACGATCGTACCCGGTTCAGCGTCGCCCGGCGCGACATAGGCCAGCGCGATCGCCCGGCCGAGGGTGGGCGACAAGGTGCCGCTGGTGACCACACCGGTTGCCCGTTCGCCGGCGTAGACGGGGTAGCCGTGGCGGGCAATCCCCCGCCCGGTCATCGTCAGCCCGACGAGCAACCGGCTGGGACCCGCTTCGGCGATCCGTCGCAGCGCGTCGCGGCCGACGAAGTCGTCGGGCTTGTCGAGGCCAACGACGCGACCCAGGTTTGCCTCATAGGGATTCACGCTCGGGTCGAGATCATTGCCGTAGAGCGGCATCCCGGCCTCGAGCCGGAGCGTGTCCCGGGCGCCCAGGCCGACCGGGGCCATGCCGGCCGGCTGGCCGGCCGCCCACAATGCATCCCACAGCTCGCCCGCCCGGGCCGTCTCGACGAAGATCTCGAAGCCGTCCTCGCCGGTGTAGCCGGTCCGGGCGACCATGGCCGGAATCCCGGCGACGTTACCCTCGGCGATCCCGTAGTAACGGATGGCGGCCAGGTCGAGGCCGGTCAGCGGGGTCACGATCTCGATCGATCGGGGCCCCTGGACCGCGCACAGCGCGGTGGCCAGCGAGCCGTCGTCGAGGATCGCCCGGAAGGGCTCGACCCGCTGGGCCAGCAGGTCGCTGACCAGCGGGGCGTTGCCGGCGTTGGCGACGACCAGGAAGCGCTCGTCGGCCAGCCGATAGACGATCAGGTCATCGAGGATTCCGCCGTTGGCGGCGCAGATCATCGAGTACTGGGCACGCCCGACGGCCAGCTTCGAGGGATCCGAGACGAGCGCGCTGGAGAGCGCCGCGGCGGCGTCGGGGCCCTCCACGAACAGCTCGCCCATGTGCGACAGGTCGAACAGGCCGGCCCGCTCGCGGACGGCCAGGTGCTCCTCGATGATCCCGGCGTACTGGAGCGGCATCTGCCAGCCGCCGAAGGTCGTCATCTTCGCGCCGAGAGCCTGATGGCGCTCCGCCAGCGGGCTGCTGTGGACCGTGGCTTCGGCGGCGGGTTCGGTCACCGGGACGGGCCCTCGGCCACGACCGCCGCGGCCCGCTCGACCAGGGCCCGCTCGGTCTCGAAGGTCAGCAGCCCACCGGCGTCGGCCAGGTCCACCCAGCGCACGTCGTCGAACTCGTGGTCATGGCCGGCCAGGTCGCCGCCGGTTGGTTCCATCAGGAAGTAATGCACGGTCTTGTGGATCCTGGTGCCCTTCTGGACGAAGGTGTACGAGATCGAATCGAGCGGTCCGGTGATCCTGACGTTGAGACCGGTCTCCTCCGTCACCTCGCGCAGGGCGGTCTGCTCGGTCGTTTCGCCGGGGTTGGGCGTGCCCTTGGGCAAGGTCCAGGTGTAATGGTCTCCCTCGCGTCGCCGGCGGCCGGCTACGAACTGG
Organism: Chloroflexota bacterium; assembly: GCA_003169655.1. Lineage (GTDB taxonomy): Bacteria > Chloroflexota > Limnocylindria > Limnocylindrales > CSP1-4 > Palsa-1033. The sequence continues at coordinate 3,187 of PNAZ01000016.1, forward strand.
GGTATGCCCGCTTCGCGCCGGATGACGATCCCGCCGGCGGAAGTTGCGCTACCGCTCCTCAGGCGAGCCACGGCGCCGACGCGGCACTCGGCCGGTCACGCCTGATGGGCTGACCGAGGCGCATCCAGCGAAACGTGACCGCCGGCCGGATCCGGCCGGTCTGGGCTCCTGCTGATGAGCGGGCCGGCTGGATCGAGCGCCAGCTGGCACGGAGCTGCACATAGGGTCCGAGGTCCGTCCGGCGCAATGCCGTCTGGTGGCTCGACGCGGCCTGGAACGTCTGGGTCCGAAGCCCAAGCCGGCGCTCGCGGGCGCGCGGCGATGAGCGGACGAAACGCGCTGCGGGACGCGCCGCGTACTTCGCGGCAATGCTGTGCTGCATCCCGCAATCCTACCTGCTCAGGACTGCAATGCAAGAGCGGCGCGCAGTCCGAGCACAGCGTCCGGTGTCAGCGCGCCACGGTCGGCGGCAAGGGCGATTTCACGCTCGGCCGCGGCGCGATACAGGTCGACCACCGCGGGGGCGTCGGCGGCGATCGTGGCCATGTGGGCGCGCAGCGTGCCGACGTCGCCGCGGGTGATCGGCCCGGTCAGCGCGGCCCGGATCCCGAGGGCACGGGCATTGCCCAGGGTCTGCTCGATCAGCGGTCCGTAGATGGCCAGTGAGCTGGCCTCATCGAGGCCGGCCACCCGGCCGAGCTCGGCGATCGCGTCGAGCAGGGCGTCGAAGCCACCGGCGGCCAGGACGGCGGCCGCGTGATAGGCCGACTTCGAGCCCGGCGCGAGGCGGACCGCCGTCGCCCCGATTGCCTCCGCCATTCCGGCCAGCAGGGCGACCAGCTGGTCGTCGCCTTCGACTGCGATCGTCGCACCGTGGAGCGCCGCGACCGCTCGCTCGGTGTCGGCGAAGGCGACCAGGGGGTGGAACGAGCCGATCTGGGTCCCGGCGGCCATCGCCGGCTCGAGGACCTCGGCCCCGAGGGCGCCGCTGGTGTGGATCAGGGCCTGCCCGGAGTAGAGCCGGAGGCCGGCGGCCAGCCCGGCCAGGGCGTCATCCGGGACGGCCAGGATGATCAGCTCGACTTCGTCGAGGATCGCCGTCGCCTCGGCAAAGGCGCGGGTGCCCCCGACCAGCCGGCTGAAACGCTCCCGCCGGCCAGCGTCCCGGCTGGCGACCGCGGTGATCGGCCAACCCGCCCGACTGAGGGCGACGCCAAGAGCCGTGCCCACGGCGCCGGCACCGACGATCCCGATGTAGGGCGGCTGCCCTGGCGCGGCGTGCTCGTGCGGATGCCCGTGATCGNNAGGCGGGCGTCACTCGAGCTGGCCGCCCCGGGCTGGCCGCCGTCCGGCTCGCCGCGGGGCTCGCCCCAGACCTTCATCGGCGGCAGTACGCTTCCATGCCACGAGTCTAGCGACGCCACAGAAGGGTCAGCGGTGCCAATTCACGATCCCTTTGCCGCCCGGACCAGCCTCGGTCCGGGCCTGCCCGACTACTACCGGCTGGCGGCTCTCGAGGGGCTCGAACGGCCGTCGGGCTCGACCGCAGTGGGCCTGGCGACACCCCTCGAACGCGCCCCGATGACCCTCAAGATCCTGCTCGAGAACGTCCTCCGCCACGCCGGCCGCGGGGTGGTCAGCGAGGACGATGTCCGGACACTGGCCGCCTGGCAGCCCGGCAGCGCGGCCGAGGTCGAGGTTCCATTCATGCCCGCCCGGGTCCTCCTCCAGGACTTCACGGGGGTGCCAGCGATCGTCGACCTGGCGATGATGCGCGACGCGATGGCCGGCCTCGGCGGTGATCCCGCCCGGATCAATCCGCTGGTGCCGGCCGACCTGGTCATCGACCATTCGGTCCAGGTGGACCAGTTCGGGACGCCACGCGCATTCGCCTTCAACGTCGAGCGTGAATACGAGCGCAACGGCGAGCGCTACCAGCTCCTGCGCTGGTCGCAGGAGGCGTTCGAGGGCCTGCGGGTCGTCCCGCCGGGGACCGGCATCGTCCACCAGGTGAACCTCGAGTACCTGGCCAGCGTGGTCACCACGCGCGCCGACGAGGACGGCCCGGTCGCCTTTCCGGACACCCTTGTGGGCACCGACTCGCACACCACGATGGTCAACGGGCTCGGTGTCCTGGGCTACGGCGTGGGCGGGATCGAAGCCGAGGCGGTCCTCCTCGGCCAGCCGCTCTACCAGCCGATGCCCCGGATCGTCGGGGTCCGCCTGCACGGGACGCTGCCCAGCGGATCGACCGCCACCGACCTCGTCCTGGTGGTCACCGAGATGCTGCGCCGCTTCGGTGTGGTCGGCGCCTACGTCGAGTTCACCGGCGACGGGCTGGCCTCGCTGGCCCTGCCCGACCGGGCCACGATCAGCAACATGAGCCCCGAGTTCGGAGCGACCTCGACCCTCTTCCCGATCGACGACGAGACGCTCAGCTACCTCCGCCTGACCGGTCGCAGCGAGGAGCAGGTCAACCTCGTCGAGCGCTATGCCCGGGCCCAGGGGCTGTGGCGCGAGCCGGGCGCCGCGCCCGCGTTCGACGACCTGCTCGAGCTCGACCTGGCCAGCGTCGACCCGGCCGTGGCCGGCCCCCGCCGCCCCCAGGATCGGGTCCCACTGGGCCAGCTGCCGGCCAACTTCCGATCCTCCTTCCCGGCCGCCACGCCGTCGCCCGCGGCGGCCCGGATGGAGGGCGAAGGAGGGCCCGCCGATGGCGCCGATGGGGCCGTCGTCGTGGAGCTCGACGGTGAGCGGGCGGTGATCCGGAGCGGGTCGGTCGCGATCGCGGCGATCACCTCGTGCACGAACACCTCGAATCCGACGGTGATGGTCGGCGCCGGCCTGCTCGCCCGCAATGCCGTCGCCCGTGGGCTGCGGGTCTCGCCGCTGGTCAAGACGTCGCTCGCGCCGGGCTCCAGGGCGGTGACCGGCTACCTCGAGGCGGCCGGGCTGATGGCGCCCCTGGCCACCCTCGGCTTCGCCCTGGCCGGCTACGGCTGCACCACCTGCATCGGCAACTCCGGCCCGCTCGACGCGCCGATCGCGGCGGCGATCGAGACTCACGACCTGGTCGTGGCCGCCGTCCTGTCGGGCAACCGCAACTTCGAGGGCCGGATCCACCCCCTCGCCCGGGCCAGCTATCTCGCCTCGCCGCCGCTCGTGGTCGCCTTCGCCCTGGCCGGCCGGGTGGACATCGACCTGACCAGCGAGCCGCTCGGCGTCGGCTCCGACGGGCAGCCGGTCTTCCTCTCGGAGATCTGGCCGGCGCCCGAGGAGATCCGGACGGTGATCGGCACATCGATCTCACCCGAGCTCTTCCGCCGAACCTACGCCAGCGTCTTCGCCGGCGACGACCAGTGGCGGGCGCTGCCGATCCCGGACGGCAATCGCTTTGCCTGGGATCCGGACTCGACCTACGTCGCTCGGCCCCCGTTCCTCGACGGGGTCGGGATCGAGCCGGCGCCGCTCTCGGACCTCATCGGGGCACGCGTCCTGGCCGTCCTGGGTGACTCGGTCACGACCGACCACATCTCCCCCGCGGGGTCGATCTCGCCCTCGTCGCCGGCCGGCAGCTGGCTCCAGGCCCACGGCGTGGGGCCGCTCGACTTCAACTCGTACGGCGCCCGGCGCGGGCAGCACGAGGTGATGATCCGGGGCACCTTCGCCAACATCCGCCTGCGCAACTTCCTGGTCGAGGGCAAGGAAGGCCCCTACACGGTTCACCTGCCCGACGGCGCCCAGTCGTTCATCTTCGACGCCGCCCAGCGCTATGCGACCGAGGGCGTGCCGCTGGTCGTGCTGGCCGGCAAGGAATACGGTTCCGGCTCGTCGCGTGACTGGGCGGCCAAGGGGCCGGCCCTGCTCGGCGTCCGGGTGGTGGTCGCCGAGAGCTTCGAGCGCATCCATCGCTCCAACCTGGTCGGGATGGGGATCCTGCCGCTCCAGTTCCAGCCCGGCGAGACGGCCGCCTCGCTCGGCCTGACCGGCCGCGAGACGTACTCGATCGAGGGCATCGCCCACGGCCTCCGACCGCGCGGCGAGCTGACGGTGGTCGCCAAAGCTGATCCGACCGATCCCGCCGGCGGCGGCCGTGAGCGGCGATTCACCGTCCGCTGCCGGCTCGATGGCCAGATCGAGCTCGAGTACTACCGCAATGGCGGCATCCTGCCGACGGTCCTCCGCCGCCTCGCCCAGGCGTAGCCGCGGCCTGGTGGCCTTGACCGGGCGCATATCCCGGACGTTGGCCGCGGAACGTGATTCGTTAGATCAGCCGATGGCGCCGAGGTCGAGCCAGCGGCGGATCGTGCCGTGATGAGCTGACCAGCCCGTCCAGACCCCCTCGGCCCACAGCCGGACGGCAGACTCGAGCGCCGGCCGGTCCCCAGTCGCCGGCAGCGTTTGGATCGTGGCCGCATACGGTTCGGTTGGCGCTGTGAGCCAGGGCACGTCAGGCCGGCCGTCGAGCCAGGCGGGCATCGCCGCCACGGCGTCCGCGACCGAAACACTCCGCTCGAGGACGGCACACAGGACCATGAGGTGGATGCCGACGGACTGTGCCTGCCGGCGGCCGCGGTCGCCCGGATGCTGGGCCATATAGGCGTGGACCGAGAGACGATCCGGCCCCAGGATTCCCAGCTGGAGTTCGCGGCCGCCGAGCTCGCCGAACGCCGCCCAGCAACCGGCAGAGCCGCCCACATAGGCATGCGTGGGCCCGTCAACCGCCGGAAACTGCCCGCCGCAGTCGGGGCAGGCGACGAACGCAGTGCTCACGATCAGCCGGACTCGAGGTCGAGCTCCAGGAAGACCTGATCGCGGAGCGGTACGCCGTCGATGAGCCGCCCGTCCGGATAGCCCGTGGACGGTCCGAAGGCGTCCTGAACGATCAGGTACATCCGGAAGCCCTGGCGCTGGTAGAAGCGCAACGTGCCGACGGCAGCGGCAGCCGTCGAGACGATCAGGCGCTGGCCGCCGCGCTCACGACAGCGAGCGACCACAGCCTCGACCAGCTCGCGGCCGAGCCCTGCGCCCTGGCGTGGCCCGAGAACGGCGAGGCTCTTCAGCTCGAACTCGCCGGGCCTGCCCGACTCGACGATCTGGGCGTGACCGACGATCAGCTCGCCATCCCGGGCGACGAGGATCTCGCCGAGCGAGACATACCTGGCGACCTGGGTCGCCGAATCATCGGCCAGGGCGAAGAGCGGCAGCAACGCGCCGCGATCGGCGTCGTAGCGCTCGATGCGCATCCCGGCGTCAGCTGCCGCCGAGGATCTCGGGCGCCGCATCGGGATTGCGCTTACCGGCGCCGGGTGGCTCGTCGACCCGATCGCTCTCCTCCCAGGCCGGCTCACCGGTCTCGTGATTCCGCTCCCGCCCCGCCTCGCGACGCTCATGGCGCGGGGCGGGCTCCGGATCGGATCCAGCAGCTGCCCCCGACAGCGCCCGTTTGATCCTGGCCAGCAGCGACATCGAGTCTTCCTTCCTTTGCGCCGCACGGGCGGAGCTCAGTCCCAGAGGTCGACCTGGGGGAGGCCCGCGATCCCGAGCGCCTCGTTCAACTCGGCGCAGTGGTAGACATCATGGCTGAAGACCCGCTGGATCACCGAGCCCCGGGTGTGCACCCACGAGTCGTCTCACTCGGGGCGACGGATCTCCACAGCGAGCATCTCCAGGGTCCAGCGGTCGAGGCAGCCCTCGACAATGCGGAAGGTCGAGTCGAGCGCCGCGACGAGCGCACCGGCGCTGAGGACATGCTCGAGGTCGTCGTCACCGGGGCAGTTGTCGCCAGCGCTCGTGAACGGCGTGGACTCGGCGCCCGGCTCACCGGCGAAGTCGCACAGCCAGAAGACCCGCTGGCAGGCGGTGTGGCCCACGCTCGCCCATAGCGGCCAGCGTTCGGGCGCCGGGCGGATCGCCAGCTGCTCGCCGGTCAGCGCTGCGACGACCTCGCGCAGACGGCGGTTGTACTCGGGCCACTTGCTGTAGGCGGGTCGAATGGTCATCTCGCTCATGCCGTCCACCGTACCTCCCGCTACCCGCCGGATCCTGTCAGGAATGGCCGGGCCGAAAGCAGAATCAGGGGCCGAAAAGCAGAACCAGGGCCCGAAGGCCCAGTCCTGGTGGGGTTCGGTGGTGGGCGATACTGGATTCGAACCAGTGACCTCGCGGATGTGAACCGCGCGCTCTAACCGACTGAGCCAATCGCCCCGAAGTGCCGACGGGCGGCGTGCCCGCGCCGGCCGATCATAGCCCGGGCCCTCGCCGACCGGCAAGGAACGCGACCACCGACGCCTCAGGCCGGCGGGGGCGCGATGAGCGGACGCTCGCCGAACAGGGCCCGGCCGACCCGCACGACCGTTGCGCCCTCCTCGATCGCCACCTCGAAATCGGCGCTCATGCCCATCGACAGGTCCGGCCCCAGCCGGGGCTCGGCCGCCCGCAGCCGGGCGGCCAGCTCGCGCAGGCGGCGGAAGGTCGCCCGGGCCGCTTCCGGATCGTCGACGAATCGGCCGACCGTCATGAGACCGCCGACGCGCAGGCCGTGCAGGTCGAGGATCGCCGCGAGGCTCGCCTCGAGCGCTGCCGGGGCAAAGCCCGCCTTGGCCGGGTCGTCGTCGACGTTGACCTGGAGCAAGACACCGAGCGGCGGGCCGGGACCGCGCACCTCCGCCACCAGCCGATCCAGCCGCCCGGCGAGCTCGAGCGAATCGACCGACTGGATCACCTCGTACGTCTCCAGCGCGCGGCGAGCCTTGTTCGACTGGAGCGGGCCGATCAGCTCCCAGCGTGCGCCGGGGACCAGCGCTCGCTTCGCCTCGCCTTCCTGGACCCGGTTCTCGCCGAGGACGGTCAGGCCCGCCGCGACAGCCGCGCGCAGGCGCTCGGCGGGCACCGTCTTCGAAACGGCGACCAGCCGGACAGCGCCTGGATCGCGACCGGCCCGCCCGGCGGCCCGGCCAATTCGATCAAGGACCGCCGCATGGCGGGCGCCCAAGAGCGCGACGTCACCCGGATCGGCTGGCTCGAGGTCGGCGCCGGTCGCCACCGGCGCGGGCTACTTCGGGCGGCGGAGGAAGCTCGGGATGTCGAGGTCGTCGGGGTCGATCGCCGCCCGCCGGACGGGCTGGACGACCGGCTCGCCAACGCTCCGGCTCTCGACACGGACAGCCGCCGCCTCGCGCCCATGCTCCTCGGGGCGGTCGTCGGCCACGGCCCGGCGCTGCTCCTCGAGCTCGGCGTAGTAGTCGCGCCGGATGCCGCCCTGGTTCTCGAACGAGGTCGCGGCGGCGCTCGGTCCGACCGCCTCACGCTTGCGGTTGGCGTCGAAGCCGGTGGCGATCACGGTGATCATCACCTCGTCGCCGAGGCGCTCGTTGAAGCTCGTCCCAAAGATGATGTTGGCCTCCGGGTCGGCGGCGGCCCGGATCTCCTCGGCGGCCTCGGTCACCTCGTGCAGGCTCAGGTTGGAGCTACCGGTGATGTTGAACAGGATCCCCTGCGCGCCGTTGATGTTGACCTCGAGGAGCGGGCTGGCGATCGCCTGGCGGGCGGCCTCGACCGCCCGGTTCTCACCGGATGCGCGGCCGATGCCCATCAGTGCCGAGCCGGCGTCCTTCATGATCGTGCGCACGTCGGCGNNTCGAGGTTGATCAGGCCGGGCACCGTGATGATGTCGCTGATCCCCTGGACACCCTGGCGCAGGACATCGTCGACGACCCGGAATGCATCGACGATCGAGGTGTTCTTCTGGACGACGTCCTTGAGCCGGTCGTTGGGGATCGTGATCAGGGTGTCGACCTTGGCCCGCAGCTCGTCGGCGGCCTTCTCGGCGACCAGCTTGCGCCGGTTGCCCTCGAACGAGAACGGCTTGGTCACGACCCCGATCGTCAGGGCCCCGAGCTCCTTGGCGATCTCGGCCACGACGGGGGCCGCGCCCGAGCCGGTCCCGCCGCCCAGCCCGGCCGTGATGAAGACCATGTCCGAGTCGCGCAGCGCCTCGGCGATCTTCTCGGTGTCCTCTTCGGCGGCCCGCTGGCCGATTGACGAGTCGCCGCCGGCACCCAGGCCGCGGGTCATCTTGTCCCCGATCCGGATCTTGTGCGGCGCGTCGCTCTGGAGGAGTGCCTGGGCATCGGTGTTGCAGGCGATGAACTCGACGCCCATCATCTCGGCCCGGATCATCCGGTTGACCGCATTGCTCCCGCCGCCACCGACGCCGACGACGCGAATCAGCGCGAAGTTCTCGGAATCGGAGCGAAGCGGCATGTCGGTAACCTCCGGCGGCCCGCCCGGGGGCCGTTTCGATCAGCTGATACGCCGTCGAGCGAAGGGGCCCGGACGGTCGGTTAGGTTCTCTCGGGAAACGTCCGGCGAGTATACCGTCACGTCAATACGCCGGCGCATCGATCTCCGGCCGAAATTGGCGCCTCAGGTGATGCGGGGCCGATCGGTTACGGGAAGAGGTTGCGCAGGGCGTCCCGGATCCGGCCGATGATCCCGCCGGCCGGAGCCGAGTCGTAGCGGACCGGCTCGCCGGCCATCGTCACCGCGGCACCCCAGCGGAGGAGGCCGATCGCGGTGCTGTAGGCCGGCGTCATGAGGTTGTCGACCAGGCCGCCGACACCGGTCGGGCCGGCGATCCGGACGGGCATCTCGAGGACCTCCCGGCCCAGCTCCGAGAGGCCGGCCAGCTGGGCCGCCCCACCGGTCAGCACGATCCCCGCCGGGAGCATCCCGTGGCCGCTCGCCCGCATCTCGTTGCGGACCAGCTCCAGCGTCTCGCGGCAGCGGGCCTCGATGATCTGGCAGAGCTCCATCCGGCTGACCGAGCGGCCAGCCTCCTCGCCCAGGACGCTGACGCTGATCATCTCGTCGGCGTCGACCGAGCGCAGGTCGCAGGTCCCGTGGCGGACCTTGAGCTCCTCGGCCACCTGCAGGCTCGTCTTGAGGACCGCCGCGATGTCCATCGTCACGTTGTTGCCGCCGACGGGCAGGACGCTGGTGTGGAAGGGCGAGCCATCGGAGAAGAGGGCGATGTCGATCGTGCCCGCGCCGATGTCGGCGACTCCAACCCCGAGGTCCTTCTCGGTCTCGGTCAGGACCGCCTCGGCCGAGGCGAGCGAGCTGGCCACGAGCTCGTCGATCTTCACGTCGGCGGCCATCACGCACTTCTGGAGGTTCTGGACCGCGGTCGCGGCGGCGGTCACGATGTGGGTCTCGACCTCCAGCCGGATGGCGCTCATCCCGAGGGGATCCTTGACGCCTTCCTGGCCGTCGACGATGAAGCCCCGGGGCAGGACATGGAGGACCTCCCGGTTCGACGGGATCGAGACCGCCCGGGCCACCTCGGTCGCCCGATTCACGTCTTCGCGGCTTACCTCGCGGTCATGGCCGCTGACGGCCACCGCCCCGCGCGAGTTCTGCGACTCGACGTTCTGGCCGCCGACCCCGACGAAGGCCCGGTCGATCTTCCAGCCGGACAGTCGCTCGGCCTGCTCGACGGCCTGGGCGATCGAGTTGATCGTCTGCTCGATGTTGACGACCACGCCCTTCTTCAGGCCGGTCGCCGGAACGGTGCCCTTGCCGATGATCGTCAACGCGCCGTCGGCGCTGACCTCGCCGATCAGCGCACAGACTTTCGTCGTTCCGACGTCGATCCCAACCAGGACTGCCTCTCGTTCCACGCTTACGTGTCCCCTTTACAGGAAGTGCCGTCGAATCAGGGCCAGGTTCTGGAAGATCCGCGGGCCGAAGGTCACCAGAGCCACGAGGTAGAGATCCAGGCCCAGCCGATCGCCGAGGAAGGTGAGCAACACGGCCACGACCGCGTTGGTGATGAAGCCGCTGACGAAGATCCGATTGTCGTAGACGCCGTCCAGCTCCGCCCGGACTGCGCCGAGCACCGAGTCGAGGGCCGCCACGATCGCCACGCCCGAGTAGCGGGCGACCTCGAAGCTGACGTTGACCTTGAGGAGGAGCCCCAGCAGGACGCCAAGGCCAAGGCCCGCCAGGGGTAGGAGCACGCGCGAGGGCCCTCCAGCCGGTGCGTTTCGGCAAGGCTACCAGACCATCGCTGCGGTCGAGGCTCTGCGTGGCTCATGGTTTCGCCTTGAGGGTATAGGTCCCATTCACGGTGTCGGCCAGGATCACCGATGCCACCTGCGCCTCGCGGCCGGCGAGCAGGCTGCGCAGGAGCTCGACCTGGCCGGGGATCATCGACGGCGGCCGGAGGCTGGTCGTGTAGAAGCCGAAGGTGGCCTTCCACAGGTTGGGCACGGCCGTCAGGGTGAAGCCCTGGTCGTCGGTCAGGGTCACGATCAGGCCGTTGGCGGCCGATTCGAGGTCGGCGGGCTTGAGCGAGCCGAGACGGGTCGCCGCGTCGAAGGCGACCGAATCGATCGACGCGCCGACGCTCAGCGGCGCGCTGGCCCGGTTGTCGGTGATCGTGGGCAGGCCGTTCGGGACGGCCGCCCCGTCGGCCAGGCGGATGAACGCGAGGCCCGTCCGGTCGACCAGGAAGCGGCCGGTCGAGGTCTGCCAGATCAGGATCGGCTGGCGCTCGACCAGGCTGACCCGGATCGTGTTGGGCAGGACGACCCGGACCTCGGCCGAGCTGACGGCCGGCAGGCCAGCCAGCCGGGCGGCCAGGTCGTCGGTCTGGAGGGTCACCAGGTTCGTCCCGTCGCTGATCGCCAGCAGGGCGGCAACGTCGGTCGGTTGCGTCCAGTGGGCGCCCTGGAGGTCGATCGGCGAGCGGAACGAGAAGACCGGCGAGGCACCCACCCCGTAGATCGCGAGGCCGGCCAGGACCAGGAAGAAGGCGGCCAGCGCCCGGGTTCGCGACAGGCCGGCCGAGGACCGGCGAATCGGCCGCCCGGCGCGGGGCTGAGCCACCCGCCGGGTCGGCAGGCGGCTCATCGGGGCAGGCCAGCGGGCACGAGCCGGCGGCGGACCCGGCCCGACCAACGCTCGAGCCCGAGCTCGACAATCCGACCGGCGAGGGCCGCGAAGTCGTAGCCGCCGGCCGCGGCCATCGCCGGGAAGAGGCTGATCGGGGTGAAGCCGGGGATCGTGTTGATCTCGGACAGGAAGGGGGTCCCGCCCTCGACCAGGAAGTCGAGCCGGGCGAAGCCTTCGGCGCCGATCGCCCGATAGGCGTCCCGGGCGATCTTCAGGATCGTCGCCCGGAGGAGCGGGTCGACGTCGGCACTGGGCGAGGTTTCGGACAGGCCCGGGGTGTACTTCGCGGCATAGTCGTAGAACTCGTGGCCGGACAGGATCTCGCCCGGCCCATACAGCTCGAGCCGGCCCGGATCGTTGCCGAGGACGGCCACCTCGAGCTCCCGGGCGCCGACGACGTAGCGTTCGGCGAGGGCCAGCGTGTCGTGCTCGTAGGCCGCGGCCAGGGCGCCCGGACGCTCGTCGACCCCGTGGGCGAGGGTCATCCCGACCGAGCTGCCGAGACGGGCCGGCTTGAAGATCAGGCGCGGGTCAGCGGTCCCCGCCGCGAAGGCCTCGAGCTCGGCCAGGACGCCGGCCGGATCGGCGGCCCAGCGCCGGGCCGGGATCTCGCGCCAGTCGACGAGCGGCAGCCCGATCCCCCGGACGAGGCGCTTGAACAGGGCCTTGTCCATCCCCAGGGCCGAAGCCGCCACACCCGAGCCGGTGTACGGCAGGTCGGCCGCCTCGAGCAATGCCTGGACGATGCCGTCCTCGCCGAACGGGCCGTGGAGGGCGATGAAGACGACCGGTCGGGGCGATCGCTGGGCGAGCCGCTCGAGGACCGCCCCGCTCGACTCGGGGCCGCTCGCACCGAGGGCCGCGGGATCATCGAAGTCGGCCGGGACCAGGATGGAGGCGCCCGCCGCCGGACGGCTCTCGGCCCCTGGCAGCGGCCACCAGCGGCCGGCCAGGTCGATCACGACCCGCTCGACCAGGTAGCCCGCCCCGGCCAGCGCGGCCGCAACCGCCGATCCCGAGACGATCGAGACGTCGTGCTCCGCGGACGGCCCGCCGAGCAGGACGACGACCGGCGGCCGCTCGGTCACCGGCTCAGCTCCGGCTGCCAGTCACCCCAGTCGCCGAGGTAGACGACCTCCTCGACGAGCTCGATCCCGGTCGCCCGCCGGACCACCGCGCGAACCCGGTCGGCAAGCCGGCGGAGGTCGGTCGCGCTGCCCTTCCGGTCATTGACCAGGAAGTTGGCGTGCTTCTCGCTGACCGAGACGCCGCCGATCCGGAGGCCCTTGAGCCCGGCCCGCTCGATCAGCGCCCCGGCGGACTCGGGCAGCGGGTTGCGGAACCAGGACCCGGCGCTCGGCGTGCCCAGCGGCTGGTGCTCCTGGCGCCAGTGCTTGATCTCCTCGAGCCGCCCCTTGATCGCCTCGGCCGAAGCCGATTCGAGCTGGAAGGTCGCCCCCAGCACGATCTCGGCGGGCAGGCCGCCTCGCTTCAGGCGACTGTCGCGATAGCCGAGCTCGAGCTCGCCCGGCGTCAGCTGGCCCTCGCTGCCGTCCGCGGTCAGGACCCGGGCCTCGCGCAGGACAGCGTCGGTCGTCGAGTCGTGGGCCCCGGCATTGGCCCACACGGCCCCGCCCACCGTACCCGGGATCGCCAGCCCGAACTCGAGCCCGGACAGGCCCGCCACCTGGCTGGCCGTCGCCGCCCGGGCCATCGGCACGCCGGCCTCGGCGACCAGGGTTCCGTCGATGATCTCGATCCCCTCCGCCCGGTCCTGGATCAGCAGGCCACGAATCCCGGCATCGGCGATCACGACGTTGCTGCCCCGCCCGAGGACCGTGTGCTCGAGGCCCCGGGCCCGGGCGAACTGGACCAGCTTGCGCAGCTCGAACGCGTTGTGGGCGACCGCGAAGAGGTCGGCCGGTCCGCCAAGGCGCAGCGTGGTGAACCGGGCGAGGGGCTCATCGCGCGAGGTCTTGACCCCGATCCGGCGCTGGATGTCGGTGCCGATCGACAGGGCGTCGAAGGCGGCCGGCCGGTCGTCGACG